>NZ_JBEOTZ010000003.1:0-320058 GCF_040303825.1 Streptomyces sp. NPDC094143
GTTCTGGAAGCAGTGCGCCGGTGTCTTCGGTGTCCTCGCCTACTCCCTGGTCGTCTCCGCGGTCCTCGCCTTCCTCCTCGACAAGACGATCGGGAAGTCGGCCTTGGTGGTGATGTTGGAACTCGTCGGGTCCTTCTTCTTGTGCGACTTGTCGCCGACCATCACCAGTCCGGCGATGACCAGGTACAGCACGATCGGGGCCACGACGAACAGACCCAGCGTCTCGATGACGCTCAGGCCCGTGCCGGGGTCGTCACCGTCGTCGCGCGTGAGCGCGGAGGCGGGGGACGACATGAGCAGCATCATCAGCGTCGTTCCGGCTGCCAGGGCGCCGGCGCGCAGGGCGTTCTTCTTGTCCACGGTGTCAAAGTATCCAACGCCCCCCGGGCCCGCGCGCCCGGGGGTGCCGTAAGAGGCCCGGCGTCAGGGTCCGGCCTCCCCGAGCACCTCCATCAGCGCGCGCAGCCGCGGCGAGGCAGCCAGCTCCTCCAGCGTCACCGGGCGCCCCTCGGCGTCCGCGACCGGCAGGCGCCAGTTCGGGTACTGGTCCCACGTCCCCGGGAGGTTCTGCGGGCGGCGGTCGCCCACCCCGTCCGGGAGCCAGACGCCGACCATGCGGGCCGGGGTGCGCAGCAGGAAGCGGTGCACGGCCTGGATCCCGGCCTCCTCCGAGGAGGTGTCGGTGCCGCCGCCGGTGCCGTGCAGCAGGCCGAGTTCGGACAGCAGGGACAGCCACTCCGCCGTGTCGGCGGCCGCCTCGGCGCGCTCCTCGGCGAGCGGGCGGGTCAGCAGTCCGAGGCTGTCGCGGAGCTCCACGTGCTCGCCGGTCAGGCGGGCCGCGGTGGAGGGCAGGTCGTGGGTGGTGGCGGTGGCCAGGCAGTCCGCGCGCCAGCTCTCCGGGGGCAGGGGGCGGCCGTCGCCCTCCCAGTCGCGTTCGAACCACAGCACGGACGTACCGAGCACCCCGCGCTCGCGCAGCGCCTCGCGCACCCCGGGCTCGACGGTGCCGAGGTCCTCGCCGATCACCAGCGCCCCGGCCCGGGATGCCTCCAGGACCAGCACCGCGAGCATGGCCTCGGCGTCGTAGCGGACGTAGGTGCCCTCGGTGGGCGGGTGGCCCTGGGGGACCCACCACAGGCGGAACAGGCCCATGACGTGGTCGATGCGCAGGGCCCCGGCGTAGCGGAACAGGGCGCGCAGCAGCTCGCGGAAGGGGGCGTAGCCGGAGTCGGCCAGCCGGTCGGGCCGCCAGGGCGGCAGGCCCCAGTCCTGACCGCGGGCGTTGAAGGCGTCCGGCGGGGCGCCGACGGACATGCCGGCGGCGAAGTGGTCCTGCTGCGCCCAGGCGTCGGCCCCCGCCGGGTGCACGCCGACCGCCAGGTCGTGCACGATCCCGACGGGCATGCCCGCCTCCCGGGCGGCGCGCTGCGCGGCGGTGAGCTGGGTGTCGGTGAGCCAGGCGAGCCGGGAGAAGAAGTCGACCCGGTCCATCAGGCCGTTGCGGGCGCGGGCCGTCTCGGCCGAGCGCGGGTCGCGCAGGCCGGTGGGCCAGCGGTGCCAGTCCGAGCCGTGCACCTCGGCGAGGGCGCACCAGGTGGCGTGGTCCTCCAGGGCCTGGCCCTGCTCGGCGAGGAAGTCGCAGTAGGCGGCGCGCCTGCCGGGGCCGAGGGGGACGTCGCAGAGCAGTTCGAGCGCCTCGCGCTTGAGCTCCCAGACGGCGTCCCGGTCGATCAGGGCGCCCTTGTGCAGCACCGCCTCGCGCAGCCGGGCCGCCCGCTCCAGCAGCGCGCGCAGCCGGTCGGGGTCCTCGACGTGGGCGGCCTCGGGGACGTCCTCGATCCGCAGGTGGACCGGGTCGGGGAAGCGGCGGGAGGAGGGGCGGTACGGGGAGGGGTCGGTGGGGTCGCCCGGCACGGCCGCGTGCAGCGGGTTGACCTGGACGAAGCCGGCACCGAGCGACCGCCCGGCCCAGCCGGCCAGTTCGGCGAGGTCGCCGAGGTCGCCCATGCCCCAGGACCGGCTGGAGAGCAGGGAGTACAGCTGGACGAGGAGTCCGTACGAGCGGCCGGAGGCGGCGGGCAGGCGCTCCGGCGCGACGATCAGGTGGGCGTGGGCCGTGCGGCCGTCGGGGGCCGTGGCGGTCAGCCGGTGAACGCCATGCGGCAGTTGCCCGGCCGAGGCGCGGGTCTCGCCCTGCTCGGTCTCGACGCGCAGCCGGGTCCCCTCGGGGAGGGCGGCCAGGGCGGCCGGGGGGGTCGCGCCCCAGGCGACGACGGTCGGCGGCAGCAGCCGCGCGGCCAGTTCCCGCTCCCGGGCCGCGAGCGCGGCGCGGACGGCGCCGGGCGTGCTCGCGTCCACGCCGAGCGCGGCCAGGACGAGGGTGACCGCGGTGGCCGAGGTCTCGACCGTGCGGTCCGGGGAGGGGCTGTAGGAAGGGGCCACGCCGTGCAGGGCGGCGAGGCGGGACAGGTCCTCGGAGAGCGGTTCGGCCGCCCGGGGAGCGGTCATCTAGAGCCTCGTGAGGTCCGGGACGAAGGCGGGGGGCTCGCTGGTCAGGGGGGCGGCTTCGGCGAGCGGCGGCTCGCTGGTGAGGGGCTCGGCGTCGGGCAGCGGCGGCTCGCTGGTCAGCGGCGGCTCGGTGCAGGCGCTCTCGGAGCTGAAGACGCAGTACCGCGGGTCGTGGTGGGGGTCGTCGAGGTCGGCGGACGGGTCGTCCGCCACGGGTTTGGACGGGGCCGGGAGCGGGAGGAACGTCATCGCAGCCACGGGGGCTCCTTTTTCGGGTACGGCTTGCGGGTTATCGCAGCCCTACCCAGTCGGCGCGCGGGCAGACGCCCTTCGCCGAACATCGTGCTCCTGCTCACATTCCACTCCCCTCCACTCCTTCCATACTCCGGGCAGAAGCCGTCACATCGGCCACTCTCGTTGACACCCTCGCCGGGACGGTGGTGGGCTCGTTCCGCTGGTCGAACACACCTGGAGGGGGCCTGTGGGACTGCGGCACGGGAAGCGGGTGGCGGCCCTCGCGGTCGCCGTCGTGGCCGGAAGCCTCGGGGCCGTGCCCGCCGCGGTGGCGGCCCCGTCCCCGCCCGGCACGGCCGCGTCCCCGCCCGGCCCGGCCGCGGCGCCGGCCCTCGGCGTCACCGACGCGGGCCCGTCCGTCTGGCCGCGTCCGCAGTCCCTGCGCCGCAACGGCGCCCCCGTCGCCGTGCCGGACCGGGTCGCGCTGCTGTCCGATGCACACGCCGATCCGTACGCCCTCGACGCACTGCGTGCGCTCCTGCGGCACGCCGGGGCACGCCGGATCACCGGCACCGCCGAACCGGGCGCCCTGGTGGTGCGCGCGCGGACGCAACCCGCCCGCCCGGGCGACCGGCACGCCCTGCCCTCCGGCGGCTACGAGCTGTCGGTGGGCGGGAACGGCGTCTCCCTCACCGGCACCGGCGCGGACGGCCTGTTCCACGCCGTGCAGACGCTGCGGCAACTGCTGCGCGCGGACGGCACGATCGCGGCGGCCGTCGTGCGCGACTGGCCCGGCACCGCCGTCCGCGGGGTCACCGAGGGCTTCTACGGCACCGCGTGGACGCACCGGCAGCGCCTGGCGCAGCTCGACTTCCTGGGGCGCACCAAGCAGAACCGCTACCTGTACGCCCCGGGCGACGACCCGTACCGGCAGGCCCGCTGGCGTGAGCCGAACCCGGCGGCGCAGCGGGCGGCGTTCCGGGAGCTGGCCGAGCGGGCGCGCCGCAACCACGTCACGCCGGGCTGGGCGGTGGCCCCGGGCCAGGCGATGTGCTTCTCCTCCGACGACGACCTCCCTGGGCCTGGACCGGGACCGCGCGGACGTGGAGACCGGTCGCACCGAGCGGCTGACGGCGCGGCTGGACTCCCCGCGGCCCGCCGGCACGCGCGGCAGGCTCACGGTCGAGGCACCGCCGGGCGTGCGGGTGCGGGTGCCGCGCGCCGAGTGGGTCGTACCGCGCGGCACGACCGTCGAGGTGCCGGTCGAGGTGACCGTGGAGCGCGGCGCCCCGACGCGGTCCTACGACGTCCGGCTGCGTTTCGCGGGAGCCGCCCGCACCCTCACCGTCCGGGCGTTCCCGCCCACCGGCGGACCCGACCTGGCCCGCACCGCGACGGCCCGCTCCTCGGCCGACGAGACGCCCGACTTCCCCGCGTCGGCGGCGAACGACGGCGCCCCGGGCACCCGCTGGTCGTCCCCGGCCGACGACGGCGCCTGGTGGCAGGCCGAGCTGCCCCGCCCGGCGCGGCTCGGGCGGCTCGTGCTCCGCTGGCAGGACGCCCACCCCTCCGCCTACCGCGTCCAGGTCTCGCCGGACGGCCGCCGCTGGCGGACGGCGGCCATGGTGCGCGACAGCCGGGGCGGCCGCGAGAGCGTCCGCATGGACGAACGGGACGTGCGCTTCGTCCGCGTGCAGGGCGAGAAGCGGGCCACGCCGTACGGGTACTCACTGTGGTCGGCGGAGGTGTACGCGGTCACTGGTGGGCATCCGCCCGAAGCCTGAGAAGCATCACCGGACATCAAGGTCAATACTGACCACGCCGACATATTGTCCCGACGGGAAAACGAACCCAAACAGGGCACCGAGTGACGGAAATGCAACCATGCAGAGAATATAAAGTTGACGCTCTGTGAACTCCGTCGGTAGAGTTCACCGCAGGTCATACCCCTTGGCCTGCACGGGGGAAAGGGGACGTGGGGGGATAATGTTCTCACAAACACCTGTCCCGTGCTCTACACACGAAGGGACGGGGAAATATGAAGCGCGGCGCGCGTTTTTCCATGGTGATCGGTACGGCAGCGGCGGCGACTCTCGCACTGGCTCCGATAGCCGAGGCCAACTGGAGCAGCTCCATCAGTGGCGCCAGCGTGGGCTTCGAATCTCGGCGCTGGTCGGACGAGCTGTACTCGCAGGTGCTTTTCACCGGCTGCACCACTGACGGCTCGAAGAGCACCGACGTTCAGATGTGGAACGACATCTCGTTCCAGCCTGACGAGGCCTACGACAACAAGACGTTCACCGCTTGCTTCAGCGGCGGCACCAGCAACGGCGAGTGGACCGACCTTCCGTCGGGTATGCGCGACTACTATTTCAAGATTGCGAAGATCGGCGGTTCGACCTTCGGCCCGCAGCTGAGCGTGAGCTCGGTTTCGGTCGACACGACCAAGGCCGACTGACAATCCAGCATTCAGGGGTGCCCCGCCGGGGCACCCCTCTTCGGCCGAAAAGCGGTTCGGTGAGATTCCATGAACTTCAGCACCGCCCTGCGCAGCGGTAGCGTACGGTGGGCTGCTCCCATCGTTCTCCTGTTGACTGCTCTTTACTATCTCTCAGGAGAAAAGGCCCCCCTTTCAAGCTATTACCATTACGCGCCTACCATCGTCGCAGAGCCTCTGATGACTCTTTATGCATTGGCTTATGCGACGGCCGCCGCACTGGCCTGCTGGGAGAGCGGACGTCTCAAGAACGCACGGATTTGGGCACTGGCACCCGCCCGCACCCGCTACCGGATCGCAGCCAATGTCCTAGCCCCGGTGATCATGCTTTCGTGGCTGGTGCTGCTCGTTCCTCCGGCCGTATCGCTGGCCAGGTCGGCGACCATGCCCAGTCTCGACAGTATGCGTCTGCCCCTGGCCGCGATGACGGTGGCCGTCGCGCACGCCGTCATCGGATTCGCCGTCGGCTGCTGGGTTCCCCGCATCATCGCCACACCGATCCTCGCCGTGGCCGACTGGGTCGTCGTCGCCTTCACCAGGGCGGTACTGCCTTACTGGCCTCGCCATGTCTCCGGCCAGTTCGGCAGCATCGGTTTCGGTGAGGTTCCCGAACTCGTCACCGTAGTGGTACCCGTACTGCTGGCTGGGGGCATAGCAGCGGGGTTGATGATCCTTTGGTTGCCCTACGGATGGCGGGTGCTGCGGGTTGCGGTCGCGGTCGCCGTAGCGGCGAGCGGTGCTCTCGGCGCCTACCGCACGGCCGCTGACTGGCCAGCCGCCCCACCGTTGACCACGGGGAACGTCGCCATGGAGTGCGCCGGCAGTTCGCCGCGCATGTGTGTACCGGAGTTCAACGCGCGGCATCTACCCCAGGTCCAGCGTGACACCGCCAACGCCCTGCGGGTGCTTCGCGCCGCAGGGGCGACGTCGGCGAAGCCCCGCCTCATCACCGACGGCTACGTCAACGGCCGTCACCAGAAACCCTCCACGGATACGGTGTGGCGCATGATGCTGACCCGCCCGGTCCCGAGGGGCGATGCCGTGTACCAGGTCGTGGTGCGCGCCTTGCGCTTCCACTGCAAGGAAGTCGACGTCCGCACCGCCCACTCCGTGTGGCTGTGGGCGGCAATGAAGACCGGTCAGGAGAAGGCCTACCAGATGCGCCGGGAACAGGAAGGTCTGAATCCTGCGGGCCGACAAGTCGAAGAGCAGGTCCGGGCCGACGTCGCCCGGGTGCTGGCAAAGCCGCAGACCGAGCAGACCAAGTGGATCAAGCGGACTCTTGCCACCTGCAAGGCCAAGACGTCGTGAGTTGGTGGTTCAAGGCCCGCAAGGGCCACATCCTGCTGCCACTCGCCCTGGTCGTCTTCGCCGTCGCGTTGTTCGCCGTCCAGGACACCACGGTGCTGCTGCCCTCGATCACCGGGAGCCCTCGGGTCGCGCTCTCCCTGTTCGTGCCCGTGCCGCTGCTCGCCCTCTTGATGGCGATGTTGGAGTCTCGGCTCCCCGCGGCGGAGGTCTCCGGAACACGACCCATCACACGGATGGACAATGCCCTCGTCATTGCAGTCATGGGCGCGGCAGTGCTGTGCAGTGCTGTCATCGCCGCCCTGCAGGGCACAGCAGCAGCCACCACCGGGGGACGTAACGCCGTCTTCCTGACCGGCCTGATGCTGCTCGGACGGGCGTGGGCCGGCTCGGCGGCCGTCATGTTCCCCGTGGGATGGCTGGTCACCGTAGCGGTCGTCGGATTCCGCGGAAACATTCCGCGCCCTTGGACCGTCATCGCACTCCCCGCGGACAGTACGTTCGCAGCAGCCGCCTCCCTGGCAGCGTTCGCCATCGGCCTCGCCGCCCAGATCCGCTCGTCGAGGAAAACAGCGTGACACTGGAACTCAGCAACTGTACGTACGGCTATCGGCGCTGGAAGCAGCCGGTTCTACAGGATTTCTCGTACGCCCTGCCGGACGGCCTGACGGTCCTGCTGGGACCCAACGGCGCCGGCAAGTCGACCTTGCTCAGGCTCGCTGCGTCGGTGACCAAGCCACAAAGGGGGCACATCACCCTGTCCGGTGCTCCCGCGGGTACCTCCGCGTACCGGCGGGCAGTGGCCTGGATGCCGCAGGACATCGTCCCCATGCCGACGCTCACGGCGCGCGAGTACGTCGCCTACATCGGCTGGCTCAAGGGCATGCCCCGCGCCGACGCCTGGAAGCAGGCCCGCAGAGCCTTGGCACGGGTGCAACTGACCGACAAGACCGACGCCCGCACGGGCCAGCTCTCCGGCGGCCAGCTGCGGCGCGTGGGCGTCGCCGGAGCTCTCGTGCACGGGGCCAAGTTCCTGTTGCTGGATGAGCCGACCGCTGGTATGGATCCCTACCAGCGCCGCGTGTTCCGCGACATCCTGCGCGGTCTGACCGACGACGTGCGGGTTCTGCTGTCCACCCATGACGTCGCCGACCTGGCGGAAGAAGCGGACCATGTCACTGTTATGTACGGAGGGACGATCCTGCATCATGGGAACACCCGTACGTTTCTGACCCACACCCCGCCCGGAACCGTTGAGGGACGCGCCGCCGAGGCGGCCTACACCGCCCTGCTGAGAAGCCGGGGCGTAGCCGCCTGAGCCCGCGGCCTCCCTGTCGGGGGCGACCGCGGACGGTCCGGACGGCGCCTACACGAAAGCCCGGATCGTCTCAGGCGGAAATGCCGTCGATCCGGGCCAAGGCGTCGTCCGCGCCGTACGGCTGCAAGTACGGCAGCCAGCGCGGGTCCCTATGACCGGTCCCGATGATGCGCCAGGCCAGGCCGGTGGGCGGGGCGGGTTTGTGACGCAGCCGCCAGCCGATCTCGACCAGGTGCCGGTCGGCCTTCACGTGGTTGCAGCGGCGGCAGGACGCCACCACGTTGTCCCAGACGTGCTTGCCCCCGCGGCTGCGCGGGATGACGTGGTCGACGCTGGTTGCGACGCCACCGCAGTACATGCACCGGCCCCCGTCGCGGGCGAACAGCGCCCGGCGGGTGAGCGGAACGGGCCCCCGGTAGGGAACCCGCACGAATCGCTTGAGCCGGACCACGCTGGGTGCGGGGACTGTGACGGACGCGCTGTGCAGATAGGCGCCGGTCTCCTCGAGGCAGACGGCCTTGTTCTCGAGGACGAGGACGAGCGCGCGGCGGAGCGGTACGACGCCTAGCGGCTCGTACGACGCGTTGAGGACCAGGACATGCGGCACGGATGCCTCCTTGGACGCCGGCGGCGCGTGGCTCGCGCCGGGACGATTCGTAGCCAGTCTCCCCTCATGCCTGGTGGAAGCGCCACCATGTCCCCGTAACGGGCTGGGAGTGTTTTCGACCACATCCGAAGGATCCCCCGGAGCATGGCCTGTTCAAGCCCAGGTGAGCCCGGTCTCTCCTTCACACATCCGTCAGAGGCACACACAATGCCCCGTTAGTGTGGTGGTTCTGCCCCTTCGGTGACCCAGCCGTGACCTTGACCCCCCGAACCACCGCACCGGGGCAGACCGCTGCACCTGGAGGTACCTGCCGTGTCCTTGTCCGTTGTGGACGCCGTCCTGTCGGCCGCCGGCCCGTCGCCGTCGCCGTCGCCGACCCCGTCGGATACGCAGTCCCCGAGAGTGCCCTCGCTCCAGGACGCCCAGGAGAGCGCGACGAACGCCGCCGGCTGGGTCGAGCAGAACTGGTCGACCTGGCTCGCGATCGGTCTGCAGGTCCTGCTGGTCCTGGTCATAGCGGCCGTGCTGAGGGTCGCGGTACGGCGGGCGATCACCAAGCTCATCGACCGCATGAGCCGCGCGGCGCAGAGCTCGGACGGGAGCCCGCTGGGCGGCCTTCTGGTCAATGTCGAGCGCCGCCGTCAGCGCTCGCAGGCGATCGGCTCGGTGCTGCGCTCGGTGGCCAGCTTCCTCATCATGGGCACCGCGGCCCTGATGATCCTGTCCGCGTTCAACATCAACCTGGCCCCGCTGCTGGCCTCGGCCGGTGTCGCGGGCGTGGCGATCGGCTTCGGCGCGCGCAACCTGGTCACGGACTTCCTCTCGGGCGTCTTCATGATCCTGGAGGACCAGTACGGCGTCGGCGACACGATCGACGCGGGCGTCGCCTCCGGCGAGGTGATCGAGGTGGGCCTGCGCGTGACCAAGCTGCGCGGCGACGACGGCGAGATCTGGTACGTCCGCAACGGCGAGGTCAAGCGCATCGGCAACCTCTCCCAGGGCTGGGCGACGGCCAACGTCGACGTCACGGTCGCCGCCTCGGAGGACCTGGACAAGGTCAAGGCCACGCTCGACGAGGTCGCCGAGAAGATGGGCGCCGAGGAGCCCTGGAACGAGCTGCTGTGGGGCCCGATCGAGGTCCTCGGCCTGGACAGCGTCCTGCTGGACTCCATGGTCGTGCGGCTGTCGGCCAAGACGATGCCGGGCAAGTCCCTGACCGTGGAGCGCGAGCTGCGCTGGCGCGTGAAGCGGGCCTTCGACGCGGCGGACATCCGGATCGTCGGCGGCGCCACGGCCCCGGTGGAGGAGACGCCCGCCGACCCGACGGCGGGCATGGCCGCGCCGTCGGCGTACGCCAGCACCACCTCGCCGCAGTCCCAGGCGGCGACGCCCCTGACACCACCGCCGAGCGTCACCAAGTAGCGACCAGCGCGGCACGGAGGGCCCCCGGCATCGCCGGGGGCCCTCCGTCGTTCCTGCGCCCCCGGTCATCCGGCCCCTTGACGCGGGCTTCGCGGCACCCTACGGTCCTCGCATCCGATAGGTAAGTTTCCTAACAATGATCGGTGGACTTCCCTCCCCGATCACTGAGAAGCTGAGCAGCCGAAGGGCAGGTGTGGACACGCATGGCAGGATTCGCCGGAACGCCGGGCACCCCGCGCGTCCTGCGCGCCATGAACGACCGGGCCGCCCTGGACCTGCTGCTGGAGCACGGGCCGCTGTCCCGCACGCGGATCGGCAAGCTCACCGGCCTGTCCAAGCCGACCGCCTCGCAGCTGCTGGCCCGCCTGGAGGCGGCGGGCCTGGTCCTGGCCACCGGCACCACCGCGGGCCGCCCGGGGCCGAGCGCCCAGCTCTACGAGGTCAACCCGGCGGCCGGGCACGCCGCCGGACTCGACGTCACCCCCCAGCGGATCCTCGCCGCGGTCGCCGACATCACCGGCCGCACGATCGGCCGCTTCGAACTGCCCACCCCCGGCAGGCGCACCGGCACCCCGGTCGTCCAGCAGGTCACCGACGCCCTGGACGGCGCGGTGAAGGCGGCGGGCCTGGCCCGGGACGACATCCACCGCCTCGTCATCGGCACCCCCGGCGCCTTCGACCCCACCACGGGCCGTCTGCGCTACGCCTCCCACCTGCCCGGCTGGCACTCCCCGACCCTCCTGGACGAGCTCGCCGCCGCCCTGCCGATGCCGTTCGAGTACGAGAACGACGTCAACCTGGTGGCGCTCGCCGAACAGCGCCTGGGCGCGGCCCGGGGTCACGAGGACTTCGTACTGCTGTGGAACGAGGAGGGCCTGGGCGCCGCCCTGGTCCTGGGCGGCCGGCTGCACCGCGGCTGGACCGGCGGCGCCGGCGAGGTCGGCTTCCTGCCGGTGCCCGGCGCACCCCTGGTCCGCCAGGTCACCAAGGCCAACAGCGGCGGCTACCAGGAGCTGGCCGGCTCCCAGGCCGTCCCGCGCCTGGCCCGTGAACTCGGCATCGACGACATCCCCCAGGGCCCGTACGCCGAGGCCGCCGCCCACCTGCTGGCCCGGGCCGCGCAGTCCGGCGACGACGCCCACCGCGCCCTCCTGAGCACCTACGCGACACGCCTCGCCACCGGCCTGGCCTCCCTCGTGTCGGTCCTCGACCCCGAGCTCGTCGTCCTGGGCGGCGCGGCCCTCACCTCGGGCGGCGAGCCGCTGCGCGCCCTCGTCCAGGCCGAGCTGGAGGAACTGGCCGCGTCCCGCCCGCGCCTGGTCGTGGGCGACGTCCGTGAACACCCCGTGCTGCGCGGCGCGCTGGAGAGCGCGCTGACGACGACACGGGACGAGGTCTTCGACACCTCCCGCTGACCCCACCCCCGCCCGCGTCCCCCCTTCCTTCCCCCGCACCTCAGGGAGCTTCGCCATGCCCGGAATGCCCCGAAAAGCGGCCCTCGCCCTCGCCGCCTCCCTCGCCACCGCCTGCACCGGCCGGCCGGACTCCGGCGCGAACGACGACGCCTCCAAGGAGACGACCCTCACCTTCTGGCACGCGTGGAGCGCGCCCTCGGAGGTGAAGGCCGTCAGGGACCTGGTGGCCGGTTTCGAGAAGGCGCACCCCCACATCCGCGTCGACGTCGTCGGCAACATGACGGACGACAAGATCAACCAGGCCCTGCGCGCCGGCGGCGGCAAGGCCCCGGACGTGATCTCGTCGTTCACCACGAACAGCGTCGGCAAGTTCTGCTCATCCGGCGCCCTGGTCGACCTCGACCCGTTTTTCGAGAAGTCGGGCGTCGACCCGGCCAAGACGTTCCCGAAGGCGATGAACGAGTACACCCGGTTCGAGGGCAACCGCTGCGCGGTGCCGTTGCTGGGCGACGCGTACGGCCTCTACTACAACAAGACGGCCTTCGAGAAGGCCGGCGTCACCGCCCCGCCGAAGACCTGGTCGCAGTTCGAGCGGGTCGCGAAGAAGCTGACGATCCATCAGGGGGACACCTTCGAGCAGCTCGGCTTCATGCCGAACTACCACGGCTGGGAGACCACCACCGAGCACTACCTGGGCCAGTTCTCCCCCACGTACTTCGACAAGGACGGCAAGTCGAACGTCGGCAAGGACCCCGCCTTCGAGAAGGCCTTCAGGATGCAGAAGAGGCTGGTCGACACCCTCGGCGGCTACCGCAAGCTGGAGACCTACCGCTCCGGCCTGGGCGACGAATGGGGCCCGAAGCACCCCTTCCACACCGGCCAGGTCGCCATGCAGCTGGACGGCGAGTGGCGCCTGGGCATGGCCCTGGCCACCAAGCCCGAGTTCGAGATAGGCGTGGCCCCGCTGCCCGTCCCCGACGACCAGGCCGACCAGTACGGCAAGGGCTACATCACCGGCACCATCGCCGGCATCGCCGCGACCAGCGAGAAGCAGAACGCGGCCTGGGAGCTGGTGAAGTACATGACCACGGACACGGACGCGGTGGTGAACTTCTCCAACGCGATCCACAACGTACCCTCGACCCTCCAGGCCCTGAAGTCCCCGAAGCTGAAGTACGACCCGCGCTTCAAGACGTTCCTGGAGATCGCCGCGAACCCGAACTCCACGACGGCCCCCGCCTCGGTCAACGGCGGTGTCTACCTCACCACGATCCAGCAGTTCGGCTACGACTACGAGAGCGGCAAGGCCACCGACCTCAAGGCGGGCCTGCGCAGGACGGCCGAGCAGATCGACACGGACATCGCGCAGGCGAAGTAACCCATGAGCACCCTCACGCTGCGCGCCAGACACCGCCGCTCGGCCCTGCGCACCCTGGCGTTCCTGTCCCCCTGGCTGGTCGGCTTCTCGGTCTTCTTCGCCTACCCCCTGGTCTCCACCGTCTACTTCTTCTTCATGCGCTACGACGGCTTCGAGCCGCCGGCGTGGGTGGGCACGAGGAACTGGGCGTACGTCTTCGAGCACTACCCGCTCTTCTGGCCCGCCCTGCGCAACACCCTCTGGCTGGTCGTCGTCACGGTCACGCTCCGGGTCGCCTTCGGCCTGGGCGTGGGCCTGCTGATCACCAGGATCAGGACGGCGACGGGCGTCTTCCGCACCCTGTTCTACCTGCCCTACCTGGCCCCGCCCGTGGCGGCCACGATGGCCTTCGCCTTCCTGCTCAACCCGGGCACGGGCCCCGTCAACTCGATCCTGGAGGGGGCGGGCCTGCCGGCCCCGGGCTGGTTCAGCGACCCGGCCTGGTCCAAACCGGCCCTGACCCTGCTGGCCCTGTGGGGCATCGGCGACCTCATGGTCATCTTCATGGCGGCGCTGCTGGACGTACCGAGGGAGCAGTACGAGGCGGCGGAACTGGACGGCGCCTCCCCCTGGCAGCGCTTCCGCTACGTCACGCTCCCGAACATCTCCCCGATCGTCATGTTCGCGGTGGTCACGGGCGTGATCCAGACGATGCAGTACTACACCCAGCCACTGATCGCCGGGAAGGTCGCCTCGGGCGTGATCCAGGGCGCGGGCACGCAGTTCGAGCCCGGCTACCCGGACAAGTCCACCCTCACCCTCCCCCAACTCGTCTACAACCTGGGCTTCCAGCGCTTCGACTACGGCTCCGCCTGCGTGGTCGCCCTGGTCCTGTTCGCCCTCTCCATGGCCTTCACGGCACTTCTGATGCGCCGCAGGGGCGGCCTGATCCAGGCAGGTGACCGATGACCCAGGTGCTCGACACACCCGTGGACCTGAAGAAGGCACCGCCCACCCCGGCGGAACGCAGCGCCCGCCGCAGGGCCCTGCTGGAATGGATCGCCGTCCACTCCCTCGGCATCGCGGCGGCCCTCTTCTTCACGCTGCCCTTCGTCTTCGTGTTCCTGACCTCCCTCATGAGCGACTCCCAGGCGCTCAGCCGCGACCTGGTCCCGCACACCTGGGAGTGGGGCAACTACGCCAAGGTCTTCGACACCCCCGGCTTCCTCACGTGGTGGCGGAACACCCTGCTCTACGCGGGCCTGGGCACGGTCCTCACGGTCGTCTCCTCGATCCCCGTCGCCTACGCCCTGGCCAAGTTCCGCTTCCGCGGCCGCAACCTCGCCCTGATGCTGGTCATCTCGATGATGATGCTGCCGCCGCAGGTGGTCGTCATCCCGATGTACCTGTTCTGGGCGAAGCAGCTGGACCTCTCCGGCACGCTGTGGCCCCTGATCATCCCCATGGCGTGCGGCGACGCGTTCTCTATCTTCCTGCTGCGCCAGTTCCTCACCACGATCCCCGACGAGTACGTGGACGCGGCCAAGGTGGACGGCTGCGGCGACCTGCGCACGCTGCTCCGGGTCGTTCTCCCGATGGCCCGGCCGGGTATAGCGGCGGTGGCGCTCTTCCAGTTCTTCTACGCGTGGAACGACTACTTCGGCCCGCAGATCTACGCCTCGGAGAACCCGGGCGCCTGGACGCTCTCCTACGGCCTGGAGTCGTTCAAGGGCGCCCACCACACCGACTGGAACCTCACCATGGCCGCCACCGTGCTGGTCATGGCCCCCGTGATCCTCGTGTTCTTCTTCGCCCAGAAGGCGTTCGTCGAGGGTGTCACGCTCACCGGAGTGAAGGGTTAGGCATATGAAACTCACCGTGGTCGGCGGAGGCTCGACCTACACCCCCGAACTCGTGGACGGCTTCGCCCGTCTGAGGGACACCCTGCCCATCGAGGATCTGGTCCTGACCGACCCGGCGCAGGACCGCCTGGACCTCGTCGGCGGCCTCTCCCGCCGCATCCTCACCCGCCAGGGCCACCCCGGCCGCATCACCACCACGACCGACCTCGACGCGGCGGTCGACGGCGCGGACGCGGTCCTGCTGCAACTGCGCGTGGGCGGTCAGGCCGCCCGGCAGCAGGACGAGACCTGGCCCCTGGAATGCGGCTGCGTGGGCCAGGAGACCACCGGCGCCGGCGGACTGGCGAAGGCCCTGCGCACGGTCCCGGTCGTCCTGGACATCGCGGACCGCGTCCGCCGCGCCAACCCGCACGCCTGGATCATCGACTTCACCAACCCCGTCGGCATCGTGACCCGCGCCCTGCTCCAGGCGGGCCACAGGGCGGTCGGCCTGTGCAACGTGGCGATCGGCCTGCAGCGCAAGTTCGCGGCCCTGCTCGCCCTGGAGCCGTCCGAGCTCCACCTGGACCACGTGGGCCTGAACCACCTCACCTGGGAGACGGGCGTACGCCTGGGCGGCCCCGGGGGCGAGGACGTCCTCCCCCGGCTCCTCACGGACCACGGCGCGACGATCGCGGCCGACCTGCGCCTGCCCCGCCCCCTGCTCGACACACTGGGGGTGGTCCCCTCCTACTACCTGCGCTACTTCTACGCCCACGACGAGGTCGTACGGGAACTGCACACCAAGCCCTCCCGGGCGGCCGAAGTGGCCGACATGGAACGGCGTCTGCTGGCGATGTACGCCGACCCGGCCCTGGACGAGAAGCCGGACCTGCTCGCCCAGCGGGGCGGGGCCTACTACTCGGAGGCGGCGGTGGACCTGGCCGCGGCCCTGCTGGGCGGCGGCGGCACGCCGTACCAGGTGGTGAACACCTACAACCAGGGCACGCTCCCGTTCCTCCCCGACGACGCCGTGATCGAGGTCCAGGCAGCCGTCGGCGCCAAGGGCGCGGCCCCACTCCCCGTACACCCCGTCGACCCCCTGTACGCGGGTTTGATGGCCGACGTCACGGCCTATGAGCACCTCGCCCTCGAAGCCGCCCTGCACGGCGGCCGGAACCGCGTCTTCCGCGCCCTGCTCTCGCACCCCCTCATCGCCCAGTACGAGTACGCCGAGACGCTCACCGACCGACTGATCGCACACAACCGGGAGCACCTGGCGTGGGCCTGACCGCACATGTCCTCGCGATCGACGCGGGCAACAGCAAGACGGACGTGGCGATCGTGACGGCGGACGGAGAGGTCCTGGCCACGGCACGCGGGGGCGGCTTCCGCCCGCCGGCCGTGGGGCTGGACACGGCGATGCGGGACCTGGCCGCGCCCGTCACCCAGGCCCTCACCACCGCCGGGCTCACCTCGGTCACCCACGTCTCGGCCTGCCTGGCCAACGCCGACTTCCCCGTGGAGGAGGAGCAACTGGCGAGAGCGCTCCGGGCCCACGGCTGGGCCGAGACCGTGACGGTCCGCAACGACACGTTCGCCATCCTGCGGGCCGGCGTCACCGAACCGCGCGGCGTGGCCGTCGTCTGCGGCGCCGGCATCAACTGCGTCGGCATGCGCCCCGACGGCCGTACGGCCCGCTTCCCCGCGCTCGGCCGCGTCTCGGGCGACTGGGGCGGCGGCTGGGGCCTGTCCGAGGAGGCCCTGTGGCACGCCTCCCGGGCGGAGGACGGCCGCGGCGCCCCCACCGCCCTGACCCGCACCCTCCCCGCCCACTTCGGCCTCGCCTCCGTGTACGCCCTCGTCGAGGCACTGCACCTGGAACACATCCCGGCGCCGCGCCGCCACGAGCTGACACCGGTCCTCTTCGCGACGGCCGCCGCCGGGGACGAGACCGCCCGAGCGCTCGTGCGCCGCCAGGCCGAGGAGGTCGTCGCCATGGCGGTGGTGGCCCTCACCCGCCTCGACCTGCTGTCCGAGGAGACCCCGGTCCTCCTCGGCGGCGGTGTCCTGGCGGCCCGTCACCCTCAACTGGACGACGACATCCGCCACTTGCTCACGGAGCGCGCCCCCAAGGCGGTCCCCCAGGTGGTGACGGCGAGCCCGGTCCTGGGAGCGGCGCTGCTGGGCCTGGACAGCGTGGGCTCCAACGCGCAGGCACAGCAGCGGCTGCGCGGGCACTACGAGGGGTGAACCGGCGCGAAACGCACCCGCACCCGCAGGACGACGGA
Source organism: Streptomyces sp. NPDC094143 (assembly GCF_040303825.1). NCBI lineage: Bacteria > Bacillati > Actinomycetota > Actinomycetes > Kitasatosporales > Streptomycetaceae > Streptomyces > Streptomyces sp. NPDC094143. The sequence continues at coordinate 16,799 of NZ_JBEOTZ010000003.1, forward strand.
AGGGGCCACCACCGGCGTCAGGCGAAGACGCGACGCGCCCCACCCCACCCGCACAGGCCGCCGCAGGCACCCCCAACCACCACGGGAACCGAACACCCACCCCGCACGTGTACCTGGACAGGGGTGGTACTCCACGCTGCGATCGGATCAAGATCAGGCAAGCCCGGTGCGAATGTCAGTCCCGGCGGCGATACTTGCGGCGACGGATGACCATGGGGGAGGTCACAGTGACGTACACGCCGAAGAGCAGCGCACCACCACCAGCGGGCTCCGGCCTGCCCATCCTGCCGGCCGTACCGGCCCAGACCGGCCCCCCACCACCCCAGGCCCTCCAGTCGTCCCAGCCACCGCACGCACCGCAGACACCGCAGGCACCGCAGTCCCCCCGCCGCACCGCCTTCGCCGAGGGCCTGGACCAGCTCCGCACCGCCGCCACCACGGAACCGGGCCGCCTGCGCATCATCGGCGCCCTCCTGGCCCTGCTCGTCATCGCCTTCGGCTCCGTCACGGCCTGGCAGATGACCGACCGCGCGGCCGCCGCCGACGACGTCCTCACCAGCAGCCAGCCCCTCACCTCCGACGCGGCCGACATCTACCGCTCCCTCGCGGACGCCAACACCGCCGCCTCCAGCGGCTTCCTCGCCGGCGGCCAGGAATCGGCCACCACCCGCGACCGCTACGAGAAGGACATTCGCACGGCCGCCGGGAAACTCGTCAACGCGGCCGCCAACGCGAACCCCGACTCCCCCTCCACCGCGACGATCGCCGAGCTCAACCGACTCCTCCCGGAGTACAAGGGCCTGATCGAACGCGCCCGCACCTACAACCGCCAGGGCTTCCCCGTCGGCGGCGCCTACCTCCGCTACGCCAACGAGAAGATGCAGCAGCAGATGCTCCCGGCGGCGGAGGACCTCTACACGAAGGAGAACCAGCGCCTGGAGGCGGACTACGCGGACGCCCGCCCCTACCCCTGGGCGGCCATCGCCCTCGGCGTCCTCGCCCTCGCCGCCCTCGCCTGGTCCCAGCACCGCACCTACCGCCGCACGAACCGGGTCCTGAACCACGGCCTGGTCGCCGCCACGGCCACCGCCACGGTCGTCCTGCTCTGGCTGGTCGTCGGCCACAGCGTAGCCCGCGCCGCCCTGGACGACTCCTACGACCACGGCGTCCGCTCGCTGAACGTGCTGAACGACGCCCGCATCGCCTCCCTCAAGGCGCGGGGCAACGAGAACCTCACCCTGGTCGCCCGGGGCGCGGAGACGAAGAAGGTCGGCGACCGGACGTACGACGCCTACGACCACGACTTCGGTGCGGACATCAAGGCCCTCGGCGCCCACCTCGCGGCCGCCGGGAGACTCGCCGACGACGCCCCGGGCGAACGCCCCGTCGCCACGGCCGTGGGCAGCATGAAGGAGTGGCAGAAGCGTCACTCGGCCGCCCGCGAACAGGACGAGAACGGCAACTACCAGCAGGCGCTGGACCTGGTCATCGGCGCCAGGGGCGCGACCGGAGAGTGCTTCGACAGCGTCGACGCGAACCTGCGCGCGGCACTGGCGCACGAGGAGACGGAGTTCAAGCACGCGGCGCGCGACGGCCGGGACGCGCTGACGGGCCTCCCGGCGGGCGCCGCGGTCCTGGCGGTCCTGGGCGCGGCGGGCGCGGTGCTCGGCATCGGCCGCAGGCTCTCGGAGTACCGGTGAACGGGCAACGGGCGAAAGGAGGAGGCACGATGCGGAGCAGTCTCAGGGGCTGGGGCGGAGTGACCGCGATGGCGTTCGTCTGCGTCCTGGTGGCGGTCCTCGCGCTCTGCCTCCCGAAGTCGGCCGTGACCCCGGACTCCACCCGCACGGCGGGCAGCACCGCGACCACCTCGACCGGGACCGCGACCACCGGATCGGCGGCGGAGGAGTGCGACGATCCCGAGAAGCAGACCCTGTCCCCCTCCTCCGCCGACGGCCCCGTTATCCAGAAGATCAAGAACCGCAAGGGCGAGAAGCGCAAGCTGGTCGTCGGCGTCGACCAGAACAGCTACCGCTGGGGCTACCGCAACCCCAACAGCGGCGAGACCGCGGAGCTCGAAGGCTTCGACATCGACCTGGTCCGCCGCATCGCCGCAGACATACTCGGCGACGCGGAGGCCGTCCAGTTCAAGGCGATCCCCACCGACCAGCGCATCCCGGCGATCCAGGCCGGCCGCGTGGACATGGTCGTCCGCACGATGACGATCAACTGCGCGCGCATCGAGGACGTCGCCTTCTCCGCGCCGTACTTCAAGACGGGCCAGCAGGTCCTCGCCCCCAAGTCCTCTCCCGTCAAGGGCTACGACGGCACCCTCGCGGACAAGAGGATCTGCACGGCGGCCGGTTCGACGGCGTACTCCACGCTGGAGGCGGACAAGAAGAGCGGCGACCTCCCCGCGACGACCGACATCTCCACCACCGTCGCGAACCAACTCGACTGCCTGGTGCGGCTCCAGCTCGGCGAGGTCGACGCGGTCGTCACGGACGGCGCCCTCGCGGCGAGCCAGGCGGCACAGGATCCGACGGTCCAGCTCAAGGGTGACGCCTTCACTGCCGAGTACTACGGCGTGGCGATGAAGAAGGACGCCGACGATCTGGTACGCCGGGTCAACCAGATCCTGGTGGACTACCGCAAGGACACCGCGAACGGCTGGCAGGCGTCGTACCGGAAATGGCTGTCGGCGACACTGGGCAAGGATGCGAAGAAGTCGGAACCCCCGGCACCGGAGTACCTCCGCACCGGCTGAGGGTGGCCGGGACCGAAGAGTGAACAAGCCCCAACCCCCCGACCGGCACGAAGGCAGCGAGAGGTGATCGATGGGCGTCACGGGACCCGCCGGGCCGGTGATGGACCGGGACGAGGTGGACCGTGCGCTGGCGCGGCTCGGCGCGGAGCACGAGGCGATCGAGACCTCGCTCCTCGCCCTGCAGGACCACGCGGGCCGCAGACTCCTGGAGGGCGCCGAACTCACCGGCGTGACCCGGGAGCGCTGGGCGTCCACGGAGGCGTCGATCACGCTGCTGTGGACGTACTTCGACGCGTACACGGACGCGCTGCGCTCCGCCCGCGACATCCGTGCCCGCCGCCGCTGGTCCAGCCGCGAGGACCTGGCGGAGCTGACGGAGCTCCTCAACGGCGAGTCGGTCACGGTGGCGGGCAGCGCCGCCGCGACCGCCGGCGCCACGACGCCGCACGGCACCGCGGGCAAGCTCAGTGAGCGCTACTCGCTCGCCACGCTCGTCGACCGGATGAACGAGCTGTACGCGACGAGCCTGGACATGGTGGTCGCCGCCGACGCGGTCTGGTCGGCGCTGCCGGCCCGGATCGACCTGCTGGCGGCCGAGTTGCAGCGCACCCGCCGGCTCGCCCACTCGGTCGGGGTGCGGCCCGGCGAGCATCCGGCGGGCGACGACCTGGAGCGCATCACGCGCACCCTGACGAAGCTCCGGGAGCAGGTGGTCTCGGACCCGCTGGCGTTCTGGCAGCCCGCCGAGGGCAGTTCGGCGCCCGGCGGCGGCCGGCCGGACACGACGGTGTACGACCGTGAGGCCCGCGCCCTGGAGGACGTCCGGCGCGAGATCGACGCCGTACTGACGGTCCGTCAGGACGCGGAGAAGCGGATCGTCGCGCTGCGGGACGTCCTCAGCCGCGCGGACCGCACGCTGGCCGAGGCGCGCACCGCGCGCGGCGAGGTCCTGGCGAAGATCGCCGCGACGGAGGTGCCGGTCGTCAGCGGCCCGCCCACGGCGCTGCAGGAGCAGCTGGCGACCGCCGCGGAGTACCGCCGGCAGGGGCAGTGGCACCGCCTGTCCCCGCTCCTGGAGTCGCTGGAGCAGAAGGCGGAGGACGAACTGCTGCGCGCCCGGGAGTCGTTGACGGCCGTCACCGCGCCGCTGGCGGTCCGCGCCGAGCTGCGCGGCCGGCTCGACGCGTACAAGGCGAAGGTGGCCCGGCACGGCTTCGCGGAGGACACGCTGCTGGTGGAGCGCTACGAGAAGGCGCGCCGCATGCTGTGGAGCGCCCCCTGCGACCTGCGCGCCGCCGAGCAGGCGGTGCTGCGCTACCAGCAGGCGGCCGCCGAGCTGCTCGGCGGCCCGCGGGTGCCGGACCAGGGCGGGCCCGAGGACGACCGGAGGGGGCCGGGCGCATGAGCGACGAGGGGGAGTCCATGAGTCAGGCACCGCAGGAACCACCCGGCCCCGCGCGCGGCTGCCAGCGCCCCTCCTGCGAGGGCGCGTACGAGGACGTGGGCGGCGGCGAGCTGTACTGCGACACCTGCGGTCTCGCCCCGGTCGTCGCGCCTGCCCCCTCCGGGGAGGGCATGGTCGGCTCGCCCCCCACCGGCATCACCGCCGGCGGCAGGGGCGGCTCCCGCGGCTCCGGCAGCGCCGGCTCCCGCTCCAGCGGCCGCAGCTCCCGCACGTCCTCGCAGTCGTCGAAGTCGCGCCGGTCGGTGTCGGGACGGCTCTCGCGCTCCCTGTCGGGCCGGTCGACGGGCCGCTCGGTGTCGGTGCGCAGCTCGGGATCCGCGGCCGGTTCGTCGTCCCGGGGGCGGCTGGGCGCCGGGCTGGTGCAGGTGCCGCCGATCCCGCGGCCCGATCCGCGCGCGATGGTCCTGGACCGCCCCGAGGTGCCCGAGCGGAAGCGGTTCTGCTCGCGCTCGGACTGCGGCGCTCCGGTGGGGCGGGCGCGCGGTGACCGGCCGGGGCGTACGGAGGGCTTCTGCACCAAGTGCGGCCACCCGTACTCGTTCGTGCCGAAGCTCAAGGCCGGGGACGTGGTGCACGGCCAGTACGAGGTGGTCGGCTGCCTCGCGCACGGCGGTCTGGGCTGGATCTACCTCGCCGTCGACCGGGCGGTCTCGGACCGCTGGGTGGTCCTCAAGGGCCTGCTGGACACGGGCGACCAGGACGCGATGGCGGCGGCGATCTCCGAGCGGCGCTTCCTCGCGGAGATCGAGCACGCCAACATCGTGCGGATCTACAACTTCGTGGAGCACCTGGACCAGCGCACGGGCTCGCTCGACGGCTACATCGTCATGGAGTACGTCGGCGGCAAGTCCCTCAAGGAGATCGCCAACGCCCGCCGCACGGCGCAGGGCAGGCGCGACCCGCTGCCGGTGGAGCAGGCCTGCGCGTACGGCATCGAGGCGCTGGAGGCACTCGGCCACCTGCACAGCCGCAACCTCCTCTACTGCGACTTCAAGGTCGACAACGCCATCCAGACCGAGGACCAGCTGAAGCTGATCGACATGGGCGCGGTGCGCAGGATGGACGACGAGGAGTCGGCCATCTACGGCACGGTCGGCTACCAGGCCCCGGAGGTGGCCGAGGCGGGCCCGTCGGTGGCCAGTGACCTGTACACGGTCGCGCGCACCCTCGCCGTCCTGGCCTTCGACTTCCAGGGCTACACGAACGTCTACGCCGACTCCCTGCCCGACCCGGACCACATCGAGGTCTTCCGGCAGTACGAGTCGTTCTACCGCCTGCTGGTCCGCGCCACGGACCCCGACCCGGCCCGCCGTTTCGCCTCCGCGCAGGAGATGACCGAGCAGCTGACGGGCGTGCTGCGCGAGGTCGTCTCCCTGCAGACGGGCCGCGCCCGGCCCGCGCTGTCCACGCTGTTCGGACCGGAACTGCGGGTCACGGACACGGAGTTGTTCCCGACGCTGGACGGAGAAGTGTCCCGGCTGGGAGCCCGTACGGTACGCACCGGGCGCCGCCCCACCGCCGCGCTCCCCGCCCCCGGCACGCCCGCCGCCGCGCTGTCCACGGCGGCCCCGGCTCCCGCGCCCCCGCTCCCCGCCGGGGCCGGCCGGTACGGCGTCGCACCCGGTGCGGCCCGCACGCACAGCCCGCCCCCGGCCGCCGGCCCCGCCGCACCCGGCCTGGTCAAGCCCGTCGACACGGCCGCCGCCGCCCTGGCCCTGCCCGTCCCCCGCGTCGACCCGACCGACCCCAACGCCGGTTTCCTCGCGGGTCTGATGACCTCGGCCCCGGCCGAGCTGCTCGGCGCCCTCGCGGCCGCCCCGGCGCCGTCGACCGAGACCCGGCTGCGGCAGACCCGGGCATGGCTGGAGACGGGCGATCCGGGCGCCGCCCTGCGGACGCTGGCCGCCCTGGAGGGCGAGCGGCCCGACGACTGGCGGGTGGTCTGGTACCGGGGCCTGGCCGCCCTGGTCACGGGCGACGACGAGGGTGCCGCGCTGGCCTTCGACGCGATCTACGACGCCTTCCCGGGCGAGATCGCGCCCAAGCTGGCGCTGGGGCTGTGCGCGGAGGTGCTGGGCCAGCTCGACAACGCCGCCGAGTACTACCGGCTGGTGTGGTCGACCGACCCGAGCTATGTGAGTGCCGCGTTCGGCCTCGCCCGGGTGCAGCTGGCGACCGGGGACCGGCGCGCCGCCGTACGGACACTGGAGTCGGTGCCGGAGTCGTCCATCCACTACACGGCCGCGCGGGTGGCGGCGGTCCGGGCCCGGCTGCGGCAGCGCACGGCGACGGCGCCGGACGGACCGTTCCTGGAGGACCTGACGGCCGCCGCCGCGCAGGTCGAGGCGCTGGAGGCGTACGGTCTGGATCCGGCGCGCCGCGAGCGGCTGTCCGCCGAAGTCCTCGGTTGCGCCCTGGACTGGGTACTCTCCGGGGGCCAGGGTTCCGCCCCTCCCGCCGCCGGAGGACGGACGCTGCTCGGCAGCGGCCTGGACGAACGGGGCCTGCGCTTCGGCCTGGAACGTTCGTACCGCACGCTGGCCCGGCTGGCGCGGGGCGGCGAGGAGAGGATCGACCTGGTGGAACGTGCCAATCGTTACCGCCCCCGGACGTGGGTGTAGTTGATGTCGCAGATGCCCCAGTTGTCCGCCTGCCCGAGTTGCGAGGAACCGCTCGAATCGGGTGACCGTTTCTGCGGCGCGTGCGGATACGACCTGTCCGCCGTGCCGTCACGGCCTCAGGACAACCCGACCATCGCCATGAACGGTTCGGTGCCCGCGCAGGGCGCTCCGGCCGGCGCGTACCCCGAGCCCCCGTCGGCGCCCCCGGGCGACGTGGCCTGGCCCGCCCCCGGGCCGGGCGGCCCGGGCGCCCCGGGTCCGGTGCACCTGCCGACGGACCTCCCGGGCACCGAATCGGGCGGCTCCGCCCTGCCCCCGGGCACGCCCCCGCCCCCGAGCGCCCCGCCGGCCCCGGCCGCCGGCGTCCGCTTCGACCGGCCGGCGGAGCCCGGCGGTCACACCGTCCCGGCCGGCGCCGGGCGGGCCCAGCCCGACGAGTACCTCCTCCAGGCACCGGACCCACGGGTGTCCGCCGACCCGGCGGCGCGGGCCGACGGCGCCGGCGGCAAGGTCTGCGTCGCCTGCCGAGCCGGCCGCGTGGACGACGACGGCTACTGCGAGAACTGCGGCCACGCCCAGCCGCGCGAACGGGACCACATGGAGCAGGAGTCCGGCCCGGTGGCCGCGGTCAGCGACCGCGGCCTGCGCCACCACCGCAACGAGGACGCGTTCGCCATCGGCAGCACCGCGCTGCCCGACGGCTCCCCCGCCTCCGTGGCGATCGTCTGCGACGGCGTCTCCTCGGCGACCCGCCCCGACGACGCCTCGCTGGCGGCCTCGAAGGCGGCGAGCGAGTCCCTGCTGGCCGCGCTGCCCCGGGGCACGCACCCGCAGCAGGCGATGCACGACGCGATCGTCGCCGCCTCCCGCGCGGTCAACTCGCTGGCCGAGGAGCCCGCCACGGCCCGCGAGCACGCCCCGCACCAGAACGCCCCCGCGTGCACCATCGTCGGCGCGGTGGTGACGTCCGGCCTGCTGATCGTCGGCTGGGTCGGCGACAGCCGCGCCTACTGGGTGCCGGTCGACCGCGCCGCTCCCCCCGCCCGGCTCACCGAGGACGACTCCTGGGCCGCGCAGATGGTCGCCGCCGGCCTGATGAACGAGGCCGAGGCCTACGCCGACGAGCGCGCCCACGCGATCACCGGCTGGCTCGGCGCCGACGCCTACGAACTGGAACCGCACACGGCCGCGTTCAAGCCGGACCGCCCGGGCGTGGTGGTGGTCTGCACGGACGGTCTGTGGAACTACGCGGAGGCGGCCGACGAGATGGCCCGGGTCGTGCCGCTCGACGCGGCCGCGCATCCGCTGCACAGCGCCCGGGTGCTCGTCGGCCACGCCCTGGACGGCGGGGGCCACGACAACGTAACAGTGGCCCTCGTGCCGTTCCCGGCCGTCTCCCAGGGGGCAGGATCGGCCTGAGGCCACGTACGGGGACGCCTCTGCGGACCGGAGGGGACTGGTCCGCGTCCTGTCGTCACCCCGCCGCGGCGGGGGCTTTGAAGGGGGAGCGAAGCAGGCATGGCCAATTTCTCGAAGTCGAACGTGCCGCGGTTCTCGGTGGACGTGTACCAGAACGAGTACCTGCCGGAGGGCTCCGGCGAGGTCAACGCCATCGTCACGGTGACGGCGACCGGCGGCGGCACGATCGGCAGCGCGGTCGCGTCGCCCCACCTCTACGCGCCCGGCCAGGGCCCGTCCGCCGCCGTGGCGATCATGGTCGACTGCTCGGGGTCGATGGACTATCCGCCGACCAAGATGCGCAACGCCCGGGACGCCACTGCCGCCGCGATCGACACCCTGCGCGACGGTGTGCACTTCGCGGTGGTCGGCGGGACACACGTGGCCAAGGAGGTCTACCCGGGCGGCGGCCGGGTCGCGGTCGCCGACGCCACGACCCGGGCCCAGGCCAAGCAGGCGCTGCGTTCGCTGAGCGCGGGCGGCGGTACGGCGATCGGCACCTGGCTGCGCCTGGCCGACCGCCTGCTGTCCTCCGCGGACGTCGCCATCCGGCACGGCATCCTGCTCACCGACGGCCGCAACGAGCACGAGTCGCCCGAGGACCTGAAGGCCGCGCTCGACGCGTGCGCCGGGCGCTTCACATGTGACGCGCGCGGCGTGGGCACCGACTGGGAAGTGAAAGAAGTCACAGGGATCGCCTCCGCCCTGCTCGGCACGGCCGACATCGTCGCCGATCCGGCCGGGCTCGCCGCCGACTTCACGCGGATGATGGAGACGGCGATGGGCAAGGAGGTGGCGGACGTCTCCCTGCGGCTGTGGACCCCGGTCGGCACGACGGTGAAGTTCGTCAAGCAGGTCGCCCCCACGGTCGAGGAACTGACCGGGCGGCGCACCGAGCCGGGCCCGCGCGCGGGTGACTACCCCCTGGGTTCCTGGGGCGACGAGTCCCGTGACTACCACGTCTGCGTCGAGGTGCCGCCCGCCGGCCTCGGCCAGGAGATGCTGGCGGCCCGGATCTCGCTGGTCGTCCCGCAGCCCGACGGCAGCGTCCAGAACCTCGGCGCGCAGGGCCTGGTCCGGGCCGTGTGGACGGACGACATGGTCGCCTCGACGTCGATCAACCCGCAGGTCGCCCACTACACCGGGCAGGCCGAACTGGCACAAGTCATCCAACAGGGGCTTGATCTGCGCAAGTCAGGCGATATCGACGGAGCAACGGCCAAACTGGGCCGGGCCGTTCAGCTCGCGAGTGCCTCCGGGAACGCCGATACTGCGAAACTGCTTGCGAAGGTGGTGGACGTGGTCGACGCCGCGACCGGTACTGTGCGACTGAAGGCGAAGGTCGAGGAGGCCGACGAGATGACGCTCGAAACCCGGTCCACCAAGACTGTTCGCGTGAAGAAGTGACCTAGAAGAGATCGAAGGAGGGACGCGCCGACATGCCGACCTGCCCGAACGGACACCAGTCGGGTTCCGACGACTGGTGCGAGGTCTGCGGTCACCGCATGGCGGGTGCCGTGCCTCCGCCTCCCCCGCCGCCCCCGCCCGGCGGCGGCTACGGCTTCCCGCCGGCCGCCGGTCCCGGCGGCCCGGGTGGCCAGCCCGGCGGTCGCCCGCCGCACCTGTCCGCCGTGCCGAACGCCGAGCCGGAGCTCTGCCCGCAGTGCCGTACGCCCCGGGAGGGCGGCGCGCCGTTCTGCGAGGAGTGCCGGTGGAACTTCCTGACGAACACGGCGACCTCGTACACCCCCGCTGCCCCGCCTCCGCCGGCGCCCGGCCAGGGCGTGCGCTTCCAGCAGCCGGGCCGGCCCGGTCCGGCAGGCCCGTCGTACGGCGGCGGTGACGGGTTCGACTACCAGAGCTCCCGCCCCTCGCAGATGAACCGCCCGGCCGAGCCGATCCCGCCCTTCGGCGGCGACCCGTCCGGCCGGCCCGGCCAAGGCGGCCCCGGCGGCCACCCCGGACCCGGGGGTCCCGGCGGCCCGCCCGGATTCGGTCCCGACCCGTCCCGCCCGGTCCCGCCCCCGCCCGGTCCCGGTGGACACGGCGGTCCCGGTGGACACGGTGGCCCCGGCGCTCCGCAGGCCTACCACCAGTCCGGCCCGCCCGCCCCGCCCGGCTACCCGCAGGAGACCCGGCGTCCGCCGCAGCAGGGCGGTCCGTCCTTCGGCGGCGGTGACGACGACTGGGTGATCTCCCCGCCCTCCGGCGGCCCGGGCGGCCCCGGTCAGGGCGGTGGCTACGGCTACCCGCAGCCCGGCACGACCCAGGCCCCGCCCGGACCCGGCGGCTTCCCGCAGCAGCCCCAGGCCCCTCAGGGCCCGACGACGTGGACCGCGACGATCGGCCCGGACCGCGAGTACTTCATGGCGATGATGCAGCGCTCCGGCCCCGAGGCAGCGGGTCTGAACCTGCCCGCGTACTCGCCCGAGCAGCAGCGCACGCTCACCGGCAACCAGATCACGATCGGCCGCCGCCGGCACTCCACCGGCGACACCCCCGACATCGACCTGTCGACGCCTCCCGAGGACCCGGGCGTCTCGCACCAGCACGCGGTGCTGGTCCAGCAGCCGGACGGCAGCTGGGCGGTCGTCGACCAGAACTCGACGAACGGCACGACGGTCAACGGCTCGGAGGAGCCGATCCAGCCGTTCGTCCCGGTACCGCTGCAGGACGGCGACCGGGTGCACGTGGGCGCCTGGACGACGATCACGATCCGCCGCGGCTAGAGCCGGCCCGTACATACGGGTCAGGAGGGCGGGAGGGGCCAGGCGTACGGCCCCTCCGGGTCGTCCAGCCAGGCCCACTCCCGGTCCCCGCTGACGGTGATGCCGTAGCGCTCGCGCTGTGGCCTGCCCTCCTGCTCCCACAGCGCGTGCGCCTCCTGCGGGTCGAGGCTGCCGCGGGTCAGGGCCAGCAGGAAGCGGAACAGGTCGTCCTCCCGGGCCCGGTGCGGCACCCCGCCCAGCTGGAGCGGTTCGCCCACGGGCCGGCCCCCGCCGCGCAGCGGGACGAAGTAGGCGGGCGTGTGCAGGAACCGCCCCTCGGCGTGCCCGGCGTCGCCGACCGTGAGCACGATCAGGCCGGTGGCGAGCGGCAGCAGGACGCGGCCACCGGGACGGCATTGGGCGAGCCAGGCCCGCGGCACCGTGCTCAGGGCGCAGGTGGCGATGATCCGGTCGAACGGCGCCCGCTCGGGCACGCCCCGGGCCCCGTCGCCGGTGACGACGACCGGGCGATACCCGGCCGCGGCCAGGTGCCGGCGGGCCGACTCGGTGATCTCCGGGTCGAGGTCGACGGTGGTGACCCGGTCGTCACCGAGCCGGTGGGCCAGCAGCGCGGCGTTGTACCCGGTCCCGGCCCCGATCTCCAGCACGCAGTGCCCGTCATGCACGTCCAGCGCGACCAGCATGTCCGCCATCAGGGACGGCTGGCTGCTGGACGACAGCAGCTCACCGTCGCGCAGCCGGGTCGCCAGCGGGGTGTCCTCGTAGGCGCCGCGCAGCCACCGCTCGCGTGCCTCGCGCTCCGGGCTCTCGCCCCAGCGGCGTTCGAAGCCCCCGGCGACGCCGACGTAGTAGTACGGCACGAAGAGGTGGCGCGGCACCGCCGCGAACGCCTCCCGCCAAGCCGGGTCCGCGGCCCAGGCTCCGCTCGCCTCGATCCGCCGTACCAGCGCCGCCCGCGCGGAGGCGGCGAGTGAGTCGAGTTCCCTGCCGTGGCCGCCCATGTCTCCACAGTAAGGCGAGGATCTTCGGGCCGGTCCTAGGTCTTGAGTCCTATGTCTGCGCGTCTGAGACCATGGACGGCGTGAAAGAGATTCGGCGCGGCACGCTTCAGGAGCAGACCTTCTACGAGCAGGTCGGCGGGGAGGAGACCTTCCGTCGGCTCGTCCACCGTTTCTACGAGGGAGTCGCCGAGGACCCGCTGCTGCGGCCCATGTACCCCGAGGAGGACCTGGGCCCGGCCGAGGAGCGCCTCACGCTCTTCCTCATCCAGTACTGGGGCGGCCCCACGACGTACAGCGAGAACCGCGGCCACCCGCGCCTGCGGATGCGGCACGCGCCCTTCACGGTCGACCGCGCGGCGCACGACGCCTGGCTGAAGCACATGCGGGTCGCCGTCGAGGAGCTCGGCCTGTCCGAGGAGCACGAGCACACGCTGTGGAACTACCTGACGTACGCGGCGGCGTCGATGGTGAACACCCCGGGCTGACCGGACCGGCGCCCACCGAGGAGCCGGTCAGCGGACACTGACGTCCAGCGCCCCGAGCCCGGCCCGCCGTACGGCTGTCGACCCGTAGGGCGTGCGCAGCCGGAGCCAGGCGCCCGACGAGAACAGGGCCGGCGGCGCCCCGGGCCGCAGGAAGCCGAGCGACTGCGCCGCGTGCACGGCCCGGACGGGGAGCCGGGTGTCGCCGACCGTGCGGGACCAGATGTCCCGGCCGATCCGGTCCAGCTCGCCGCGGGTGCGCCGCTCGTCGGGCAACTCCTGCGTGCGGGAGCGGAACTCGGCGACCGCGGCGGCCACCAGGGACCGCAGCGCCTCCGGCGCGGGCAGCCCCGGCTCGGGCCGCCAGCCGCCGCGCGGCGGCAGCACACCGGCCCACGGCGGCCCGGTCACCGCGCCCGGCACGACGGCCGTGGCGCCCTTCTCGTCCACCGACTCCAGCAGCTCACCGGCGGACACGGTCACGTCCAGCGTGACGTCGAGCCCGTTCTCGTACGGCTTCGCCAGCCGGACCGCGCGGATCGCCAGCACCTCGAAGGACGGCGGCCGCCCGAAGGCGGCGAGCGCGGTGCCCGCGGCCTGCAGACGCACCGCGGCCCCGCGGTCGTAGTGGAGCAGCCGGGAGAGGAAGGCGGCGAGATCCGCCGCCTCCCCCTCGTCGGCGAGGTGGAGCACCGTCATGCGGCGACGGCCTCCTCCTCGTCGTCGTCCATGTACTCGCGGAGGAACTCCCGCTCCTCCGCGGTGATCCGGCGCGGGCGCTGCGCCTCGAAGTCGAACGGCACGATCACCGTCGAGGCGCGCACGTAGATCTGGTCGCCGTCCTTCACCTCGTAGGTGAGGGTGAAGGACGCCGCCCTGATCTCCGTGACCCACAGCTCGACGTCCACCGGGTGGTGCCGGTGGACGAGCTGCCGCTTGTAGTCGATCTCATGGCGAGCCACCACGGACCCCTGCTGAAAGTCCTTGTCCGGGCGGAACAGGAAGTCGATACGGGCCTCCTCCAGGTAGCGGAGGAACACCACGTTGTTGACGTGGCCGTACGCGTCCATGTCCGCCCAGCGCAGCGGGCAGCGGTAGATGTGCCGCAAGATCAGCCCCGGGTCAGCTTCTTGTAGGTGGCGCGGTGCGGACGGGAGGCGTCCGGGCCGAGCCGCTCGACCTTGTTCTTCTCGTAGGACTCGAAGTTGCCCTCGAACCAGAACCACTTGGACTCGCCCTCGTAGGCGAGGATGTGCGTGGCGATGCGGTCCAGGAACCACCGGTCGTGGGAGACGACGACGGCGCAGCCGGGGAACTCCAGCAGCGCGTTCTCCAGGCTGGAGAGGGTCTCGACGTCGAGGTCGTTGGTCGGCTCGTCGAGGAGCAGCAGGTTGCCGCCCTGCTTGAGGGTGAGCGCGAGGTTCAGCCGGTTGCGCTCACCGCCGGAGAGCACGCCGGCCGGCTTCTGCTGGTCCGGCCCCTTGAACCCGAAGGCGGAGACGTACGCGCGGCTCGGCATCTCGACCTGGCCGACGTTGATGTAGTCCAGCTCGTCGGAGACGACGGCCCACAGGGTCTTCTTGGGGTCGATGTTCTCGCGGCTCTGGTCCACGTACGAGATCTTGACGGTGTCGCCGACCTTGATGGAGCCGGAGTCCGGCTCCTCGATGCCCTGGATCATCTTGAACAGGGTGGTCTTGCCGGCGCCGTTCGGGCCGATGATGCCCACGATGCCGTTGCGCGGCAGGGTGAAGGAGAGGTCGTCGATGAGCAGCTTGTCGCCGAAGCCCTTGGTGAGGTTGTTGACCTCGACGACGACGTTGCCCAGACGCGGGCCCGGCGGGATCTGGATCTCCTCGAAGTCCAGCTTCCGCATCTTGTCGGCCTCGGCGGCCATCTCCTCGTAGCGGGCCAGACGCGCCTTGGACTTGGCCTGACGCCCCTTGGCGTTGGACCGCACCCACTCCAGCTCTTCCTTGAGCCGCTTCTGCCGCTTGGCGTCCTTCTGCCCCTCGACCTTGAGGCGGGCGGCCTTGGTCTCCAGGTACTTCGAGTAGTTGCCCTCGTAGGGGTAGAGGCGACCGCGGTCGACCTCGCAGATCCACTGGGCGACGTTGTCGAGGAAGTACCGGTCGTGGGTGACCGCGACGACGGTGCCCGGGTACTTGGCCAGGTGCTGCTCCAGCCAGTTCACCGACTCGGCGTCGAGGTGGTTGGTGGGCTCGTCGAGCAGCAGCAGGTCGGGCTGCTCCAGCAGCAGCTTGCACAGCGCGACGCGGCGGCGCTCACCACCGGAGAGGTTGGTGACGGCCCAGTCGCCGGGCGGGCAGCCCAGGGCGTCCATGGCCTGCTCCAGTTGGGCGTCGAGGTCCCAGGCGTTGGCGTGGTCGAGCTGCTCCTGGAGCTTGCCCATCTCGTCCATGAGCTCGTCGGAGTAGTCGGTCGCCATCTGCTCGGCGATCTCGTTGAACCGGTCGAGCTTGCCCTTGATCTCGGCGACACCCTCCTGGACGTTCTCCAGGACGGTCTTCTCCTCGTTCAGCGGCGGCTCCTGGAGCAGGATGCCGACCGTGTAACCGGGCGTGAGGAAGGCGTCACCGTTGGACGGCTGCTCGATGCCGGCCATGATCTTCAGGATCGTCGACTTGCCGGCGCCGTTCGGGCCGACGACGCCGATCTTCGCCCCCGGCAGGAAGCTCGTCGTCACGTCGTCGAGGATCACCTTGTCGCCGTGCGCTTTGCGCGCCTTGCGCATGGTGTAAATGAACTCAGCCAAGAGAAACCGTCCGGCAGCTTGAAACTGGCAGTGGGCAGATACACCCCATCTTGCCGTACCGCCACCCCTGGGTGGAAACGCGTATGGGCGGGGGTCTGTGACCTGGGGGTTCGTGACCGGCGCCCGGTGCGAGCACCTCGGCTGCGTTCCGGCCGGTGGTTGTACTGTGCCGCCCAGCAAAGGGGCGCCGGCGGGCGTCAGGGGGTTGTGTGTACACGGACATGGCCCGTCCGCCGGGCCGGGCGGCGCGGCGCGTGGTGCTCTCCGTCCGGTCGGACGTCACCTCTGCGCCATGCATCTGAGCGGTGCGATCCTGCTGCTCACCTACCTCGTCCTCCTGCCTCAGCCGTCGACGCCTACGGCGCCGCACCGGCCGGCGACCCCGTCGGCGGGACGTGCCCCGTTCGTGATCTTCGCCGTGATGCTGCTCCACTGCGCGGGCGTCCACCTGCTCGTGCAGATCCCCTCCGGTCCCCTGGGGACGAGGCTGGGCCTCCGCCACGGTGGCTGGACCAGCTACGCCGCGGCCATGGCGACCGCGAGAGTCCTCACCGTCCTGGTCCTGCCGGTGGCCCTGCGGGGGTGCCGGGCAGCTCCCGCACCTGCGGGCCGACTTCATGGCGTTGCTCACTCGGACTGGCGGGCTGTGTGTGGACGGTCCGGCGATCGCGAGAGGAGAGGTCGAGGACGACGTGAGGCGGGACGGGTGTCCCTTCTCGGATCCGCGCCGCCGGCCGGCGCACGGCACCGGAGTCTCCCGAATCGGCAGGGTGCGGAACCGTGAGTCGTGCGCCCCGGGTCAGTCCCCCGCCGTCGTCTCCCTGCGCCGCAGCACGATCAGCGTCGCCCCGCCGATCACGACCAGGCCGATGGCGATGCCGCCGATCAGGGGCGTCAGACCCGAGCCGCCGGTCTCGGCGAGGTTGCTGTCCGTGGCGGAGCCCTGCACGGCCGGGCTCGGTTCGGTCAGGGTCTGCGTGCTGGTGTCCGGCTCGGCGCCCTGGACCTGGCAGTCCAGCAGGCCCGTGAAGCGCTGGGTGAGACCGCCGGGCCCGTGGACGGTGAAGTCGTAGGCCTGATCCTCCTGGAGCGGCACCGTGATCGTCCTGGTCTCGCCGGGCGCGATCGTGTGCTCCAAGCCCACCAGGTCGAACGTGAACGGCTCGTCGCCCTTGTTGGCCGCGGTGACGTCGACACCGCCCTCAGCGCAGTTCTTCACCGCCGACAGGGCCGGTATCGCGCCCTCCTTCGCCCAGCTCGCCCCCGCCGTCGCCGACACCGTCGACTCGCTGGAACCGGCCAGGATCTGCGTCTGGCTGCGGCTCTCCGAGGCGAAGGCGCGACCCACCGGCACGGTCGTCGAGGCCTGCACGGTCAGTTCCGCCGAGCCGGCCACCGCGTCCTCGGGCACCTCGAAGAACACCTGCCCGCCGTCGGACGCCGACGTGACCTCCTCGCCACGCCGGTCGACGATGCGCACCCCGGTCGTGGCGGCGTCCGCGGGCGGGGTGAGCGTCGCGGCACCGGCGTTGGTGCGCACCGTCACCGGGCCGATCCGCTCGCCCGGCCGGCCGGAGACGGCCGGCGGGTCGAGGGTCAGCGAGGCCTGGGGCTCGGGCAGGGCGCGGGCGTTCTTCTGCAGGTAGTCGGCGAGCTGCTCGGCCTGGGGGTCGAGCGCGTCGACGGCCACGTCGTCCGAGTAGCGCCAGATCGCCACCTGCGTGCCGGCCGCCGCGTCCTGCTCGGTCAGCGCGCCACGGACCCCGGCCTTCCGGGCCAGTGCCGCGAGGTCGTTGACCTGCGGGTAGGAGTTCTGCAGGATCCAGCGGATCCTGCCGGCGTCCCGGTTGACCCCCAGGGACGTCCCGCTCCAGGGCGTCTCGTGGTACTTGGCGTCCCGCTGGGTGGGGTTGTGCAGGTCGACGCAGTACGTCTGCAGCGTGCCGCCGCCCTCGACGGACATCTCGAACAGGCCCGCCGAGACCTGCTGTTCGCCGGTGGCGCCCTGTATGACGGCGGTGCCGTACGTCTTGAGCCCGGCTATCGTCGCGGTCGCTCCGCCCTGGCTGCGCGTCGTCTCGTCGGCGGCCGCCGGGCCGGCACCGGCCAGCGCGCCCGCGGCGACGAGGCCGGTCACCAGCGTCGTGGCGGCGAAGCGGGCCGCCCCTCGCCTGCGTGCGAACACCGCCGACACCGAAGCAAACACCACATCTCCTTCGAGCGGGACCTGTGACGTGGGGGGACGGTCCCACCTGCAGATTTCGAAAGCCTCTATGGCCCCAGGAGCCTCAAGAGCCATTCCGGCATCCTAGGGAGGCTGCGGAGCCCGCCCGCCGGTCAGACGGTCCGATGAGTATTCCGACTCGGAATCGTTATCGCCGAGACCCCTGGTGAGCAGGGCTTATCGACTTGTCCGCCCTGGTCGTTCGGGTGCGGACCCGTCGATAAGCCGCAGTTCGGACGGAGCGGCGGTGACTGACGTCACGTCAAGAGCGCTGCCTCGTCAGCCCGTTGCGGGACGGCCTCCCGGGAATCGCCCGAACCGTCCGGCGGTGTCTCCCAGTTGGGTTCCGGCCGGGGCGGTGGCGCCGTCGCCTCCTGCTTGCCTCCGCGCCGGAAGGCGGAGGTGCCCCAGGCCAGGTCATGGCCGATCGCGACCGCGTCGATGTCCGCCGAGGTCCAGCTCTGCCCCTCGCGCACATCGGTGCGCACCTTGAGCCTGCCCTGCACGATCACCGGCTCGCCCACCGTCAGCGACGCCGCCGTGTTCGTGGCGAGCTGGCGGTTGGCCCACACCGTGAAGAAGTTGGTGTGCCCGTCCGTCCACGTGTTCTTCTCGCGGTCCCAGTAGCGCGCGGTCACCGCCAGCCGGAACCTCGCCGACGGCCCGGACGCCATCTCCCGGTACACCGGCTGCGTCGCCACCCTGCCGACCGCGCACACCATCGTCTCGTTCATCGCGTACCCCTCCCTCGCCCGGCTCCGACTCCGGGCCGGCACACCTACGGGCCCGCCCCGTACGGCTGTGTCCCCCAGACTGCCGCCGCCGGGCCCGGCCCGCTGAACGCTGTGGACCGCCCTCTCACCTGTGAATAACTCCGTCACCCGCACGGGTGACGCGGAGCGGCATCAGAGGAGGGGCGGGCTCCCCGCCGGGGCCTCAGGCCCCGACCACCCTCCCGTACTGTTCCCGCACCTCCTGGTACCGCAGCAGCTCCGCCGCCACCGGATCCAGCACCCGCGCCCTGCCGCACCCGGCCGCCGCCTCCCGCAAGCGCCGCTCGGCCTCCAGGCCGTAGCGCCGGCCCGGGCCGCGGGCCGCCATCTTGCAGCTCCACTCGATGAGCGGGCCGCCGACGATGCCGACCACCATCAGCAGCACCGGCACGCCCAGGTTCGACGCCATGATCCCGACGATCTGGCCCAGCAGCCACAGCCCGCCGGCGAACTGCAGGATCGTCATCGATGCCTGGGCCAGCACGGCCACCGGCCACCACCCCGGCCGCGGTGGCCGCCCGGAGGGCACGCCCGCGCGCACGGACAGTTCGTCCAGCGCCTCGGGCAGTCCCTGCGCGCCGCGGGCGGCCGCCTCGCGCACCGCCTGGGCCCACGGCGCGGGCAGTCCGGCCGAGGCCCGGTCGGCCACCGTGCGCACGGCCTGCTCGACCCGCTGCCGCGCGGTGGCCTCCTCGTCGGCCTGCGTGCGGGAGGTGATCCGGCCGGTGGCGGGTTCGCCACGGTCCTGGTACCAGCGCCACAGCCGCAGCCAGGGCGTGCCGCAGGCGCGGTTGGCGTTGCGCAACCAGGCCCGTTCGGCCGCCTCGCCCGCGGCGGTGGCCCCGACCGCGTCCGCGAGCCGGTCGGCGAACTCCTCCCTGGCCTGTTCGCTGAGCCCGGTCCGCCGCCGGGTGGCGTAGACGGGCCACAGCCGGGCCGCCGCGATGTCCACGTCGGCCGCGATGCGCCGGGCCGGTGCGCCGCGCTCGGAGACGAACTGGCCGAGTGCCTCGCGCAGTTCGCCGACGCCGTCCCCGGTGAGCGCGGAGAGCGCGAGGACGGTCGTACCGGGCTCCCCGTACTCCCCGAGGGCGATGCCGTCCTCGTCGAGGAGCCGCCGCAGGTCGTCCAGGACCTGCTCGGCGGCCTCCCCGGGCAGTCGGTCGATCTGGTTGAGGACGACGAACATGACCTCGGCGTGTGCCGCCATCGGCCGCAGGTACCGCTCGTGCAGGACGGCGTCGGCGTATTTCTCCGGGTCGACGACCCAGATGACCGCGTCGACGAGCGCCAGGATGCGGTCGACGTGCTCGCGGTGCTGTACGGCGGCGGAGTCGTGGTCGGGCAGGTCGATCAGGACGAGTCCGCGCAGCGGCGACTCGCCGTCCCCGGCGGGCAGCGGCCGACGGCGCAGCCGGGGCGGGATGCCGAGCCGTTCGATGAGGCTCGCGGCCCCGTCGCTCCAACTGCACGCGATGGGCGCGGCGGTGGTGGGACGACGTACTCCCGTCTCCGAGATGGCCACCCCGGCGAGCGCGTTGAACAGCTGTGACTTGCCACTGCCGGTGGCGCCCGCGATGGCGACGACGGTGTGCTGACCGGACAGTCTGCGCCGGGCGGACGCCTCGTCGAGGACCCGGCCGGCCTCGGACAGGGTCCGGCTGTCGAGCCGGGTACGGGAGAGGCCGACGAGCTCGCGCAGGGCCTCCAGCCGGGAGCGCAGCGGTCCGTCGTAGACGAGCGGGGTGACCGTCGCCGGGGCGGCGGAGCGGCTGTCCAGCGCGGGGAACGCGGGCCCTTCGGGGCTCTCGGTGACCCGGCGGGCGATGAGTCCGTCGTCCCAGGACTCAGGGGAGCCCGTACGGGCCGCGCGCTCGCCCGGCGCGGTGCCCGGGGCCGGGCTTCCGGCGCCGCGTGCCCGGTTCGCCTCGCCGTCCGGCTGATCGGCGTGCTCGGTGGGGTCCTGGTCAGTGATGGCGGTCACCGGTCACCTCTCCTTCTGCAGTACGGACAGTGCGGCGATGAGTTCGGCCTGCGGTTCGGGATGGACGTCGAGGGCGTCGAGGGGGGCGAGCCGGCGCTCGCGTTCGGCGTGCAGGACCCGGTCGACGTGCTCGGCGAGCAGCCGTCCGGCCCGGTCGCGCAGCCGCAGCGCGCCGTGGGCGCCGATGCGTTCGGCGAGCCCCTCGCCGGCCGTCCGGCCCCGGCGGCCGCCGAGCAGGGAGGTGGCGACCAGGGCGGCGACCACCTCAGGATCCGGTGCGAGGGCACGGTCCAGTTCGCGCACCTCGTCCTCGGCGTGTTCCTCCAGCTCGCGCCGCCAGCGCCGGACGGCGAGCCCGATCCGGTGCTCGACGCTGTCCGCCGCGGGTTCGCGCGCGGCGAGTTCCGGGGCTGCCGAGGCGGGTTCGCGCCGCCAGGCGTCGTCCACGCGCTCGTCGGCGGCGGTGACGGCGCACAGCAGCAGCGCGCTCAGGCTCTCCACCAGCGCGTCGAGGAGTTCGCCGGCGGTGCAGTCCAGGGGGAAGGCACGCCACCGCTTGAGCGCGTCACCGGCGAGCACGGCCCCGGCCTGCAACCGGCCCCGCACGCGCGCTCGCTCGCTGTCGTACGCCGACTCGACGGCGGAGGTGAGGCGCAGCGCGGCGGCGTACTGCGCGGCGGCGGCACCGGCCAGCTCGGGCATCCGGGAGGAGAGGGAGTCGAGGACGCCGTACGCCGTACGGGCCAGGACCTGCCGCCGGGCCGCGGGGTCCTGGGCCTGGTGCAGGAGCCAGTTGCGCAGCTGGGCGACGGCGGAGGCCGGCAGCAGACCCCCTCCCCAGGCTGACTCGGGCAGTTCGGGCACGGTGAAGCGCGGCACCTCGCCGAGCCCGGCCTTGGTGAGCAAGGCCCCGTACTGCCGCGACACCTCGTTGACCACCTGGTGCGGCACCCGGTCGAGCACGGTCACGAGGGTGACGTCGTACTCCTTGGCGGTGCGCAGCATGTGCCAGGGGACGGCGTCGGCGTAGCGGGCGGCTGTGGTGACCATCACCCAGATGTCTGCGGCGCAGATGAGTTCGGCGGCCAGAACACGGTTGTCGGCCACCAGGGAGTCGATGTCGGGAGCGTCGAGCAGGGCGAGGCCGGGGGGCAGGGTCTCGACGGTCTCGACGCGCAGCACGCGCGCCGGGTTCTCGCCCGGGAGCAGCAGGTCGTCCATGGCGTCCTGCTGGGGCACCCACACGCGGGTGAGGTCGGGCAGCACGCGCATCCCGCTGAACCAGTGCTGGTCCTCCGGATGGCAGACCAGCACCGGGGTCCGGGTCGTCGGCCGCAACACGCCCGCCTCGCTGACGCGCCGCCCCACGAGGGAGTTCACCAGGGTGGACTTGCCGGCCCCGGTGGAGCCGCCGACGACGGCCAGAAGTGGCGCTTCGGGGTCCCTCAGCCGGGGCACCAAGTAGTCGTCGAGCTGCGCGAGGAGTTCGTCGCGGTTGGCACGCGCGCGTGGGGCCCCGGCCAGGGGCAGCGGGAAGCGTGCGGCGGCGACACGGTCGCGCAGGGCGGAGAGTGCGTCGAGCAGCTGAGGCCGTACGTCCAAGGTCACCACATGTGAAGAATGCCCAATTTTAGGGGAATTCGGAAGCATATGAGCATGCCTGCGCGCCGATAGGACACAAGGGGCGGAAGGGACGACTGGGACGCGGGCACAGTCCAGGCATAACGAGTGCACAACACCCGATGCGTCAGGCGCCAAAAGCGATGCACGATTCGTACCTGCCTGCGATTATCAGGACCGCTTCACCGAACCTCCACATCGAGCCACGGAGGTGAAGCAACAGGGACGAGGACGCGGGAGCCCTATCCTTGTCCCCGGCAACGTCACGGATCGGCCCACACCCGGGCACCCAGACAGAGGCCACCACACCCGGCCCCCGTAGCTCAGTGGATAGAGCAGGCGCCTTCTAAGCGCTTGGCCGCAGGTTCGAGTCCTGCCGGGGGCGCCACCTCCTACCAGTAAAAACGTCCCAGAGGGGATCTCCCCTCCAGGGCGTTTCGTGTCTCTGACGGCAACGCTGACGGCAACGACCCCGTCACTCGCCGGACAGCAGGTCTCCCAGCTCGTCCAGAGCGGCCCGGTTCTCCGTCATGGCGGCGTGCGCGCAGATGTTCATGGTCACGTTCAGGGCGCTGTGCCCGGACGATGTACGGCGGGCTCCTCAGGCCCGGCAGCAGGGACACGCAGGTGGGGCGCAGGTCAGGGAAGCGGACGTCCAGACCGAGCCGTTCGGGGGACGGATGGAAGTGCCGGTTCAGGTTCCTGTCGCGACGGGCACCCTCGCGGGGCCGTCCGGCCCTGCGGAGCGCCACGGCCGCACCGAAGGTCCCGGCCAGGGCTGTCTCCCCTGTCCACCCCCGTCCGCCCCCGCCCCTCGACCGCTCCCCTCCACGCTGCCAGCAGCCTTCCCACCGCCCCGTACATCCGCGATCATGGTCCGTGGAAGCGGATCAGGCTGTGAAGAGGTGTGCCGTGCGGTTGCGCTGTGCTGTGCTGGACGACTTCCAGAAGGTGGCGACCGAGGTCGCCGACTGGTCGGTGGTCGCGGACGACGTGGAGGTCGTGTCCTTCGACCGGCACATCGACGGCGAGGGCGCCCTGGCCGCGGTCCTGGCCGACTTCGACATCGTGGTGACCCTGCGCGAGCGCGTGCCGTTCCCCGGGTCGCTGATCGCCAGGCTGCCCCGGCTGAAATTGATCGTCGCCTCCGGCATGCGGAACTCGGTCATCGACTACGCGGCCGCCGAGGCGCACGGCGTCACAGTGTGCGGTACGGCCAGTTCCTCCACCCCGCCCGTCGAGCTGACCTGGGCGCTGCTGCTGGGCCTCGCCCGCGGCATCGTCGAGGAGAGCGGCGCCCTGCGCTCCGGCGGCCCATGGCAGAGCACGGTCGGCGCCGACCTGTACGGACGGCGTCTCGGGCTGCTCGGCCTGGGGAAGATCGGCAGCCGCGTCGCCCAGGTCGGCCTCGCCTTCGGCATGGAAGTCCACGCCTGGAGCCAGAACCTGACCCGTGAGCGCGCCGACGAGGCCGGCGTGGAACTCGCTCCCTCCAAGGAAGACCTTCTCGAAAACAGCGACTTCGTCTCGGTCCACCTCGCGCTGAGCGACCGCACCCGCGGCCTGCTCGGCCCCGCCGAACTCGCCCTCCTGAAGCCGACCACGTACCTGGTCAACACCTCACGCGCGGCCATCGTCGACCAGGACGCCCTGCTCGCCGCACTGTACGAGGGCCGGATCGCCGGCGCCGGCCTCGACGTCTTCGACATCGAACCCCTGCCCGCCGACCACCCGATGCGCAGGGCTCCCCGCCTCCTCGCCACGCCGCACCTCGGTTACGTCTCCCGCGCCAATTACGCGACGTACTACGGCCAGGCGGTGGACAACATCCGCGCCTACCTGGCCGGTTCGCCTGTGCGACTCCTCTCGGCAGGCTAGGCGTACCGACCCACGGGCTTGTCGACGCGGCTGATCGGTGGGGGTCCGCCGCGTACGGTGTGGCAGCGGTGGCAGGGGCGAGCCGGGCCCGGCGGTTGGGGCCGTTCCGGACCAGGAGGTGTGCGCGGTCGAGGCGGGCAGGAGCCGGGCCGATGCGGGCCGGGTCCCGGGCCCGTGCCCGGTCCGCGGGCGCAGACGTGGGCCTCGACCGCGGCGGGCGTCCGGTGCGGTGTCGTGCGACCAGGGACGTCGTCCGAATCGTCCAAGGACCGCGGGATGGTCAGGCACTGTCATTCGGAGTCGGGCTGATCTCGAGCGAAAGCCCTAGGCGTACCGGTAGATCCGGCTGTGGTCCTCCAGTTCGCCGGGTGTCACGTCCCACGGCGGCAACTTCTCCTGCCGTGCGACGACCCGGCCGCGTTGGGCGTCGCCCCGGGCGAGCGGCTTCGCCGGGAGATAGCGTGCGCCCCGGTGCCTGCGCTGCCAGCGGGACCAGAGGAGGTCGACGAAGGCGTGGTGCATCCAGAAGACGGGGTCGTTGACGGAGGCGCCGCCGACCATGTGGCCGCCGACCCAACGGTGGACCCGGTTGTGGGTGTGCCACGAAACGGCGCCCCGCCCTCGCCCCCACCCCTCCAGCTTGTTGCGGAACCCCTTGACGGACGTGGAGTCCCAGGGGGCCGTGTCGTAGACGGGGTCGTCGAGGGCCCGCTGCACGTCGTCGGCCGTGGGCAGAGCGATCGGGTCCCGTGAGCGGCCGAGGTCGCGCGTGAGGAACTCCGTTTTGGTGATTCCCACCTTGATCGTCCACTTGCCGTTGCGGTAGGCGAAGGGGCCGGTCATGACCTGCCGGTCGGACCGGCGCCCGGTGCCGCCGAGCAGGTCCTCGGTCCAAGGTACGGCCGTGGGGGTGCGGGTGCGCGTCCAGTCCCAGTACGGCACGGTCACCGACTCGTCGACCCGGCGCAGCGCGGCCTCCAGGTCCAGCAGGAACCTGCGGTGCCAGGGCAGGAAGGAGGGTGCCATGTGGGCTGTCCGCAGTCTGCGTTCACCGTCGGAGACGTAGTACTCGATGTGCGTGCGCACGAACTCGTCGTACTCGCCGCGGCGTTTGACCTCGAGCAGCGCGTTGACGAACCGGCGCCGCTCGGACCGGGTGAAGGTGCTGACGTCCTTACGCGTGTACACCATGGTGATGCTCCCCCTCCATTCCCTTGCCTCCGCCCGCCGTACGGCAGTGCTCCGTGCCGCTGCCCCTGTCGTCCGGCGCGCCCAGTTGTTCGGTGGGGCCGAGTTCGTCGACGGCCGCGCGTGCGGCGGCGAGCGGGGTCGGATACGAGCAGTAGTGGTCGACCATGCTCAGCCAGCTCCCGTCCGCCCGCCGCATCAGATGCAGCGGCCGCCCGTCCACGGTGACGTGCCACGCGCCGGAGCCGTCGCCCCCGGCCCGCTCGTCGCCGTCCCTGACGCCGACGACACGGCGCCCGCGATACGTCTCGGCGAACCGCGCTTCCTCCGCTCCGGCCGGCCTCGACGCCACCAGGAACGGCGCGAACACCCCGCCGACCGCCGACGCGGACAACCCTCGCAGCACCCGCCGCCGTCCGGTGGCACGCGGGAGACCGGCGACGGCTGACGGGCGGTCGTCAGCGGACCCGGCCTCACCCTGTGCCGATGGACGCCGGAGTGGTCTGTCGGTTCGCAACGGTCTGTCTCCTCCTCGGCACAACAGGCACCTGACAGCCAAACGGCTGACACTCTCAGGGCCGATTCCGCACGCGACAGAATCGGCCCTGGGACGGTCATAGCGCCCACCACAAGTCCAGCAAAAAGCCCGGATGAAGGTCCGAGCGAAAGCCTGAGACGAAAGAGCGCCTGAACCGCTCAGACCTGCAGGGTACGGCCGTCCAGCAGCTGGCCCTTGCCCTTCTGGTTCAGGGTGTCCTTCGCGCCCTCGACGGCGTCGGGCAGGAGACCGCCCTTCCCCGTGCCGAGCCCCTTCGCCTGGTCCAGCAGCCTCAGGTCGGCCGGGTCCTTGGCGAGCGTGTTCACCACTCCGGTGACGTCGGGATTGATGTCCACCGCGTCCAGAGCGACGGCGGGAGCCGCGATGCCGGCCACGACCATCGAACCGGCAATGACAGCGGCAACCTTCAAAGACTTCATCGTGTTCCTTTCTTCGGCAACTGGAAAGTCACCAGGGGGAATTGCGTCATCGCCTCTAACGAGCCCCGGACGCCGTGGAAACCCTGTGCACAGAAAATTCCGGCACCCGCGAGCAATCTCACCCGAATGAAGGGCATGTCTTATCTGGGTTTCTCATCCTCTTATGAACGCGGGATCTTGCGCCTTGCGCAGATCGGGAGCGCATCGACTCCGACGGGGCGAACCCCTCCCCTGCCGGCAGGGCGGGAACCCGGCGTGAGGCAGGGGGATTTCGACACACCTACCCCTCTTGCCCGTTAAGGGAGAGAATCCGGGATAGAGTGATGTGTCCTGATTCAGTCAAGAGTTGATGTCCATCGCGAAAGGGCAACGCCGGTCATGCGTCCCGCCCGGAGTCTTTCCACTGCGACACGTACGTGGATCCATCTGTCCGACGGCCCGCCAGCGCGGGACGCCCGCCGTTCACGTCGTCCCGCACAGTGATGACCGTCCGGTCTTCAGGATCGTTGTGCGGAGCGACACGGGCGGCTACGCCACACGTCCTCCATGTGACCCAGCCGGTGGACGGCGGCGTCGCCCGAGTGGTCACCGAACTGGTGCGTGCGCAACGTGCGGCCGGTTTCGGCGTCACGGTCGCGTGCCCCGAGAGCGACCTCGCACAGACGCTGCGCGAACTCGGCACGAACGTACGGCACTGGACCGCCACGCGGGCACCGGGACGGTCGCTTACCCGTGAGGTGCGTCGGCTCGCGCGCGTCGTCGACGAGGTCCGGCCCGACGTGCTGCACGCGCACAGCGCCAAGGCCGGTCTCGCGGCCCGGCTTGCGGTACGGGGGCGCGTCCCGACGGTGTTCCAGCCGCACGCCTGGTCGTTCGAGGCGGTCGGCGGAGTCACGGCGGCGACCGCGGTGGCATGGGAGCGGTGGGGGGCACGGTGGGCCGCCCATGTGGTCTGTGTCAGCGAGGCGGAGCGGGAGCGAGGTGTGCGCGCCGGAGTGCGTGCCCACTGGCGGGTGATCCCCAACGGTGTCGACCCGGCGCGCTTCCATCCCATCCCGGTCACCACCGCACGAGCCGCCCTCGCGCCGCTCGCCGGCCTCGATCCGGCCGCTTTGCTGGTGGTCTGCGTAGGGCGGCTGTGCCGGCAGAAGGGACAGGATGTGCTGCTCGAGGCTTGGTCCTCGGTGGTGCGGCGGGTTCCCGAAGCCCGGCTGGCGCTCATCGGGGACGGGCCGGAGGAAGCACGACTGCGGCAGCGCGCGCCCGAGGGCGTCCTGTTCGCCGGGGCCGTGGCCGATGCCGTCCCCTGGTACCAGGCGGCCGACCTGGTGGTGCAGCCGTCGCGCTGGGAGGGCATGGCGCTGGCCCCGCTGGAGGCGATGGCGTGCGGGCGTGCCGTCCTGGTCACGGACGTGGTCGGAGCGCGCGAGAGCCTGCCTCCCGGCCACCGGGCGCACTGTCTGGTGCCCGCCGGCCGGCCGGGCCCGCTGGGCGACGCGCTCACCCGGGCTCTGCTCGATCCGCTGCTGCGGGAGTCGCTCGGCCATCAGGGGCGCCGCCACGTACTGACCGCGCACGACGTGCGGCACTCGGCCGAGGCGGTCGCGGCTCTCTACCGCGAACTCCTCGGCGCCGGGCCGGCGGTGACCCATCGCGCGGAACACACCGAGTGCAGGGAGTCCATCCGCTCGTGACCGCCGAACGTACCGTCGCTCCTCCCGGCAACCAGCCACCGGAGCACGAATTCCCACCCGTCTCGGTCCTTCCCCCACGCGGGACCTCCGACGGCTTGCGGCGCGCCGCAGTACAACGCCCCGCGGCGCGGCACGCCCCGAAACTGCCACTGCTCGCCGTGGACGCGACCGCCGCGCTCACCGCCGCTCCCGCGCTCCCGCATCCCCTGCTGACCGCGCCCCTGCTGCTCGCCGTCCTCTTCCTGAACGCACGGGCGGCGCTGTACCGCCCCGCCGCCGTGCCCGCCCTGCTGAGCGAAGTCCCCGCCCTGTGCGCCCGGATCACGGTGAGCTGGTGTGCGCTCGCGGCCCTGGTCGCGGCGCTCTCCCCGGCGCATGCCCTGTCCGTCCGTACGCTGCTGACCGGCTGCGCCCTGCAGGCGGCGGCGAGCTGCACGGGCCGCGGCATGGCGCACTGGCGCCGCCGCCGGACACTGGTCCGCCACCCCGCCGCGGCCCTCGTCGTCGGCCCCGCCGCCACAGCCCAGCGCGTGGCCGCCGCATTCCTGCGGCACCCCGTGTGTGGCCTCAGGCCGGTGGGCGTCCTCGCCGACGACCCGGCCGGCGGCGAGGGACTGCCGGTGCTCGGCACCGACGAGGAGGTGCACCGGGCCGTCATCCAGAATGGCGTGCGGGCCGTGCTCGTCGTGGGCCCGGTCGGCCAACGCGGCGCGCTGCTGCGGGCGTTGGCCGACTCGGGCTGCGCGTTGTGGGAGGTCGACGCGGACGCACCGGCGTACGACGGGGCGACGAGCACCGCGTATGACGAGGCCGGACGCGCGGTCCGCGGCCGGGTGCCGCGTGAACGGATCGCCGGCTTCTCCTGCCGCCGCCTGGAGGCGGGCCGGCACCGCGGTGGCCCCGCCAAGCGCGCGATCGACGTCCTGGTCTCCGGGACCCTGCTGCTGCTGGTCAGCCCGGTGCTGCTGGCGTGCGCGCTCGTGCTGCGGGTCAGCGACGGGCCGGGCGTCGTCTTCCGTCAGGAGCGCGTCGGCAGGGACGGCCGCCCCTTCACGCTGCTGAAGTTCCGCACCCACCGCCCGTCCGACGCACACGAGGCCGCCACCCGCTGGAGCGTGGCGGGCGAGCGGGACATGAGCCGCTTCTGCCGTTTCCTGCGCCGCAGTTCGCTCGACGAGCTGCCCCAGTTGTGGAACGTCTTCCGGGGCGACATGTCCCTGGTCGGGCCGCGCCCCGAACGCCCTTACTTCGTCGCCGCGTTCAGCGAGACCTACCCTGGTTACGCCGCCCGCCACCGTGTGCGGACCGGCATCACCGGGCTCGCTCAGATCCACGGGCTGCGCGGCGACACCTCCATCGAGGACCGCGCCCGGTTCGACAACGCGTACATCGACGACTGGTCGCTGTGGCAGGACACGTGCATCCTGCTGCGCACGGCCGCCGCGCTGGTCCGCGGGACGGGGAGCTGAAGCCCGTGAGCCACGCATCCACCCTGCCCGGCGCACGCCGGCCGGCGCCCGTCCTGCCGGTGGTGGCGGTGATCGCCCTGCTCGCGGTGCCCGTCGCACCGGGCGGTGAGGGAGGCGCGACCCCCGCGGACGCCGCGTCCGGTGTCCTCGTGCTGTGGTGCGTGGTACGTCTGCTGCTCCACCGGCGGCGCCCCCTGTCGCGTGGAGCGGCCGTGGTGCTGGGCCTGCCCGTGGTCGCTTTCGCGGCGGCGGCGGGGGCCGCCGTGCCGGGCGCGGGGGTCACCGGCTTCGTGCGCTGGGTGCAGGTCTTCGTCCTCGTCCCGGCCGCCGTCCTGCTGCTCATCCGTGACCGGCGCGACGTCCGGCTGGTGGCCTGGGCGATGGTGGGGCTCGCGCTGTGGCAGGGAGCCGTCGGGGTACACCAGTACGTGACCGGGACCGGCGCCTCGTACATGGGCCGGGAGATCCGCGCCGTCGGCACTTTCGGGCCGGGCGACGTCATGGCGATGGCGAGCGTGGTCGCCTTCGGACTGGTGTGCGCGGTGGGGCTGGCGCTGGGGCCCACGCCGGTACGGAGGGAGCACCTCCCTGCCCGAGCGCGGCCAAGAGCCTGGGGCCGGGTGTGGGCCGTGGTGTGCGCGCTGCTGCTGGTGGTGCCCCTGGCGGTGTCCTTCAGCCGGGGCGCCTGGATCGCCACCGCCCTGGCCTGCGGGGCACAGCTGGCGCTGGCGGGCATACGGCGGGCGGTGAAGGCGGGAGCGGTCGTGGCCGCCGTCGCCGGGCTCCTCGTCGGCGGGTTCGGTGTCGGCTCCGCGCTGCTCCAGGAGAGGTTGAGCACCATCGGGCAGGTGGCCGACGCACCCGACCAGTCGGTCACCGACCGGTACACGATGTGGGCGGCGGCCGCCGGCATGTGGCGCGAGCGGCCGCTGACGGGCGTCGGCCTCAAGGGGTTCCCCGAGCACCGCGACGGGCACGCTTCGCTGGCCCTGTCCTCAGGCAGCGACACCGAGGGCGCGGGTGCGGCGTACCGGAAGCAGCCGCTGCTGTCGCCGCACAACATGTACCTGCTGGCACTCAGCGAGCAGGGACTCGTCGGGCTGCTGGCGCTGGCGGGGAGCTGGCTGGCCCTGCTGGTGCTCGGGCTGCGGCGGCTGGTCCGCGTGCGCAGAACGCAGGGCCCCGGCCTCGACTGCGCGCTCATCGCCTGCGGGCTGCTGATCTGGCACCTGATCGACTTCGCGTACGCCGACATCGGCGGGCCCACGACCGTCCTCACCGCCGTCTGCTTCGGGGTGACGGCTTGGTGGGCGCTGGCGAGTGACGGCCCGGCCGCCTCCCGGAAGCCCGTGGCACGATGACGACCATCCCTCCCGACGCCAGGGACGCAACGCTCCCCCCGGCACGCGCCGGCACGGACACCGGCAGCCCCGGACCCGTCCCGCGGGGTTTCCTCGCCCGGGCCGCCCTCGTCACCGTCGGCCTCTCCCTGGCCGGTGCGCTGCTGGGTCTCGGCCGGGACCAGGCGCTGGCGCACCTCTTCGGGGCGGGGAGCGAGACGGACGCCTTCCTGGTCGCCTGGACCGTGCCGGAGTTCGCAGCGACGCTGCTGATCGAGGACGGGCTGGCCTTCGTGCTCGTACCGGCGTTCAGCGCCGCCGTGGCCCGCCGCGCCCAGGGCGGTACGGGCGACCCGGTGCGCACCCTGGTCCGCAGTACGCTGCCCCGCCTGTCGCTGGCGTTCGCCGCTGTGTCGGCGCTGCTCGTCTGGGGCGCCCCGTACGTGGTCGAGACCCTGGCGCCGGGGATCCCGGAGCCGGGGTTCGCGGTGGACTGCACCCGGCTGACCGGCACCTGTGTCCTGACCTTCGGTCTCGCCGGTTACTGCAGCGCGTTCCTGCGCGCACACCGCCGGTTCGTCGCGCCCGCGGCCATCTACGCCGCCTACAACGCCGTCATCATCGCGGCGATGTTCGCCCTCGGCGCCCGTTGGGGCGTGAGGGCGGCGGCGGTCGGCGTAGCGGTGGGCGGGGCCATCATGGTCGTCACCCAATTGACGTCCGCGGTAGGCCAATTGCGCCGCAAAAGGCCCTCCCTCCCGACGGACGTGACGGACCCGGCGGACCGGCACGCCATGAACCTCACCCTCATCGTCACCGTCCTGCTCTTCGCCCTGTGCCGCCAGTCCCAGGTCCTCATCGAGCGCTTCCTGGCCTCCCCACTCCCCGCCGGCGCCATCTCGCACCTGAACTACGCCCAGAAGGTGGTCCAGATGCCGATGGTGCTCGCCCTGATGCTGTGCACGGTCACCTTTCCGGTAGTGGCGCAGGCGCTGGCCGAGGGCGACACCGAGCGGGCCCGCGACCGCGTCGAACGCGACCTCTCGGTGGTGTCGTGCGTCGTGCTGCTCGGCGCCGCAGCCGTCGCCGCGTGTGCCCCGCAGCTCATCCAACTGCTGTTCCAGCGCGGCGCGTTCACCGCACAGGACACCGCGGCCACCGCCGCCGTCATGCGCGTCTACGCGCTCGGGCTGCTCGGCCACGCACTGGTGGGTGTGCTCGTCCGCTCGTACTTCTCGGCCGGGCGGCCCACCTGGTACCCGCTGGCTGCCATGGCCGCCGGGATCGTCACCACCTCATGGCTGGGCTCGGTGACGGCCGGCTCGTGGGGCGTGCTGGGGATCGCCGCGGCCAACGCCGCCGGCATCACCCTCACCGCCCTGATCCTGCTACGCGGCATGAAGACGCGCGGAGTGCCGATCCGCACGCGGCCGGTACTGACCGAGATGGGCAAGCTGCTGCGGGCCGCGGTCGTCGCCTGCGGTGTGGGCGGGTTCTGCGCGGGCCGCATCGACTCCCCCGCGCTCGGGCTCGCGGCAGGTGGCACGGCCGTGATCGTCGTCTTCCTCCTGCTCGCCCGGCCCTTGGGCGCGCACTACCTCGCACCCGCACTGCGCACCGTCTCCCGGAGGCTTCCGCATGCCCGTTTCCGTTGACCGCGACCCTTCCACCGCACCCACGCCGCCGTCCAGGATCGGCCCTCCCCCGTGGGTGGCGATGTACCACTCCGTGGGCGACTGTTCCCACGACCCGTACCGCGTCACCGTCTCGCCCCGCCGTCTGGACCGGCAGCTGGGCTGGTTTCGCCGCCGGGGCCTGCGCGGCGTCGGCATGCGGGAGCTGCTCGCCGCGCGCGCCCGGGGCGCGGGACAGGATCTGGTGGGGCTGACCTTCGACGACGGGTACGCGGACTTCCTCACGCACGCCCTGCCGCTGCTGCATCGCCACGGCTGCGGGGCCACCCTGTTCGTGCTGCCGGGCAGGCTGGGCGGTGACAACGCCTGGGACCCGCTCGGCCCGCGCAAGCCGCTGCTGTCGGCGGAAGGCATCCGGCGGGCCGCCGCCGAGGGGATCGAGATCGGCTCGCACGGCCTCACGCACGTCGACCTGACCCGGGCCGACGACGCGCTGCTCCGCGCCGAGGTGAACGACAGCAAAGATCTGCTCTCCGACGTGACCGATGCTCCCGTCAGTGGCTTCTGCTATCCGTACGGGAAGGTCGACCGCCGCGTCATCGACACCGTGGACAAGGCGGGCTACGCCTACGCCTGTGCCACCGACCCCGGCCGCCTGGCGGGCCCCCTCGCCCTGCCTCGCGTCCACGTCGGCGAGCGGGACACGGCCTGGCGGCTGTACCTCAAGCGGAGACTGCACCGGTCGCTCCGCCACCCCGTCGAAGGGGTGTGAACTCCGCGATGCCCGTGCTGAAGGCCCTGCACATCATCACCGGCCTCGGCGTCGGTGGCGCGGAACAGCAACTGCGGCTGCTGCTGGGCCACCTGCCCGTCGACTGCGAGGTCGTGACGCTCACCAACCCCGGCGCGGTCGCCGCGGGCCTGTCGGCGGACGGCGTCCGTGTCGTCCACCTGGGCATGGCCGGCAACCGCGATCTGACCGCCGTGCCGCGCCTGGCCCGCCTGATCCGGTCCGGCGGCTACGACCTCGTGCACACCCACCTCTACCGGGCCTGCGTGTACGGCAGGATCGCCGCCCGCCTGGCGGGTGTCCGGGCCGTGGTGGCCACCGAACACTCCCTCGGTGCCTCGCAGATGGAGGGCCGCGCCCTGACCGCCGGCGTGCGCCGTCTGTACCTGGCCAGCGAGCGGCTGGGGCACGCCACGATCGCGGTCTCCTCCACGGTGGCCGACCGACTCACTCGCTGGGGCGTACCGGAGCCGCGCATCGAGATCGTGCCCAACGGCATCGACGTGGCCCGCTTCCGATTCGACCCGGTCAGCCGCGCACACACCCGCCGTCGGCTCGGGTTGCCGGAGAGCGTGTACGTCGTCGGCGGCATCGGCCGGCTGACCGCGGGCAAGCGGTTCGACGTCCTGATCGGCGCTCTCGCCCGACTCCCCCGCGACTGCGTGCTGTTGCTGGTCGGCGACGGCCCGGAGGAGAAGGCGCTGCGGCGCACCGCCCGGCGGGCCGGAGTGAGCGACCGGGTGATGTTCACGGGCGAACGGCCGTACCTGCCCGACGGCACCTGCGGCCCCGACCTGGCGTCGCTGACCTCGGCGATGGACGTGCTCGTCTCGCCGAGCCCCGAGGAGGCCTTCGGTCTCGCCGTCGTGGAGGGCTTGGCGGCGGGGTTGCCGGTGCTGTACGCCTCCTGTCCGGCCGTCGAGGATCTCCCGACGCGTCTCGCCGCCGGGGCCCGCCGGGTGCGGGGCGGCGCGGACGCGTTCGCCCGCGCCCTTACCGAGACCCGCGCCTCGACCGGGCCCCCCGCCCGGGCCGAGGCCGGCCGGCCGCGCCCGCAGGTCCGCCCGCCCTCGGCCGCCGCCCGCCACTACTGCATCACGCGCAGCGCCGCACGGCTCATGGACGTGTACGCGGCCGCCCTCTCCTGCTCGTCCCCGTCACCCCTGGGAGTGATCCCCCGATGACCTCCACCACCTCCAAGGCCGCACCCCCGGCACCCCCGGCCCGGCGGCACCCGGCGCTCCGGCGCCTGAAGGCGCTGCCGCCGTGGTCCCTGATCGTGGCCGGCACCCTCGCCGGAGGGCTCGCCGCAGGCACGTACGGCGTCCTCACGCCGCCCGCCTACTCGGCCACGGCGTACGTCATCGCCGTACCGACCGCCACGTCGGACCCACAGACGGCACTCGGCTTCGCCCAGGCGTACGGCCGGGTCGCCACGCAGCCCGCGGTGCTCAGGGACGCCCAGGTGCGGGCGGGCGTGCCAGTGAGGACGCTGCGGGAGAGCGTGCGGTCGGCGACCTCACCGGACGCGCCGATGCTGGCCGTGACGGCCACATCCGCGCACGCCGGTCTCGCCGCCGACATGGCCAACGCGGTCGCCCGCTCACTGACCCGGCACGCCAACGACGCCAAGCGCGCCACGCACGTCGAACTCCTCCCGTTCACCCGGGCCGTCAAGCCCACCGAGCCGTCCTCGGCGTCCCCGGCACTGACCGGCCTGGTGGGCGCGAGCGCGGGCGGCCTGCTGGGCGGTCTCGCGCTGCTGGTCCGTCCCCGGCGCGTCGCCGCCCAGGGCGCGCGCCCGGCCACCGTGCCCGGTCCGGCCCCCGCCGCCGATGCACAGGGGCAACTGTGAGCGCGCTGCTGCGGACCGACGTCGACACGCTTCGGGCCGAACTGTGCACCGACGATCTGGAATTCGCCGCGCTGGGCCCCGCCTGGGAGCGCCTGTACCGCAGGTGTGCCGCGGCGACTCCGTTCCAGAGCCACGCCTGGCTGCACTCGTGGTGGACGTCGTACGGAAACCCCGGCCGCCTGCGGCTGGTGCTGGTGCGCGACGGCGACGAACTGCGGGCGGCGGCGCCGCTGATGCGGGTCGGACGGACGCTGCCCCGGCTCGTCCCGCTGGGCGGGGCGATCTCCGACTACGGCGACGTCCTGCTCGACGACGAGCA
The DNA here is from genome assembly GCF_040303825.1 of Streptomyces sp. NPDC094143. Taxonomy (NCBI): domain Bacteria; kingdom Bacillati; phylum Actinomycetota; class Actinomycetes; order Kitasatosporales; family Streptomycetaceae; genus Streptomyces; species Streptomyces sp. NPDC094143. The sequence continues at coordinate 51,844 of NZ_JBEOTZ010000003.1, forward strand.
CGCCGACCGGGCGGCGCCCGCGCTCGCCGCAGCGCTGTCGTCGGCCGCCCGCACCGCACTGATCGACTTCCGCGAGGTCCGTCCAGGCGGCGCGGCCGAAAGCCTCTACGCGCACTGGCGAGGACCGCGCCGCCGGGTGGGCGACTCGCTCTGCCTGGAACTGCCCGCCGTGCCGCTGGAGGAGCTGACGGCCCGGCTGCCCGGGGTGAAGGCCCGGCGGGCGCGGGCCCAACTGCGGAAACTGACCGCACTGGGCGTGACGCACCGGACCGCGCCCCCCGACCAGGTGAACGCGGCACTGGGGCGGCTTCTCGCCCTGCACCGGCTGCAGTGGGAGAGCCGCGGGGTGACACCGGAGCACCTCCGGGAACGGTTCGCCGCGCACCTCGAGCGCGCGGTCGGGTCTCTGGTGCGCTCAGGAGATGCGGTGATCACCGAGTTCCTGCTGGACGGCGAGGTGGTGGCCGTCGACCTGACGCTGCTGTCGCCACGCCTGGCGGGCTGCTATCTGTACGGCGTCCATCCGCGGCTGCGGGAGCGGAAGGCGGATGTCGCCGTGATGCTGCTGAACGCGGGCACCCGGCACGCCGTCGCCGGGGAGCGCTGCACGCTCAGCCTGCTGCGCGGCGACGAACCGTACAAGCGCCGCTGGCGACCCGAGCCCGTGGTCAACCAGCGGCTGCTGCTGGCCCGGCGGCGCACCGTCCCGCTGCTCTGGGCGGTCGTCTGCGAGGTCGCCGCGCGCGGCCGGGGCAGGGAACTGGTGCGCGGGTGGAAGGCACGGGGCGGCAGGGCCTGAGCCTTCCGCCGCCCCTGTCCGGCCGCTGAGGACAACGGGGTCACCGGGTGCGCGACCACCGGTCGAGGCGGACGCAGAGCCTCCCGCCGTGCCAGTACTCGACCCAGTCGCCAAGGTTCAGCGGCCAGCAGCCCGGTCGGTACAGCGCCGTCGGCACGGACTGGGGCGTCGGAACGGGGCTGAGCAACGGCACGGGCTCGGGTTCGGGCTCGGAGCGACCGGAGAGCACGGTCCGGTACACCTCGGCCGCCTTCGGGTTCTGCCCGCACTGCCACACGCCGTGCGGGCAGTAGTCGGTGATCGTGTGGTACAGCGGCCTGTGTGCGTCCATCCAGGCGAGCATGCCCCGCATGTACTCCGGGTTGTCGCCGTTGCGGAACAGGCCCCACTCCGGATACGAGATGGGTTTGCCGTGTTCCTTCGCGAACTCCACGTGCTCTTGCAGGCCGTACGGCTCCGTCACCTGTCCGTCGAAGGACAGCCCCTGCGGCTGGTCGTACGCGTCCATGCCGATGATGTCGACCGTGGCGTCCCCCGGATAGCAGTCGGTCCAGGGGACGGCGTCACGCCCGCGGCTCGGTGTGAAGTCGAACCGGAACCTCTGACCCGGCACCGAGCGCATGGCGGTGACGATCCTGTTCCAGTACGTCTTCCAGGCCTCCGGGTCCGGTCCGCATCGGTGAGTGTAGGTGATGCCGTTCATCTCCCAGCCGAGCACGAGGATGGTGTCCGGCACCCCCCACTCGACCAGCCGCTCGGCCAGACGGCGGTAGTGCGGGTCGAACTCCCCGGCCGCGCCCCGGCGTAGCAGGGCACGGACCTCGACGTCGGAGAGGCCCTCCTCGTTGCGTTCCAGCATGGGCACGTTGAGGACGAACATCCGGTCGGCCCTCTCCCGGCGCCAGTTCGCCCAGGCGGTGAGGAAGCCGGGGGGGCCTTCGATGTTGCTCCAGCGGTCACCCGGCAGATAGCTGCGCCCCACGCGCGGTTGAGTGCCGTTCAGCCACCGGCTGATCCCGGCCATACGGAGCACGCCGAGAGAGCTGTAGTGGAGGTAGGCGCCGAAGGCGGGCTTCGGGTCGGGGGGTGCGGGCAGTGCGGGTGGGACGACGGGGGCCGTCGGCACCGAGACCGCCGGTACCGGCGTCAGCGGAACAGGCGTCTCGGCGACCTCTTCCACCACGGCACCCACGGCGAGCCCGGGTACCAGTGTCAAAGAGGCCGACACGAGAAGACCGGCCGCGACGCACACGGCCCATCTTCCGCGGCGCCGTTGCTGAGTGGCCATGGCTGCTCCTATTCTCCGCCTACTGGCAGCAGCCGGAGCGTGCGCTGCCACTCGTTCATCCGTATCCGCCCCCGTTGACCGGTCATATGCATGCCCCCTTGGCGACTTGGCTCTGCCTGCGCACACTCCGATCACCCGCACGAGTGAGCTGCTGCCGAGGGAGTCAGGGCGGACTCCGGGAGAGGCCGGAACGCACCAGGGTGCCGGACGCGGTACGTCCGGCACCCTGAGCGCTCTACTACCGGCGGGACGCGGCTCGGCCTCGTCGGTACAGGACGGCGCCGCTCGTCAGCAGCATTGTGGCGACGCCGGAAGCCGCGAGCAGCTGCTGGTCGCTGCCGGTCTCGGCAAGAGAGGGCGGCTCGGTCGAGGGCTCGGTGTGCGGTGGGGATGACGCAGGCGGCGCGGCCGGCCGCTTCGTCTCCGCCGGCGGTGTGGTGGACGGTGAGGTCGGTGGCTCAGTCTCCGCCGGCGGCTGCGTCGTCGGCGTGTCGCCGTAGCCGCCACCCTCCTCGTCGCCGTAGCCGCCTTCCTCCTTGTCGCCGTAGCCGCCTTCCGCCCCGTCGCCGTAGCCGCCACCCTCCTCGTCGCCGTAGCCGCCTTCCGCCCCGTCGCCGTAGCCACTTTCGTCATGGCCGTAACCGACGTCGCCGCCGCCGTAGCCGACGTCACCGTTTCCATAGCCACTTTCGTCGCGGTCATGGTCGGCGTCGTCGTCGCCGTATCCGCTCTCTTCGCCCGTGGTGGCCAGTGACGTCGACGATGTCGTCTTCACCGACGGCTTGGCCGAGGGCTGCGTGGCGGGAGCGATGCCAGAGCCGCCGGCGTCGCCGTAACCGGCCTCGTCGACGTCACCGCCGCCGTGGCCGTAGCCGTCGTGCTCGCGGTCGTCACCGGAGCGGGAGGCAGGGCCGCTCGTGCACGAGGTCCCGGAGGACGGGTCCATCGCGGTCTGCACACCGATGGATTCGCCACAGGCCTTAGAAACCTCGGAATGTGATGCCGCGAACGCCTGGATACCGTACATGGGCAGGATGCTCGTCGCGGCGGCGGCCACGACCATCCCCCTGCTCAGTTTTTTGCGCATTCTCGTCGTCTTCCTGCTTGAAGGGGAAACGCCTACTCCCGTACCGGTGCCCACTGCGGGATGAGGGAGGACTGGAACTCGTCAGCCCTTGCCCCTTTTCTTACGACTGTGTCCCGAGGCGGCTTCCCGCCTCCCGTAATTCCGCCTCCACTTGATCTTCTGGCTGGTCCAGTGATGAGATCCGGTGAAGTGCCAGTGCCGACAGTCCGAGCATCGGTAGATACGGTCCGGAATCCTGCTCAGAAGTGGCTGCTTGATCAGCCACAGCCTCGCCTCGGATTCAGTACGGAACGACGCTTTTCCTGTCTCCGGGCAACGCGGCAGGGTGATCAAATCGGCCATCTTCCCTCCGAGGCGGCCTTCCACTCACATACTTCTTGGGCACCGGCGAGAACCGATACTGCATCAGCAGGAAATCCCCCGGCAAGCAGGTGACACCCTTACGGACGAGTAATCATCCAACTTCACCCGCATGGCCCTGTATACAGAAAGGAGGCAGTGACCATCTGGAGGATGGCCACTGCCGATACCGAGGCGAATGTGCAAAACCGAGTGGAAGACTTCGATGACTCCGCCGACGGATCTCTCGGCCGACCTGGTCAAGCCGTGTCCAGATCACCCGACATTCAGCCGCTCATGGGCGTGGACCGACCCGCGAGCAGAAATTGCCGAACTTCATGACGTTGTCGCCCGATGCGGTGATCGGCGCGTTGATCATGACCAGAGAGGCGTTGAATGTCTGTTCGCATTTCAGGAGCTGCGTCTCACCGGTGCCCGCGTCGGGCAGATCCTCACCGGCATCGCCGGCCTGGGCTGCTCCGGCACCCGTGACACCGGTGCTGCTGATGGCAGCGGCCATCAGCATGGCTTTCCTGAAACTGCGCATGTGCATCTCCACGGGCTGACACTAGGCGATTACGAGAGGAGCGGGCCGCGCACCGAAAGCGCGAGGCCCGGTTCTTCACAGTGCCGCGGAATCAGTCCTCGACGGGCCCGACCACCGTGCAGAAGTTGCCGATCGCCTGGGTGTTGTCACCGAGAACCGCGATCTGGACGGGGGCGAAGGCAAGGCCGCCGTCGAACTCCTGGTCGCACTCCACGACCTGCAGGTTGTCGATGGCGATGCCAGACGGCTTGTCGTCCGACTTGCCCTTGTCACAGGCGTGGGCGACTCCGCCGCTGAGAGCCATGCCACCCACCATGACCGCTACGGCAGTGGCCTTCTGGAACTTGTTCATTACTTCTCCGATTTTCTTGGCGCGCCCGGATCCATTACGGACCGTGCTCGGACAGATACAGAAGATAACACGCGGTTCACGCGACGCCGCATTTTCGATACGCCATATGGGTTAATGGCATCGGTGCAGTCGATGCGGCCGGGATGAGAAGCGGGTCTCGCACCCAAGGGCGCGAGACCCATACTTCGCAACGTCGCGGAATCAGTCCTCGACCGGCCCGATCACCGTGCAGAAGTTGCCGATCACCTGCGTGTTGTCGCCGGTGCCCGTAGCCTGGATGGGCGCAAAGAGGGCGCCACCGTCGAAGTCCTGGTCGCACTCCACAATCTGCACGTTGCCGAGGACGATGTCAGCCGCGTCCTTGTAGTCGTGGCCGCCATCGGCGTGGGCGACCCCGCCGCCGAGAGCCATGCCGCCGACCATGACCGCTACGGCCGCGGCCTTCTTGACCTTGTCCATCACTTCTCCGATTTCTTCGCGCGCTCGGGCCAATTACGGTCCGTGCTCGGACAGTTACAGACCTTAACACTTGGCTCGATCGACGAGGCATTTTTCGATACGCCAAATGGGTAAGGATGAGTGCTCACCCTCTCCCCGCCCTCCGGGACGCGCTCACCGGGCTCCCCAGAAACACCGATCGGCCAGGAAAGCCGCGACAACGAGAGGGATGGGGCCCCAAACGTAGAGCGGGTCTCGCGCCGAAGGCGCGAGACCCGCTCTCACAATGCCGTGAAATCAGTCCTCGACCGGGCCGACCACCGTGCAGAAGTTGCCGATCACCTGGGTGTTGTCACCGGTGACCGTGACCTGAGCGGGCGCAAAGGCCAGGCCGGCGTCGAACTCCTGGTCACACTCAACGGCCTGCAGGTTGCCAATGACGATGTCACCCACGTCCTTGTAGTCGTGGCCGCCGCCAGCGTGGGCGACCCCGCCGCCGAGAGCCATGCCGCCGACCATGACCGCTACGGCCGCGGCCTTCTTCAGCTTGTCCATCACTTCTCCGATTTCTTCGCGCGCCCGGGCCAATTACGGACCGTGCTCGGACAGTCACAGACGATAACACGCGAAACGCGTAACGCTGCATTTCCGGCACGCCGCATGGAGTACGACTAATTGCTTCATATGTGTTTATTGGATGTTGGCAGGAGCGGGAGGCGGGCCGACCGCGCCCGTGAGGCGCCGTCGGCCTGAGGACCCGTCAGGGGGTGCAGAGCGTGGTGCTCGCGCCGTCCGTCTGCAGCGTGGCGCAAGCTCGCTGAACTCTGGGCACGGTGACGGTGACGCTCTGCTGGACGCCGGCCTGCACGGTCTGCTGCAGGCTCATGAGTTCAGCGTCGTCCGCGGTGATACGCGCGCTGACTGTGCGCGTGTCGCCGCATGTGACGCTGACAGTGATCGTGCTGGTCACGGCGTTGCTGACGTTCTGGATGCCCACGGCGCAGGGGAAGGTGTGCTGCGGAGCGGCCTGCGCGGGCGCTGCGACCACGATCGGTGCGGAAGCCAGCAGCGCGGTGGCCGCCGAGCGGAGCATGCGATGAGGCATTGGCCCTCCATCTGTCGAGGAGGGCCAACCGCTACAAGCCGTCAACCCTCGATTGAGTCCCAAATGTTCCTTTGGGGCATTTTCGAGGAGATGTGATCACGGACACACGGTGTGCGCAACACCTTCAGCGCCGCCCAGTCGGTCGTCCGACGTCGGTGGCAGGGTGCTCGCGGCGCAGGCGCCGTCGGCGCGGCGCCCGGAGTCCGGGGCGAGACACCAACGGCGCCTGGTAGGCGCACCGTTGAGCGAGTCCCGATGGTCCGGCGGTGACCTCACGAGGGCTCTGGCCAACGGTAGCGGCGGCGCCCTACGGGCGGTTGTCCAGACGCAGCACGGCACCGCCGGGCCGTCGCCTGTGCCGGCGAAGCACGCAGCGGATTCCCGGCTCAGGACACTAGGACACCACGTCCTTGCGGGCGAAACCGCGGAAGGCCAGGGCGAACAGCACCAGCGCGTAGGTCACGGAGATCGACGTGCCCTGGATCATGTCCGACCACTCCAGCTGCGGCCGGACGGCGTCGAGCCAGGCGTACTGCCAGTGCGCGGGCAGGAAGTCGCGCCAGTCGCCGAGGGCCGTCACCTCGTCCAGGACGCTGCCGATGATGGTGAGGAACACCGCGCCGCCGACCGCGCCGAGCGGGGCGTCCGTGCGGGTCGACAGCCAGAACGCGAGAGCGGCGGTGACCAGTTGGGACACCATGATGTACGCGACGACGATCAGGATGCGCTGGGCCGCCGTGCCGGTGGGGAGACTGCCGCCGGTGGGCAGTTCGAGCGGGCCCCAGCCGTAGGCGGCCGTGCCGACGGCGAGGGCGACGACCGGGAGCAGGACCATCGCCGCGAAGCTCAGGGTGAGCCCGACGACGAGCTTGGACCACAGCAGCCGGGCCCGGGGCACGGGGGCCGCGAGCAGGTAGCGCAGGGACGACCAGCCGGCCTCCGAGGCGACCGTGTCGCCGCAGAACAGGGCGACGGGTATGACGAGCAGGAAGCCGGCGGCGGAGAAGAGGTTGACCGCGGCGAAGTTCATCCCGGACGCGGTCGCCGTGTCCATGAGGTTGACGCGGTTGTTGCCGCCGCCCGGGTCGCCGCCGACCTGGAAGGCGATGAGCAGGATGACCGGCAGGGCGAACAGGACGCCGCCCATGACCATCGTGCGGCGCCGCTTCAGCTGCCTCACCAGCTCGACGCGGAAGGGCAGGGTGCGGCCCGCGCGGTAGCCGTCGGCGACCTCGACGGGCGGGTCGGCGAGCGTGCTCATGCTTCGGCTCCGATCAGGGTGAGGAAGGCGTCCTCCAGGCGGCGGTGCGGGCCGACGGACGTGACCGCCACGTCCAGCCGTACCAGGTCGGCGACCAGGCGCTGCGGGGTGCCGTCGGCGCCGAGCCGGACCAGCAGGCCCTCGTCGGCGCGCACGGCCGAGGCGACGCCCGGCAGGGCGGCGACCTTCTCCACGACGGGCTCGTCCACGGGCGTGGCCGTGCCCACCAGGAGCGTGTCGCCCGAGCCGACGATCTCCGCGACCGGGCCCGTCTGGACGAGCTGTCCGTGGTCCATCACGACCAGGTGGGTGCAGGTCTGCTCCACCTCGGACAGGAGGTGGCTGGAGACGATGACCGTGCGTCCCGCGGCGGCGTAGCGGATCATCACCTCGCGCATCTCGCGGATCTGGGGCGGGTCGAGGCCGTTGGTCGGTTCGTCGAGGATGAGCAGGTCCGGCAGGCCGAGCATGGCCTGGGCGATGGCCAGGCGCTGGCGCATGCCCTGGGAGTAGGTGCGCACCGCGCGGGCGAGGGCGTCGCCCAGGCCCGCGATCTCCAGGGCCTCCTCCAGGTGCGCGTCCTCGGCGGGGCGGCCGGTGGCGCGCCAGTACAGCTCCAGGTTCTCGCGGCCGGACAGGTGCGGCAGGAAGCCCGCGCCCTCGACGAAGGCGCCGACCCGGGAGAGGACCGGGGCGCCGGGGGCGATGGCGTGGCCGAAGACGCGGATCTCGCCGCCGTCGGGCTTGATGAGGCCCATCAGCATGCGCAGGGTGGTGGTCTTGCCGGCGCCGTTGGGCCCGAGCAGGCCGAGCACCTGGCCCTTCTCGACGCGGAAGGAGAGGTCCTTGACCGCGTACCGGTCCGAGGCCTTGGCGTAGCGCTTGGTCAGGTCGGTGATCTGCAGGGGGACCTCGGCCAGTGCCGGGTCCGGCGGGGCGGGGGCGGCCGTGCGGCGGCGGCCCGTGACGATCAGGGCCAGGGCGATCGCGGCGCCCGCCAGGGGCAGCCACCACACCCACGCGGGCAGCGCGCCCTGGGTGTCGCGCTGCCCGAGCGCGGAGGGCACCTTCAGGTCGCCCTTGAGGGAGACGGTGTACGTCGCCGGGGCGGTCGGGGAGGCGTAGCCGAGGTCGGTGGAGGCGAGGACCAGGCGGAGGCGGTGGCCGTCGTCGATCTCGTGGTCGATCGCCGGGAGGGTGATGCGGACGTCCTTGCCCGCCTTGGCGCCCTCGACCCGGAGGGGTGTGACCAGCTGGGAGGGCAGCACCTGCCGGGTGCCGCCGCCGGGTCCGACGTCGTAGAGCTTCGCGAAGAGCACGGCGTCGTCGCTGGTGGACTTCACGTGGACGGTCACGGTCGGCGAGCCGGTGATCTGCAGGTCCTCGCGCTGCGGCGCCGACTCGAACGCGGCGAACTGGCCGGGGAAGTCCAGGGAGACGCCGATGCCGAGGCTGGAGAGCTGGCTGAGGCCGCCCGCGCCGCCGAGGCCGGGCAGGGCGGAGACACCGGGCGGGCTGGCGCCGGGCGGGTTGGCGAAGCTCTGCTCGCGGCCGGTCAGGGCGAGGGGGCGCCGCTTGCTCTCCAGGCCCGGGTAGCGGTCCGAGGTCACGCCGGTCAGGCGGGGTTCGCCGTCGCCGGAGCCCGTGCCGAGGGTGCGGGTGACGCGGAAGGCGGGGCCGGTGTCGACGGCCTTGTCGTCCTTCAGGTAGCGGTCGAACCAGGTCGTCACGCGATCCTGGACGCGGCCGGTCTCCATGTCGCCGCCGTCGTGGCCGCCGGCGATCCAGTCGACGTCGACGGGGGCGCCGCCCGCGCGGATGGTCCTCGCCGCCTGGTCGGCCTGGCCGAGCGGGAAGAGGGAGTCGGACTGCCCCTGCAGCAACAGGGTCGGCACCTTGATGTCCTTGCCGACGGCGGACGGCGACCGCTGCTCCAGCAGCTCGCGGGCCTCGGCGTCGGGCGTGCCCGACTCGGCGACCCGCTCATACATGCGGCACAGCGCGGGCTCGAACTTCTCGCAGCCGCCGCCGGAGTTGACGAAGATGCCGGCCCAGAGCTTCTTGAAGACGCCGTTCGGGAAGAGGGCGTCGGCGAGGTTCCAGTACGTGATGGCGGGGGCGATGGCGTCCACGCGCCGGTCGTGTCCGGCCGTGAGCAGGGCGATGGCGCCGCCGTAGGAGCCGCCGGCCATGCCGACGCGCGGGTCGCCCTTCTTGTCGAGTTCGACCAGGGGCTGCGTCGCGAGCCAGTCGAGGAGCTTCGAGACGTCGGCTACCTCGCCCTTCGGGTCGTTCAGGCCGATCTTCCCGGTGGACCTGCCGAAGCCGCGGGCCGACCAGGTCAGGACCGCGTAGCCGTCCCGGGCGAGGTCCTCGGCCTGCTGCCGGACGTCCTTCTTGCTGCCGCCGAAGCCGTGCCCGAGCAGGACGGCGGGGCGGCGGCCGTCTCCTGCGGAGGTGAAGAAGGATGTGTCGACGCGCACCCCGTCCCCGGTGTCCAGGAGCCGGTCCGTGCGGTGCACCGGGGGCGCTTCGTCGCCGGCGACGGCCGTCCACGTCCCCGCGCCCGCGAGGACGACGACGGCGGCCCCGGCGGCGAGGAGCCTCCGGGGCCGCCGAAGCAGCCCGTTCAATCCGGGCAGTCGAAGATCCATGCGTCAACGGTACGGGGTGAACCTGTCGATGAGGTGTCGACCGGAGACCGAAGTACGGGGCCTTCCAGGGGTGTACACGGGGTTTTCGGCGTACTGCGGGTGGTGTACGGCTTCGAGCTCGGCGGGGGGGGGTGTGCGTTGCCGGGTGCGGGTGCTTGGTGGCTGTTCGCGCAGTTCCCCGCGCCCCTAGGCCTGCTGATCCTCCGGGATCGAGACGAGCCAGCGCGTCTGCCTGCGCGGGCGCAGGTACAGGGCCCAGTACAGGGTCGCCGCCGCGGTGATGCCGCCCGTCCAGAGCAGGTACGCCGGCTCCTGCCGCACGAGGACGTAGACCAGGACCATGATCAGCAGGAGCGGGGCCGCCGGCCACAGGGGCATGCGCCAGGCCCGGGTGTGCCGGTGGGTGCCGCGGCGGGAGAGCAGGGCGGCGACGGCGACCAGCAGGTACATGCCCGTCACCGAGACGCCCGTGACGCCGTACAGGGTGTCCAGGTCCACGAAGCACAGGGCCGCGCCGGGGACGCCGACCGCGAGGGTGGAGACCCAGGGGGAGCCGAAGCGGCCGAGGCGGGAGAAGAGGGTGTTGACCGGGGCGGGCCAGGCCTTGTCGCGGGCCGAGGCGAACAGCACGCGGGAGTTCTGGACGACCATGACGATCCCCGCGTTGATGATCGCGAGGGCCACGCAGAGGCTCACGAACGTGCCGACGGCCGTGCTGGACCAGGCGGTGACCATGGTGGAGATGTCCCCGCCGGTCAGGGCGGCGAGGTCGGGGGCGCCCAGGGTGATGGCCGCGACCGGGACCAGGATGATCACGGCGGAGATGGCGAGGGTGGCCAGGACCGTGCGGGCCACCGAGCGGCGGGGGTCCTCCAGTTCCTCGGAGAGGTAGACGGCCGTGGAGAAACCCTGCGTGACGAACAGCGCGATGGCGAGGCCGGAGACGACCAGGAGGGCCGTCACCGTGTCGGGAGCGCCGTCCGGGCCCGCGACCCGCAGCGAGACCAGGCTGCCGACGCCGCGCTCGGCGTGCGTGAAGCCCAGGACCGCGACGACCGCCGCCGCGATGACCTCCAGGACCAGGAAGACGCCGGTGATCCAGGCGTTGGCCCTCAGGTCGAGCAGGCCGGCGAGGGTGGCGAGGAGCATCACCGAGGCGCCCGTCCAGGACGGGTCGAGGTGGACCAGCGGGGCGAGGTAGTCGGCGGTGCCCATCGCGATGACCGGCGGGACGATCATCACGACCAGCAGGGACAGCACGAACACCAGCCAGCCGGCGAGGCGTCCGGCCAGCGTGGAGACCATGGCGTACTCGCCACCCGCGCTGGGGACGAGGGTGCCCAGCTCCGAGTAGCAGAACGCCACGGCGACACAGAGCAGGGAGCCGATGGCGATCGTCAGGGCCGTGGCGGTGCCGAGGGTGCCGAACAGGTCCGGGACGACCACGAACAGCGTGGAGGCCGGGGTCACGCAGGAGAGGGTCAGCAGGGTGCCGCCGACGACTCCGATGGAGCGTTTCAGCTTCTTGGGGCCGCCCGACGCCTGCGCGACGGCGGCCTCGACAGGGGTGAGGGTGTCGGTCACGTGAGGGATGCAACATCGACGGAAACCATCACGTCAATGGCTGTTCACATACGAAATCCGTAGCACATGGACGCTCATTCGCGCGTTAGCGTTGCATCAGGGCTTCTGCGCCACGGGCCTGGCGGGTGCGGGAACCGCAGGCCGGGCGCGCAAAAAAGGCGGGGCCGTCCGCGATGCGGACGGCCCCGGGAGCAGGTGTCAGTGGTTGCGCGGGAAGCCCAGGTCCACACCGGCCGGGGCGTCGGCCGGGTCGGGCCAGCGTGTGGTCACGACCTTGCCACGGGTGTAGAAGTGCGTGCCGTCGTTGCCGTAGACGTGGTGGTCGCCGAAGAGGGAGTCCTTCCAGCCGCCGAAGCTGTGGTAGCCCACGGGGACCGGGATCGGGACGTTCACGCCGACCATGCCGGCCTCGACCTCCAGCTGGAAGCGGCGGGCCGCACCGCCGTCCCGGGTGAAGATCGCGGTGCCGTTGCCGAACGGCGAGGCGTTGATCAGGTCCAGGGCTTCTTCGTAGGTCTCCGTGCGCAGCACGCACAGGACCGGGCCGAAGATCTCGTCCTGGTAGGCCTTGGCGGAGGTGGGGACCTGGTCGAGCAGGGAGATGCCGATCCAGTGGCCGTCCTCGTGGCCGTCGACGGTGTAGCCGGTGCCGTCCAGCACGACCTCGCAGCCCTCGGCCGCCGCGCCCTCGACGTAGGAGGCCACCTTGTCGCGGTGGGCCTTGGTGATGAGCGGGCCCATCTCCGACGCCGGGTCGTCGCCGGGGCCGATCTTGATCTTCTCGGCGCGCTCGCGGATCTTCTCCACCAGTTCGTCGCCAATGGCACCGACCGCGACGACCGCGGAGATGGCCATGCAGCGCTCGCCGGCGGAGCCGTAGGCGGCCGAGACGGCGGCGTCGGCCGCGGCGTCCAGGTCGGCGTCCGGGAGGACCAGCATGTGGTTCTTGGCGCCGCCGAGCGCCTGGACGCGCTTGCCGTTGGCGGAGGCGGTGGTGTGGATGTAGCGGGCGATCGGAGTCGAGCCGACGAACGAGACGGCCTTGACGTCCGGGTGCTCCAGCAGGCGGTCCACGGCCACCTTGTCGCCGTGGACGACGTTGAAGACGCCCTCCGGGAGACCGGCCTCCGCCAGCAGCTCGGCGAGTTTGACCGACGCCGACGGGTCCTTCTCGGACGGCTTCAGCACGAACGTGTTGCCGCAGGCGATGGCGATCGGGAACATCCACATCGGCACCATCGCCGGGAAGTTGAACGGCGTGATGCCCGCGACGACGCCGAGCGGCTGGCGGATGGAGGAGACGTCGACGCGGCTCGCCACCTGCGTGGACAGCTCGCCCTTGAGCTGGACGCTGATGCCGCAGGCCAGGTCGACGATCTCCAGGCCGCGGGCGACCTCGCCGAGGGCGTCGGAGTGGACCTTGCCGTGCTCGGCGGTGATCAGCTCGGCGATCTCGTCGCGGTGGGCGTCCAGCAGCGCCCGGAACCGGAACAGGATCGAGGTCCGCTGGGCCAGCGAGGACTGGCCCCAGGTGGTGAAGGCCTCCTTGGCGGCCGCGACCGCCGCGTCCACCTCGTCGACCGAGGCGAACGCGACCTTCGTCGTGACCTCGCCGGTCGCCGGGTTGGTCACCGGCCCGTGCGTGCCCGAGGCGCCTTCGACGGTCTTGCCGCCGATCCAGTGGTTGACGATCTTCGTCATGGCCGGGAACTCCTTCACAGATGGCGGCGTCGGGTGGAGACGTGCCGTTCGTACAGCTCACGTGCCTTGACCGCGGACGGCCGTGTCGCGGTCTCGGCCACGGGTACATCCCACCAGGCCTGCGCCGGGGGCGCGCCCGACACTGTGTCTGCCGTTTGGGTCTCCACGTAGACACATGTGGGAGTGTCGGCGGCCCGGGCCTCGGCGAGGGCCTCCCGCAGGGCCCGCACGGTCTTGGCGCGCAGCACGCGCATGCCGAGGCTGGCCGCGTTGGCGGCGAGGTCCACCGGCAGCGGCGGGCCGGTGAACGAGCCGTCCTCGGACGGGTAGCGGTAGGCCGTGCCGAAGCGCTCGCCGCCGACCGACTCGGACAGGCCGCCGATGGAGGCGTAGCCGTGGTTCTGGATGATCAGGACCTTGATCGCGACGCCCTCCTGCACGGCCGTGACGATCTCCGTCGGCATCATCAGGTACGTGCCGTCGCCGACCAGCGCCCACACGGGCCGGTCCGGGGCGGCCAGCTTCACGCCGATGGCGGCCGGGATCTCGTAGCCCATGCAGGAGTAGCCGTACTCCAGGTGGTACTGGTCGCGGGACCGGGTCCGCCAGAGCTTGTGCAGGTCGCCGGGGAGGGAACCGGCCGCGTTGATCAGGATGTCCGAGGCGTCGACGAGGGCGTCCAGGGCGCCGAGGACCTGCGGCTGGGTGGGGCGGGTGTCCGGTTCGTCGACCTCGTAGCAGGCGTCGACGCGCTGCTCCCAGCGCTCCTTGTCCTCGGTGTACTCGGCGGCGTAGGTGCCGGCGACCCGGTGGCCGTGCGGGCGCAGGGCGTTGGTGAGCTCCCGCAGTCCGCTGCGGGCGTCCGCGACCAGGGGCTGCCCGGCGAGCTTGTGGGCGTCGAAGGGGGCGATGTTGAGGTTCACGAACCGCACGTCCGGGTTGGCGAAGAGGGTGCCGGAGGCGGTAGTGAAGTCGGTGTAGCGGGTGCCGACGCCGATCACCAGGTCGGCGGTGCGGGCCAGTTCGTCCGCCGTGGCCGTGCCGGTGTGGCCGATGCCGCCGACGTCCTGGGGGTGGTCGTGGCGCAGGGAGCCCTTGCCGGCCTGGGTGGAGGCGACCGGGATGCCGGTGGTCTCGGCGAACTCGGCGAGGGCCTCCTCGGCGCGGCTGTGGTGGACGCCGCCGCCCGCGACGACCAGGGGCCGCTTCGCCGCCCGGATCGTGCGCACGGCCTCGGCGAGTTCCGCCGGGTCGGCGCCCGGACGCCGTACGGTCCACACCCGCTCGGCGAAGAACTCCTCGGGCCAGTCGTACGCCTCGGCCTGCACGTCCTGCGGCAGGGCGAGGGTGACGGCGCCGGTCTCGACCGGGTCGGTGAGCACGCGCATCGCGTTCAGCGCCGAGGGGATCAGCGCCTCGGGACGGGTGATCCGGTCGAAGTACCTCGACACCGGGCGCAGGCAGTCGTTGACCGACACGTCACCGGCGTACGGCACTTCCAGCTGCTGCAGGACCGGGTCGGCGGGGCGGGTGGCGAAGGTGTCGCCGGGCAGGAGCAGCACCGGCAGGTGGTTGACGGTCGCCAGGGCCGCTCCGGTGACCAGGTTGGTGGCGCCCGGGCCGATGGACGTCGTCACCGCGTGCGTGGACAGGCGGTTGGACTGACGGGCGTAGCCGACCGCCGCGTGCACCATGGCCTGTTCGTTGCGGCCCTGGTGGAACGGCATCGCGCCGGCGTGCTCCAGGAGTGCCTGGCCGAGGCCGGCCACGTTGCCGTGGCCGAAGATGCCCCAGGTGGCACCGATGAGCCGCTGCCGGACACCGTCGCGCTCGGTGTACTGGGCGGCGAGGAAACGGACCAGTGCTTGTGCGACGGTCAGGCGGGTGGTCATCGGTACCCCTCCGTGTGGTCCGGGTGGAAGCAGATCCGCCACTCCCTCGTCTCCCCCGGGCCGGCCATGACGTTCAGGTAGTACATGTCGTGGCCGGGCTGGGCGATCGACGGGCCGTGCCAGCCGTCCGGGACGAGGACGGCGTCGCCGGAGCGGACCTCCGTGAGGACGTCGGATCCGCCCTCACGCGAGGGGAATACGCGCTGGTAGCCGAAACCGTTCGGGCCGTCGATCTCGAAGTAGTAGATCTCCTCCAGCTCCGACTCCTCGCCGGGCCGGTGCTCGTCGTGCTTGTGCGGCGGGTAGGAGGACCAGTTGCCGCCGGGTGTGATCACCTCGACCGCGATGAGCTTGTCGCAGTCGAAGGCGTCCGCCGAGGCGAAGTTGCGGACGCGGCGCAGGCAGGTACCGCTGCCGCGTTCCTCGACGGGGACCTCCGGCGCGGGGCCGTAGCGGGCGGGGAGTTGTCGCTCGCACTTCGCTCCTGCCAAAGCAAAGCGGCCTCCCGCGCCGGAGGCGATCTGGACCCGGGCGTCCCGGGGCGCGTACGCGAAGTCGGTGACCGACGCGAACACGTTCTCCCGGCCCGAGAGGGTGAACTCCTGGTCTTCCACACGCACCGTGCAGCCGCCCCGCAGCGGCAGGACGATCCACTCGCTGTCGCCGGTGCTGAAGGTGTGCGTGCCGCCCGGCGGGAGCTCCACGATCCGCAGGCTGCTGTGCGTCCAGCCGGCCCGCTTGGGGTCGATGTCCAGGACGTGGTTCACGTCGGAGGTGGTGCCCTTGGGGACGTACAGCCCACTGGTCATGAAGCGGCCCTCACAGCAGTCCTACGGCGGTGTCCACGGCGGCGGCCACGTCGCCGTCCGCCGGGTACAGCAGGGAGCGGCCGACCACCAGCCCGCACACGGTGGGCAGTTGCAGGGCGCCGCGCCACTTCTCGTACGCCCCGTCCTGATCGTCGCCGACCTCGCCGCCGAGCAGGACGGCGGGGAGCGTGGAGGTCGCCATGACCTCGGCCATGTCGTCGGGGTTGGCGGTGACCGGCACCTTCAGCCAGGTGTAGGCGGAGCTGCCGCCCAGGCCCGAGGCGATGGCGATCGACCGGGTGACGGCTTCGGCGGACAGGTCGTTGCGCAGCCGTCCGCTCTCGTCGCGGCGGCTGATGAACGGCTCGACGAAGACGGGCAGCCTGCGCTCCGCCATGGCGTCGACGGCCCGGGCGGCGGACTCCAGCGTGGTCAGCGAGCCCGGGTCGTCGTAGTCGATGCGCAGCAGGAGCTTGCCCGCGTCGAAGCCGAGGCGCTCGATGTCCTCGGGGCGGTGGCCGGTGAAGCGGTCGTCGAGTTCGAAGCGGGCGCCCTGCAGGCCGCCCCGGTTCATCGAGCCCAGGACGACCTTGCCGTCGAGCGCGCCGAGCAGCAGCAGGTCGTCGAGGATGTCGGCGGTGGCGAGGACGCCGTCCACGCCCGGGCGGGACAGCGCCAGGCAGAGGCGTTCGAGCAGGTCGGCGCGGTTGGCCATGGCGAGGCTCCGGCCGCCGACGCCGAGGGCGCCGCGGGCCGGGTGGTCGGCGGCGACGATCATCAGCCGGCCGTTGTCGTTCAGCAGCGGCCGGCGGGTGCGGCGGGCGGCGGCCTCGGCGATCGCCTCCGGGCGGTGGCTGCGCAGCCGGACGAGTTCGGAGACGTCGACGCTCACTTGACGGCCCCCGCGGTGACGGCCGCCTCGATCTCGTCCGGGGTGGGCATCGCGGAGGAGCACTCCAGGCGGGAGGCCACGATGGCGCCGGCGGCGTTGGCGTGCCGCATGATCTTGTCCAGGTCCCAGCCGGCCAGCAGGCCGTGGACGAGGCTGCCGCCGAAGGCGTCCCCGGCGCCGAGGCCGTTGAGGACGTCCACCGGCAGCGGCGGCACCTCGGCGCTCTCCCCGGCGCCGTTCACCGCGAGCACGCCCTTGGGGCCCTGCTTGACCACGGCCAGTTCGACCCCGGCGTCGAGCAGGGCGCGGGCGGCGGCGTGGGGCTCGCGCACGCCGGTGGCGACCTCCACCTCGTCGAGGTTGCCGACCGCGACGGTGGCGTGGCGCAGGGCCTCCTCGTAGAAGGGGCGGGCGGCCTCGGGGGCCGTCCAGAACATCGGGCGCCAGTCGAGGTCGAAGACCGTCGGGCCGGCCTTGGCGCGGTGGGCGAGGGCCGCGAGGGTCGCCGTCCGGCTGGGCTCCTCGCTCAGGCCGGTGCCGGTGACCCAGAAGACGCGGGCCTCGCGGATCGCGTCGAGGTCCAGCTCGTGGGCGTCGATCTCCAGGTCGGGGGCCTTGGGCTGCCGGTAGAAGTACAGCGGGAAGTCGTCCGGCGGGAAGATCTCGCAGAAGGTGACGGGGGTGGGCAGGCCGGGGACGGGGGTGACCCAGCGGTCGTCCACGCCGAAGTCCTTCAGGGCCTCGTGCAGATAGGTGCCGAAGGGGTCGTCGCCGGTGCGTGTGATCACCGCCGTGTGCCGTCCGAGGCGGGCCGCGGCGACCGCGACGTTGCTCGCCGAACCGCCGAGGAACTTGCCGAAGGACGTGACCTGCGGCAGCGGGACGCCCGTCTGGAGCGGATACAGATCCACTCCGATCCGCCCCATGGTGATCAGGTCGTACGCCATCGTGTCCCCTCGGTGTTCGGCTCTCCCCGGCTTTGTAGCCCCCTTCCCGAAGCCCTGTCAATGTTTTGTCCGGACATTCGGACCAGATCGTGACAGCGCTTTCGGCACGACCTGGTCCGCGTCCCCTTTTTCCGTGGTCTTCGGCCCTACACCCCGGTCCGCCTCTCCAGGCGGCTGCCGCGCGGCAGGGTGACGGACATGATGTCGCTGGGCGCGTCCAGCGCGATGCGGTGCCAGCGACCGCGCGGCACGACGACGGCGGTCCCCGGCGCCAGGGCGGTCTCCTCCTCCTTCTCCCCCGGCCGCTCGGGGCGCAGGCAGAGGCGGATCCCGCCGGTGAGGCAGGCGACGACCTCGTCGGCCTCGGTGTGGATCTCCCAGTGGTCGCCGTGGACGTCCTCGTCGGTCTCCACGTGGAAGGTCATCAGCTGCCAGGTGTCCTGCTCGGGGTCGAACGCGGGTTCCTCGACGCGCACCTCACCGCCGTCGCCGAGGCGGACGAACGAGGTGAAGAGGCCGAACGGGGCGAGGGTCATGGTCGTGAGGTCCTTTCCGGCTGTCCGGGGTGCGGGGTGCGGCCGGTTCACTCGGCCAGGGCGCGGCGCAGGGCCGCGGCGAGTTCGGCGATCTGCCGCTGCGAGACGTCGGCGGTGAGGATCGCCTGGGAGCCGTGGAAGGTGCCGGGCCACTGGTGCAGCTCGACCGGCACGCCCGCCTGGAGCAGGCGCAGGGCGTAGGCGATGTCCTCGTCGCGGTTCGGGCACAGCTCCGCCGTGGCCACGTAGGCGGGCGGCAGACCGGCCAGCTCGGCGGCCCGGGCCGGGGCCGCGTAGGGGGTGGCGGGCGCTCCGCCCAGGTAGTGCCGCCACGACGCGGCGACCTTGTCGCGGTTCATCCAGGGCGTGTCGGTGAAGTTCCGCTGCGACCACGTCTCCTGCCGGTCGTCGAGTTCGGGCTGGTTGAGCAGCTGGAAGCGGATCGGCGGCCCCTGCCGGTCCCGCGCCCGCAGCGCCAGCGCCGCCGCCAGGCCGCCCCCGGCGCTGTGCCCGCCGACGGCGATGCGCTCGGGGTCGGCGCCGAGCCCGGCCGCGTGCTCGGCGGCCCAGGTCAGCGCGGTGTACGCGTCGTCGAGCGGGGCCGGGAACGGGTGCTCGGGAGCCAGGCGGTAACCCACCGAGATCACCACCGCGCCGGAGGCTGCGGCCAGCCGGGCGGCCCAGGGGTGTTCGGTGTCCAAACCGCCCATGACGAATCCGCCGCCGTGCAGCCAGACGACGGCGCCGTGCGCCTGGTGCGGGCGGTAGACGCGGACCGGCACGTCCGGATCGCCGGGAACGGTGTGGTCCTCGACCTCCATGCCGGAGGTGTCCGGAGCCGGCACCGCGGCGGCCAGTTCGGCGAAGCTCTTGCGCTCGGTGACCGGGTCGGTCAGATCGGCGCGGGGGAACAGCGGTACGAATGCCTCGAGTTCAGGGTCCATGCGGCCATCCTCACCGCCCTCCGATCCCGGAGCATCCGCCAACCGTCGGGCGTAAGCGCCCCGTTGAGCACCGAACGGCGCATATCCTCGCGCCATGGAGGCACTGGCCGTACGACTGTCGCAGCTGGACGCGCAGGTCGAGGGCGCGATCCGCGTCGTGATGTTCTACGACACCCTGATGCGCCGCCGGGTCGACCTGCCGGCCCTGGCCCGGGCGTCGGCGGGCCTGGCCGAGTGCGTGGCCGGGATCCGGCTGCACGGCACGGGGCGGTCGATCCGCTTCTCCCCCGACGGCGGGCAGGCACCCGCTCCGCCCGGGCCCGGGTCCAGCACGGCGGCGATCACCCTCGACGACGAGGAGATCGGCACGGTCTGGCTGGAGCGGCCCGGCCCGCCCCTCCCGCTCGACGAGGTGCTGCTGGACCGGCTCGCCATCGCCGCCGCAGCGGTCGTCGAACGCTACGGCCCGGCCCGCACCACCATGGCCGACCCCGCCCTGGTCGAACTCGTCGTCAGCCGCGGCACCGAGGAGGCGGCCAGGGCCCGTGCGCTGCGGCTGCTGGGCTTCGCCCCCGAGCTGCCGATCCGCGTCGTCGCCGTACGGTCGCAGGTGCCGCTCGACCGGCTCGGCGGCCTGCTCTGCCCGGCCCGGCCGGTGAAGGCGGCACCGCTCGGCGACGTGGGCGTCATCCTGGCCGCTTCGGTGGACCGGGCCGCGCTCCCGGACGGCGTGCGCGCGGGCATCGGCACCGCCGAGAGCCCCGAGGTGTCCTGGCGGCAGGCCCGCACCGCTCTCCGCTTCACCACCGCGCGCCGTCCGGTGGTCTCGCACGCCGACCTGGGGGCGCTGGCGCTGCTCGCCGAGGTCCCCGACGACACCGTGCGCGCCAACGCCGACGTGTCCGCCCTCGCCCGGCTCGCCGGCACCCCCGAGGACCTCCGCACGCTGGAGGCCTACTGCGCCACCGGCTCCCTGCGCCGGGCCGCCGACCAGCTCCACCTGCACCACAGCAGCGTGGCGCGGCGGCTGGAGCTGATCGGCAGGACCCTGGGCTTCGAACTCACCGAGCCGGCCGGTCTGCTGCGCGCCGGTCTCGCCCTGACGGCCTGGCACCTGCTGGACGGCTGAGACACCGCGCCCGGCTTCCGCGTCAAGGCGCCCCGCCGACGCCCCGGCGCACGCCTTTGCCCCGGCTGTGTCACAAACACCTCCTTCCTGTCACACATGTCGCACGCACGCGGGTCTTCCGTCACACCCGCGCACAGGCCCTGCCCCGGGTCACACAGGGTCGTTGACCGGACACAGGCTTGTTGATCGCCGGCGCAGCACCCGGCTCCCCCGGACGGCCGTCCCCGGCCGCCGTCGCGGTGCGCGCGAGGAGGTACACGTCATGACCGACCGAAGGCTCTGGTCCTACAAGGAGATCGCGGCACACATCCGGGTCCAGCCCGACACCGTGCGGTCCTACCGCAAGCACGGCCTGCTGCCCCCGCCCGACCACGTCGAGAGCGGCAAGCCCTACTGGTACGCCGACACCGTCCGGGCCTGGGTCGCCTCCCGGCCCGGCAACCGCAACCGCAGAGCCGACTGAGCCGTCACACCACTGACCTCGTGCCCCACCGCCGGGTGGGGCACGGTCGTCTCCCGGGCCGCCGGCCGGGCCCGGCGGGGCGGGCCGTCTCACCGCCACGGCTCGACGACCGTCACCCCCGCCCCTGCCGCCGTCCCCATGGCAGCCAGGGCGGACGGGGCCTCGTCGAGCCGGATGGTGGACGTCACCAGCAGGTCCGGGCGCAGGACGCCGGCGCGGACCAGTTCCAGCATCGGCGGGTAGCCGTGCGCGGCCATGCCGTGGCTGCCGAGCAGTTCGAGCTCCAGGGCGATCGCGCGGGCCATCGGCACCGGTGTCGTGCCGTCCGGCGCGGGCAGCAGCCCGACCTGGACGTGGCGGCCGCGTCGGCGCAGGCCGTTCACGGAGGCGGCGCAGGTGGCGGGCGAGCCGAGGGCGTCGAGCGAGACGTGCGCGCCGCCGCCGGTCAGGTCGCGGACCGCCGCCGCCGTGTCGGGCACGGCGGTCGCGTCGACACAGTGCGCCGCCCCGAACGTCCGCGCCAGATCGAGGGCCCCGGGTGACACGTCCACGGCCACGACCCGGGCGCCGGAGGCGGCCGCGATCATCACCGCCGACAGCCCCACCCCGCCACAGCCGTGCACCGCGACCCAGTCCCCCGCGGCGACCCCGCCCCGCTGCACCACCGCCCGGTAGGCCGTGGCGAACCGGCAGCCGAGGGAGGCCGCCGTGGCGAAGGACATCTCCCCGGGCAGCGGCACGAGGTTCACGTCGGCGTGGTCCAGCGCCACGTACTGGGCGAAGGAGCCCCAGTGCGTGAAGCCGGGCTGCGTCTGGCGCTCGCACACCTGGTGATCACCCGCCGCGCAGGAGGGGCAGGTGCCGCAGGCGCAGATGAACGGCACGGTGACCCGGTCGCCGGGCCGCCACCGGCCCACCCGGGCGCCCACCGCCTCGACGACACCGGCCAGTTCGTGCCCGGGCACGTGCGGCAGTGTGATGTCGGGGTCGTGCCCCTGCCAGCCGTGCCAGTCGCTGCGGCACAGCCCCGTGGCCTCGACCCGCACGACCACCCCGTGCTCCGCGGGCTCCGGGTCGGCGACCTCCCGGACCTCGGCCGCCTCCCCGTACCGCTCGAACACCACGGCCCGCATGACCCACCCGCCTTCCCCTCGTGTCGTCTCCCCGGCGCAGGGCGCCCCACCGATGCTCCCACCCGGCCGGGCCGGCCCGGCCGGGTGGGCACGTCGTGAATCCGATACCCCCTAGGGGTACAGTGGGGTGAGGTGGGGGCCTCCAGGGCCCCCACGGCCCCACACGCCTCGACGAGGAGAACGACATGACCGCCCAGACCGACACCACGGGCTCCGTCACCACCGTCTACAAGGTGAACGGCATGAGCTGCGGCCACTGCGAGGGCGCCGTCTCCGGCGAACTCTCCCAGCTCTCCGGCGTCAGCTCGGTGACGGCCGTCGCCTCGACCGGCGAGGTCACCGTCGTCTCGGCGGCCCCGCTCGACGACGAGGCGGTACGCGCCGCCGTCGACGAGGCCGGCTTCGAACTGGCCGGCCGGGCCTGAGACCTCCCCGTCCGGCAGGCAGCCAGGTCCGGCCGTCGCCGGTCCTGGCACCCGTACCCGGGTACGGGCCGTACGCCGCCGCCCGCGGCCCGTACGGCCCGTCCGCGCCCGGGCGCGTATTTCCTGGAGTTGAGGACATGACCAGCACCACCGCCAAGGCGCCGGCGGACCGCGAGCCGGCCCTCGCCGAGGTCGAGCTGCTCATCGGCGGAATGACCTGCGCCTCCTGCGCGGCCCGCGTCGAGAAGAAGCTCAACCGCATGGACGGCGTCACGGCCACGGTGAACTACGCGACGGAGAAGGCCCGGGTCACCTACCCGGCGGGCACCGAGGTCGCCGATCTGATCGCCACCGTCGTGAAGACCGGGTACACCGCCGAGGAGCCCGCGCCGCCGCGCGAGGAGGCGCCCGCGGCCGAGGAGGACCCCGAACTGTCGGCGCTGCGCCAGCGTCTCGTCGTCTCCGCCGCCCTCGCCGTCCCGGTGATCCTGCCGGCGATGGTCCCGGCGCTGCAGTTCGACAACTGGCAGTGGCTCTCGCTCACCCTCGCCGCCCCGGTCGTCGTCTGGGGCGGACTGCCCTTCCACCGCGCGGCCTGGACGAACGCCCGGCACGGCGCCGCCACCATGGACACGCTGGTCTCCCTGGGCACGCTCGCCGCGTTCGGCTGGTCCCTGTGGGCGCTGTTCCTCGGCGACGCGGGCATGCCGGGCATGCGGCACCCCTTCGAGTTCACCGTCTCGCGCGGGGACGGCGCCTCCTCGATCTACCTTGAGGTCGCCTCCGGCGTCACGGCCTTCATCCTGCTGGGCCGCTATCTGGAGGCCCGTTCCAAGCGCCGGGCGGGAGCGGCCCTGAAGGCGCTGATGGAACTGGGCGCCAAGGAGGTGGCCGTCCTGCGCGACGGCCGCGAGGTGCTGATCCCGGCGCAGCGGCTGGCCGTCGGCGACCGGTTCGTCGTACGGCCGGGCGAGAAGATCGCCACCGACGGGACGGTCGTCGAGGGCGCCTCCGCGGTGGACGCCTCGATGCTGACCGGCGAGTCGGTGCCGGTGGACGTGGCGGCCGGGGACACGGTCACGGGCGCGACGGTCAACGCGGGCGGCCGGCTCGTCGTCGAGGCCACCCGGGTCGGCGCCGACACGCAGCTCGCGCGGATGGCGAAGCTGGTGGAGGACGCGCAGAACGGCAAGGCCGAGGTGCAGCGGCTCGCCGACCGGATCTCCGGGATCTTCGTGCCGGTCGTGCTGCTGATCGCGGCCGCCACGGCCGGGACGTGGCTCGGGCTGACCGGTGACGGCGTCGCCGCCTTCACGGCGGCCGTCGCGGTGCTGATCATCGCCTGCCCGTGCGCGCTGGGCCTGGCCACCCCGACCGCGCTGATGGTGGGCACGGGCCGGGGCGCCCAGCTCGGCATTCTCATCAAGGGCCCGGAGGTGCTGGAGTCCACGCGAAGGATCGACACGGTCGTCCTGGACAAGACGGGCACGGTCACCACCGGCCGGATGACCCTCCAGGAGGTCCACCTCGCCGAGGGGTCCGACGAGAAGGAGGTGCTGCGGCTCGCCGGAGCCGTCGAGCACGCCTCCGAGCACCCCGTTGCCCGGGCGATCGCCCTGGGCGCCGAGGAGCGGGCCGGACGGCTCCCGACGGTCGCGGACTTCGAGAACGTCCCCGGGCGGGGGGCACGCGGGCGGGTGGAGGGCCGCGAGGTCGCCGTGGGGCGGCTCTTCGACGACCTGCCGCCGGAGCTGGCCCGCGCACGGGAGGAGGCCGAGCGGGCCGGGTACACGGCCGTACCGGTCGGCTGGGACGGGACGGCACGGGCCGTGCTGGCCGTGGCGGACGCGGTCAAGGAGACCAGCGCCCGGGCGGTGCGGGAGCTGCGTGCGCTGGGGCTCACGCCGGTGCTGCTGACCGGGGACAACCGGGCGGTGGCCGAGGCGGTCGCCGAGCGCGTGGGGATCGACCGGGTGGTCGCGGAGGTCCTGCCCGAGGACAAGGTCGCGGCCGTGCGGCGGCTGCAGGCCGAGGGCCGGGTCGTGGCGATGGTCGGTGACGGCGTCAACGACGCCGCCGCGCTGGCCACCGCCGACTTGGGCCTGGCCCTGGGCACCGGCACGGACGCGGCGATCGAGGCGGGCGATCTGACGCTGGTCCGCGGCGACCTGCGGGTGGCCGCGGACGCGATCCGGCTGTCCCGCCGGACCCTGGCCACGATCAAGGGCAATCTCGTCTGGGCCTTCGGCTACAACGTGGCCGCGCTGCCGCTGGCCGCCGCCGGGCTGCTGAACCCCATGATCGCGGGGGCCGCGATGGCCTTCTCGTCCGTCTTCGTCGTGACGAACAGTCTCCGACTGCGGACATTCCGGTGAAGTAGCCCCAATTCGCCCCAAGTTCGCGGCGAATGCGATATGAGCCCCTCTGGAGTCCCGGGCCCGGCTCACATAAGCTCTTCACAAGGCTCGCGCATCATCCTTACGCTCGGGCCCCGAGCGGCATATCCGAGCTCATGCGTATCTAACGGACATACGCAGGAGACGCAGATCACAGTGATGTGAACGTAACCATCGAAGGGGTTCGAGGGTCTAAGTTGACGATGTCGGAGAGCGTCTTGGGGGGCGTGATCTGACATCTGGAGATGTCTTGGGGGACGTCTCCGGTTGGGGGTACCTCCCTGCTCGAACGAAGCTGAGAGCTTGGGGGAGCGTTGCCGGGGCACGTACACCGGGAAGCTTTGAGCGGCCCTTCCGGACGTGCGCTGTCCCGGCAGATCGCACCCACCCAGCAGTACGGCGAGTTCTGCTCGTTCTGCTCAACAGCGGTTCAGGCGCTGTCCTCACAGACGCCCGGCCGGATCCCGTGGGGGGAATCCGAACCGGGACTGGGAAGGCGCCCTGGTCGTCGGCCCGTGGGGGGACCGGCGCTCCGGGGCGCCTTCTTTTTTGTCCTCCGCCGCCGTGCCGGGTACGCCAAAGCCCCCGCACCCGGCACGCGGATACGGGGGCCCGAAGCGGTACTGCGGCTCAGCGCTCCTCGACGGGAACGAAGTCGCGCTCGATGACGCCCGTGTAGATCTGGCGCGGGCGGCCGATGCGGGAGCCCGGCTCCTTGATCATCTCGTGCCACTGGGCGATCCAGCCCGGCAGCCGGCCGAGGGCGAACAGGACCGTGAACATCTCGGTCGGGAAGCCCATGGCCCGGTAGATCAGGCCGGTGTAGAAGTCGACGTTCGGGTAGAGGCTGCGCGAGACGAAGTAGTCGTCGGAGAGCGCGTGCTCCTCCAGCTTCAGCGCGATGTCCAGCAGCTCGTCGGACTTGCCGAGGGCGGACAGCACGTCGTGGGCGGCGGCCTTGATGATCTTGGCGCGCGGGTCGAAGTTCTTGTAGACCCGGTGGCCGAAGCCCATCAGGCGGACGCCGTCCTCCTTGTTCTTCACCTTGCGGATGAAGGAGTCGACGTCACCGCCGGAGTCGCGGATGCCCTCCAGCATCTCCAGCACCGACTGGTTGGCGCCACCGTGCAGCGGACCCCACAGGGCGTTGATGCCGGCGGAGATCGAGGCGAACATGTTCGCCTGCGAGGAGCCGACCAGGCGGACCGTGGAGGTCGAGCAGTTCTGCTCGTGGTCCGCGTGCAGGATCAGCAGCTTGTCGAGCGCGGAGACCACGGTCGGGTCGAGCTCGTACTCCTGCGCGGGGACCGAGAAGGTCATGCGGAGGAAGTTCTCGACGTAGCCGAGGTCGTTGCGCGGGTAGACGAACGGGTGACCGATCGACTTCTTGTACGCGTACGCCGCGATGGTCGGGAGCTTGGCGAGCAGGCGGATCGTGGAGAGGTTGCGCTGCCGCTCGTCGAAGGGGTTGTGGCTGTCCTGGTAGAACGTGGACAGCGCCGAGACGACCGAGGACAGCATGGCCATCGGGTGGGCGTCGCGCGGGAAGCCCTTGTAGAAGTTCTTGACGTCCTCGTGCAGCAGGGTGTGCTGCGTGATGTCGTTCTTGAACGCCGAGAGCTGGTCGACCGTCGGCAGCTCGCCGTTGATCAGCAGGTAGGCGACCTCCAGGAAGGTGGAGCGCTCGGCCAGCTGCTCGATCGGGTAGCCGCGGTAGCGCAGGATGCCCGCTTCGCCGTCCAGGTAGGTAATGGCGGATTTGTACGCGGCGGTGTTGCCGTAACCGCTGTCCAGCGTCACCAGACCGGTCTGGGCGCGGAGCTTTCCGATGTCGAAGCCCTTGTCACCGACGGTGCTGTCGATCACCGGGTAGGTGTACTCGCCGTCGCCGTACCGCAGTACTACAGAGTTGTCGCTCACGTCTTCCCTCACCGACGTTGTGCCTCATCTTCGAGGTGCCCTGACTGTCTCTACCATCCCCCACTTGGCTCAGGAGAGTGCACTCGGGGTCGACCATCGGGCCTACTGACGGCACTGAGTGCCGCCAACTTGCCCATCCTGCCCCCTGCCTCCCCCTTCCGGAAGTGCTCTGTGACCTTCACGACTCGTTTGATCGATCATTTTTCTGTCCGGCGAGCCGGAAGTCGAGGGTCGTGCACCTGCGGCCCGCCGAAACCGTACGCACCGCCTGGCCGATCGCCTTGCGCGAACCGACGAGGACGACCAGCCGCCTGGCCCGCGTGACGGCCGTGTAGAGCAGGTTGCGCTGGAGCATCATCCAGGCGCCCGTCGTGACCGGGATGACGACCGCCGGGTACTCGCTGCCCTGCGAGCGGTGGATCGTCACGGCATAGGCGTGAGCCAGCTCGTCGAGCTCGTCGAAGTCGTAGGGGACCTCCTCGTCCTCGTCCGTCAGCACCGTCAGACGCTGGTCGACCGGGTCGAGCGCGGTGACCACGCCGACGGTGCCGTTGAAGACACCGTTCTTGCCCTTCTCGTAATTGTTGCGAATCTGGGTGACCTTGTCGCCGACGCGGAAGACCCGGCCGCCGAACCTCTTCTCGGGCACGTCGGGGCGGCCCGGGGTGACCGCCTGCTGGAGCAGGCCGTTCAGCGTGCCCGCGCCGGCCGGGCCGCGGTGCATGGGGGCGAGCACCTGGACGTCCCGGCGCGGGTCGAGCCCGAACTTGGCCGGAATACGCCGGGCCGCCACGTCCACCGTGAGCCGTCCGGCGGCCTCCGTGTCGTCCTCGACGAAGAGGAAGAAGTCCTTCATGCCGTCCGTGACGGGGTGCTGCCCGGCGTTGATGCGGTGGGCGTTGGTGACGACGCCGGACTGCTGGGCCTGGCGGAAGACCCGGGTGAGGCGGACGGCCGGGATCGGACTGCCGTCGGCCAGGAGGTCGCGCAGGACCTCGCCCGCGCCGACGCTGGGCAGCTGGTCCACGTCCCCGACGAACAGCAGGTGCGCCCCGGGCGGCACGGCCTTGACCAGTTTGTTGGCGAGGAGCAGGTCGAGCATGGAGGCCTCGTCGACGACCACCAGGTCGGCCTCCAGCGGGCGGTCCCGGTCGTAGGCCGCGTCGCCGCCGGGCCTGAGCTCCAGCAGGCGGTGGACCGTGGAGGCCTCGGCGCCGGTGAGCTCGGACAGGCGCTTGGCGGCCCGGCCGGTCGGGGCGGCGAGCACGACCTTGGCGTTCTTGGCGCGGGCCAGCTCGACGATCGAGCGGACCGTGAAGGACTTGCCGCAGCCGGGGCCACCGGTGAGGACGGCGACCTTCTCGCTCAGCGCCAGCTTGACGGCGGCCTCCTGCTCGGGGGCCAGCTCGGTGCCCGTACGTCCCTTCAGCCAGCCCAGCGCCTTGTCCCAGGCGACGGTCCGGAAGCCCGGCATCCGGTCCTCGTCGGTGCGCAGCAGGCGCAGCAGCTGCGCGGACAGGGAGAGTTCGGCGCGGTGGAAGGGGACGAGGTAGACGGCGGTGACCGGCTCCGAGCCGCCGTCGGGGCCGGGGACCTTCTCGCGGACCACCCCGGGGTCGCCGCCGTCCTCGGGGACCTCGGCCAGTTCCGCGAGGCACTCGATGACGAGCCCGGTGTCGACCTGGAGCAGCTTCACGGCGTCCGCGATCAGCCGCTCCTCGGGGAGGTAGCAGTTGCCCTGGTCGGTGGCCTGGGACAGGGCGTACTGCAGGCCCGCCTTGACGCGCTCGGGGCTGTCGTGCGGGATGCCGACGGACTGGGCGATCTTGTCGGCGGTGAGGAAGCCGATGCCCCAGACGTCGGCCGCGAGCCGGTAGGGCTGGTTCTTCACCACGGAGATGGAGGCGTCGCCGTACTTTTTGTAGATGCGCACGGCGATGGACGTGGAGACCTCGACCGTCTGGAGGAAGAGCATGACCTCCTTGATGGCTTTCTGCTCCTCCCAGGCGTCGGCGATCTTCCTGGTCCGCTTGGGGCCGAGGCCGGGGACCTCGACGAGCCGCTCGGGCTCCTCCTCGATGATCTTCAGGGTGTCCGTGCCGAAGTGCTGGGTGATGCGGTCGGCGAAGACCGGGCCGATGCCCTTGACCAGGCCCGAGCCGAGGTAGCGGCGGATGCCCTGGACGGTGGCCGGCAGGACCGTCGTGTAGTTCTCCACGTGGAACTGCTTGCCGTACTGGGGGTGGGAGCCCCAGCGGCCCTCCATGCGCAGGGACTCGCCGACCTGGGCGCCGAGCAGCGCGCCGACGACCGTGAGCAGGTCACCGGCGCCTCTGCCGGTGTCGACCCGGGCGACCGTGTAGCCGTTCTCCTCGTTGGCGTACGTGATGCGCTCCAGCACGCCTTCGAGCACGGCGAGCCGCCGCGGCTCCGCGGCAGTGGGGTTCCCCGCGTGGTTGGGCATGATCCGACGGTACCCGTGGGGTGTGACAGCCGCGTCAGCCCTTGATGTGTCCTTCCTTCACGGCGCGGACGAAGGCGCTCCAGCCTCCGGCCGAGAAGTGCAGGGCCGGGCCGTCGGCGGTCTTGCTGTCGCGGACGGGGACGGTGGTGCGGCCGGGGGCGACTTCGAGGCACTCTCCCTGATCACCGCCGCTGTAGCTGGACTTGTACCAGCCGGTAACGCCTTCAGTGGTGACCATGTGCGTGTTCCTCCGCTGCCGCCCTGACGAGGGCGAGTGACTCCTGTTGCGCCGACGCGTCGCTCAGGGCCAGAGAGTAAGCGGTCTGACAGGCGCTCACCAGAGCCGGGTCGTCCATCAGATTCCCGGTCTGAAAGCCCTCGACGTAGGCCACCGGGGCCGAGTCCTCGAACGTCATGAGCGTGAGGAGACTCTGCATCAGCGCGTGGGCGCCCACGCCGTAAGGAAGGACGTGCAAGCGCAGACGTCCCGCCTCGGCCATGTCGGCGATCCTGTGCAACTGCTCGCTCATGACCCGCGGACCGCCCACACAACGGCGGAGGACCGCCTCGTCGAGCAGCGTCCAGACCACGGGCTGCGTCGGTCCGTCGAGGATGCGTCGGCGCTTTGTTCGGATGACAACGAGTTCGTCAAGTTCCCCGCTCGTGTGGTTCGGTCGGTACGCGCGGAAGAGGGCACGGGCGTAGTCCTCGGTCTGGAGCACTCCTGGGACCAGCGTCAGTGCGAACTGCTGGATCAGCACGGCCAGTTGCTCAAGCTCGGCCACCGCGGCGAAATGGTCGGTGTACTTCGACTCCAGATCCTCCAGCCACCGCGCGAAGAACCCGTCCGTCCCCAGCGCCCGGTCGATCCGCTGGGCGTCATCGGGTTTCGGAAGCCGCCTCCCGGCCTCGAAGTGGCTGATCAGCGTGGAGGAACACACGACCTGCTCCCCCAGTTCCTCCTGGGTGAGGCGCGCAGCGTTCCGCCTCAGTCGCAGTTCCTCCCCGTACTTCTCCCGCAGCGTTCGAGGCGTACGGCGTGCGTCCATGCGGCAACTCCCCTTCTTGACAAGCGCGATGTCAAGCTCCACCCCCTGGCAGCCTAGCCAGCACCGACCCCACTCTGTGAGTTGTTCGGCACAGAACGCAGTCGCCGCAGGTCGGAAGGCAGACAGACACATGACAGACCTCATCGCCCGAGCCCTCGTAGCGCTCCTCCGCGTCCTGCTCCCGCCACGGGGCCGGCGACGGCGATCCCCGGTACCGCCCCCATGTCCGTACTGCCGCGACGGCGTCGTCGACGCGGTGGTCCGCCGTCCGCAGGATCAGCCGCTGCGCGGCGAGGACAACCGGCTGGTCCGGCCGTACCTGTCGGCGGGGGCAGGCGCATGACGGACGCGGAAGCAGGGCGGCTCCTGCCGTGGACCGGCCCGGAGGGCAAGCCCTGCTACCTGGTGGGGGACGGGACGGGGTACGTGTCGCGGCTCGCCGACGAGATCGAGTACGTGCACCTCGGCATGGCGGACGACCTCCTCGGCCACGCCGCCGAACTCCTGGCGGAACGCCGGGCGACGAGCGCGGAGCTGCGTTACCTGGCGCTGCGGCTCACCGAGTCCCTGCGGGACGTCAAACGGGTCGCGGAGAGCAGAGGGGCCCGTCTCCCCCCGGCGGGGTCGTGACGTCACTTCCTCCAGAACAGGTGGTGGATCACCCCGCTGGGGCTCGGCACCACATCGCAGTGGAAGCGGTCGAACAGCTCCTCGGGGGACTCCCACAGCCGTGAGCCGGACCCGATGACCACGTCGGGCGAGACCGCCACGTGCAGCGTGTCGACCAGGTCGGCGTCGAGGAACTCCCGGACGGTGGCCGCCCCGCCGCCGAGCCGGACGTCCTTGCCGCCGGCGGCCTCGCGCGCCCGCGCCAGGACCTCGGCCGGGTCGCCGCCGACGAAGTGGAACGTGGTGTCGGAGAGCGTGAACGAGGGGCGCTCGTGGTGGGTCATGACGAACACCGGGGTGTGGAACGGCGGTTCGTCGCCCCACCAGCCCTGCCACTCGTGGTCCTGCCACGGTCCGCGATGGGGGCTGAACTTGTTGCGGCCCATGATCTCGGCGCCGATGTTGTTGAAGAAGTCGCGCGTCAGACAGTCGTCGAGGCCGCGGCTGCCGCCGGGTTCGGTGCGGTTCGGCCAGCTCGCCGTGGCACCGGCCCAGGCGAACATCTCCCCGGGATCGGCGTGGCCGAAGGGCCGCTCCAGACTCTGGCCGTCACCGGCACCGAAGCCGTCACCGGATACGTTGAAGTTCTGCACGCGCAGCAGCTGGGACACAGCGTTCCTCCTGTGGTCGACGCGAGGGAAGACCGTCCGGGCGGGCGGAACTCATCGGTGGGGGCCGGGCGATCTTCCCGGCTCACCCGGCCTGCGCCACCACGTGGTCGATCACCCGCTGGAAGTCCTCACTCGGCGAGAACTCCACCAGCTCGCTGTCCTCCAGCGCCACCGGGACGTGCCCGGGTCCCCAGTAGTACGCCTGCCCCGCCTCGTACTCCTCCTCGCCCGCCGCCGTGCGCATCCGGATCCGGCCCTTGAGCAGGTAGCCCCAGTGCGGGCACTGGCACGCGTCGTCGGGCAGGCCCTTCAGGGCCGGGCCCATGTCCGTGCCCCGGGGCAGGGTGAGGTAGCCGACCGACAGGCCGCCGCCGATCGGCATGATCCGCAGTTCCACTCCGTCGCCTTCGAGTGCGACGGGCACGTCGTTCCGGGTCGCCGCCGTCATGACTCCTCCGCTCCGGCCCGGCCGGGCCTTGGGAAAACGGCCTCCCCCTCTCCAGCCTGGACCGCCGGTGGGCCGCCCGCGACATCACGATCCGGTCAAGAGGTGCCCCGGAGGTCTTGCTTTACCGCCGTGTAATCGATTCCATCCATCCGTCGATGTAATCGATTCCACGAACCCGTGACCGGGTTCCGTTTCCACAAGGAGGTGGAGCGGCGATGGCGAGCATCAAGGACGTCGCTGCCGAGGCGGGCGTCTCCGTCGCCACGGTCTCGCGCGTCCTGAACGACCACCCGTCGGTCAGCGCCGAGGCACGCACCCGCGTGCTGGCCGCCGTCGAGACGCTGGGCTACCGCCCGAACGCCGTCGCCCGCTCCCTGCGCACCGACCAGACCCACACCCTCGGCCTGGTCATCAGCGACGTCCTCAACCCGTACTTCACCGAACTGGCCCGCTCCGTCGAGGAGGAGGCCCGCGCACTCGGTTACAGCGTGATCATCGGCAACGCCGACGAGCGGCCCGACCTCCAGGACCACCACGTACGCAACCTGCTGGACCGGCGGATCGACGGTCTGCTGGTCTCCCCCACCGACGGCGGCTCCCCGCTGATGCTGGACGCCGCCCGGGCCGGGACGCCCATGGTCTTCGTCGACCGCTGGATCCCGGGCGTGGACGTGCCGGTCGTCCGGTCGGACGGCCGGGCCGCCGTGCGGGACCTGGTGGCGCATCTGTACCGGCTGGGTCACCGGCGGCTCGCGATCATCGCGGGCCCGGCGGCGACCACGACCGGCCGGGAGCGCGTGGAGGCCTTCCGGGAGGCGCTCGGCGCGCACGGGCTCCCCCTGCCGGACGCCTACACGGGCCAGGGCGACTTCCAGGCCGAGAGCGGACGCCGGGTCACCGAGGGATTCCTCGACCTGGCCGAACCGCCCGAGGTCGTCTTCGCGGCCGACAACCTGATGGCGCTCGGCGCGCTGGACGCCGTGCGGGCGCGTGGTCTGCGCGTGCCGGACGACCTCGCGCTGGCCGCGTTCGACGACATCCGGTGGTTCGTGCACACCGATCCGCCGGTCACCGCGATCGCCCAGCCCACGGGCGAGCTGGGCCGGGCCGCCGTACGGGCCCTGGTCGACCGCATCGAGGGACGGCCCGGCCGGTCCGTGACCCTCCCCGCCCGACTCGTCGTACGCCGCTCCTGCGGCGAGAACCCCGTAACGAACAGGAGCCAGTCGTGAGCAACGCGGACGAGTTGCTGCGCATCGAGGGCCTGCGGAAGACCTTCCCGGGTGTGGTCGCGCTGGACGGCGTCGACTTCGACCTGCGCCGGGGCGAGGTGCACGTGCTGCTCGGTGAGAACGGCGCGGGCAAGAGCACCCTCATCAAGATGCTCTCCGGCGCCTACACGCCCGACGCCGGCCGGATCCTGGTCGGCGGCGCGGAGACCCGCATCCAGAGCGCGCAGGACTCCGAACGGCTCGGGATCGCCACCATCTACCAGGAGTTCAACCTGGTACCCGATCTCACGGTCGCCGAGAACATCTTCCTCGGGCGGCAGCCGCGCCGCTTCGGGATGATCGACCGCAAGCGGATGGAGGCGGACGCCGAGGTCCTGCTGAAGCGGGTCGGCGTGAACGTGTCGCCCCGGGCGCGGGTGCGTGAACTCGGCATCGCGCGGCTGCAGATGGTCGAGATCGCCAAGGCACTGAGCCTGGACGCCCGGGTGCTGATCATGGACGAGCCGACGGCCGTGCTCACCTCCGAGGAGGTCGACAGGCTCTTCGCGATCGTGCGCACGCTGCGCGAGGACGGCGTCGGCATCGTCTTCATCACCCACCACCTGGAGGAGATCGCCGCCCTGGGCGACCGCGTGACGGTCATCCGGGACGGGAAGAGCGTCGGGCAGGTGCCCGCCTCCACGCCCGAGGACGAGTTGGTCCGGCTCATGGTCGGGCGCTCGATCGAGCAGCAGTATCCGCGCGAACGGCCCGGCCGGGGCGCCCCGCTGCTCACCGTCGAGGGGCTCACCCGGGACGGCGTCTTCCACGACGTCGGCTTCGAGGTGCACGCCGGCGAGGTCGTCGGCATCGCCGGGCTGGTCGGGGCCGGGCGGACCGAGGTCGTCCGGGCGGTCTTCGGGGCCGACCCGTACGACCGGGGCAGCGTGAAGGTCTCCGGCGCCCCGGTCGCCCGGCACGACGTCAACGCCGCGATGACCGCGGGCATCGGGCTCGTCCCCGAGGACCGCAAGGGCCAGGGCCTGGTGCTGGACGCCTCGGTGGAGGAGAACCTCGGGCTGGTGACCCTGCGGTCGGCCACCCGCGCGGGACTCGTCGACCTCAGGGCGCAGCGCGAGGCGGCCGCGCGGATCGCCGAGCAGCTCGGGGTGCGCATGGCGGGCCTCGGGCAGCACGTGCGCACGCTCTCCGGCGGCAACCAGCAGAAGGTCGTCATCGGCAAGTGGCTGCTCGCCGACACCAAGGTGCTGATCCTCGACGAGCCGACCCGCGGCATCGACGTCGGCGCCAAGGTCGAGATCTACCAGCTCGTCAACGAACTCACCGCCGCCGGCGCGGCCGTCCTGATGATCTCCAGCGACCTTCCCGAGGTGCTCGGCATGAGCGACCGGGTGCTGGTGATGGCCCAGGGGCGGATCGCCGGTGAACTCTCCGCCGACGAGGCGACCCAGGACGCCGTGATGGCACTCGCCGTCAGCACTCCCACCAGCACGACCGGAACGGAGGCCTCCCGTGGCCACTGACACGCTCAAGAGCACGACGGGCGCGCAGGGCGCCTCCGGGGGCCTGCGCCGCCTCCTGCTCGACAACGGCGCGCTCACCGCGCTCATCGTCCTCGTCATCGCCATGTCGGCACTGTCCGGCGACTTCCTGACGACGGACAACCTCCTCAACGTCGGCGTGCAGGCCGCCGTGACCGCCATCCTCGCCTTCGGCGTGACCTTCGTGATCGTCTCGGCGGGCATCGACCTGTCGGTCGGCTCGGTCGCCGCGCTCTCCGCCACGGTCCTCGCCTGGAGCGCCACCTCGGCGGGCGTCCCGGTCTTCCTCGCCGTGCTGCTGGCCATCGCGACGGGCATCGTCTGCGGCCTGGTCAACGGCGTCCTGATCTCCTACGGCAAACTGCCGCCGTTCATCGCCACGCTCGCCATGCTGTCCGTGGCCCGCGGCCTGTCCCTGGTCATCTCCGAGGGCTCCCCGATCGCCTTCCCCGACTCGGTCTCCCACCTCGGCGACACCCTCGGCGGCTGGCTGCCGGTGCCGGTCCTGGTCATGATCGTCATGGGCCTGATCGCCGCGTTCGTGCTCGGCCGGACCTACATCGGCCGCTCCATGTACGCGATCGGCGGCAACGAGGAGGCCGCGCGGCTGTCCGGGCTGCGCGTGAAGAAGCAGAAGCTCGCCATCTACGCCTTCTCCGGCGTCTTCGCCGCCGTCGCGGGTGTCGTCCTCGCCGCCCGCCTGTCCTCCGCGCAGCCGCAGGCGGCCGACGGGTACGAGCTGGACGCGATCGCCGCGGTCGTCATCGGCGGCGCCTCCCTCGCGGGCGGCACCGGCAAGGCGTCCGGCACACTGATCGGCGCGCTGATCCTGGCGGTGCTGCGCAACGGGCTGAACCTGCTGAACGTCTCGGCGTTCTGGCAGCAGGTCGTCATCGGTGTCGTCATCGCGCTGGCGGTGCTGCTCGACACGGCCCGCCGCAAGGCCGGGGTGAACCCGGTCGCGGGCGGCACGGGCGGCGGCAGGGGCAAGCAGGCGACCACCTACGCGCTCGCGGCCGTGGTCACCGTCGCGATCGTCGGCGCCACGTCCTTCCTGCACAACGGCTCCTCCGCCACGAGCACCCCGAAGATGGGCCTGTCGCTGTCCACCCTCAACAACCCCTTCTTCGTGCAGATCCGGGCGGGCGCCGAGGCCGAGGCGAAGAAGCTGGGCGTGGACCTGACCGTCACGGACGCCCAGAACGACGCCTCCCAGCAGGCCAACCAGCTGCAGAACTTCACCAGTTCGAACCTGGGCGCGATCATCGTCAACCCGGTGGACTCGGACGCGGCGAGCAACTCCGTGAAGGCCGCGGACAAGGCGGGGATCCCGGTCATCGCCGTGGACCGCACCGTCAACAACGCCAGCACCGACACCCTGGTCGCCTCCGACAACGTCGCCGGCGGAGAGCTCGCCGCGAAGACCATCGCCGACAGGCTGGGCGGCAAGGGCAAGATCGTGATCCTCCAGGGCCAGGCGGGCACGTCCGCGGCCCGGGAGCGTGCGGCCGGCTTCGCCAAGGGGCTGAAGGCCTACCCGGGCATCAAGGTCGTCGCCCAGCAGCCCGCCGACTTCGACCGCACCAAGGGCCTCGACGTGATGTCGAACCTGCTCCAGGCCCACCCGGACGTCCAGGGCGTCATCGCCGCGAACGACGAGATGGCCCTCGGCGCGATCAAGGCCCTGGGCTCCAAGGCCGGCAAGTCGGTCTCGGTCGTGGGCTTCGACGGCACGCCTGACGGACTGAAGGCGGTCGAGGGCGGCACGCTGTACGCGTCGGTGGCGCAGCAGCCGTCCCAGCTGGGGAAGATCGCCGTGGAGAACGCCCTGAAGGCGCTGCAGGGCGAGAAGGTCCAGGAGACGGTGAAGGTGCCGGTGAAGGTGGTCACCAAGGAGAACGTGGCCGGCTTCGGCGGCTGACATCGGGGAACGGCGGGCGGTCGCACGGCTGGTGGGACCGCCCGTCCATGTCACTCACGTGGGGAGACGACTCATGTACGACTACGACCTCCTGGTCGTGGGGTCGGCCAACGCCGACCTGGTGATCGGAGTGGAGCGCCGGCCCGGTGCCGGCGAGACCGTGCTCGGCTCCGACCTGGCCGTCCACCCGGGCGGCAAGGGCGCGAACCAGGCGGTCGCCGCCGCCCGGCTCGGGGCCCGTACGGCCCTGCTGGCCCGGGTCGGCGACGACGACCACGGCCGGCTGCTGCTGGACTCGCAGCGGCAGGCCGGTGTCGACACGGTGGGTGTCCTGGTGGGCGGCGCTCCGACCGGGGTCGCGCTGATCACGGTCGATCCGTCCGGGGACAACAGCATCGTGGTCTCGCCGGGCGCGAACGGCCGGCTGACCCCGCAGGACGTCGCCGCCGCCGGGTGCCTGTTCCAGGGCTCCAAGGTGGTGTCGGCGCAGCTGGAGATCCCGCTGGAGACGGTGGTGGAGGTCGTACGGAGCCTGGCGCCGGACAGCCGGTTCGTGCTCAACCCGTCGCCGCCGCGGCCGCTGCCGTCGGAGGTGCTGGCGGCCTGCGACCCGCTGATCGTGAACGAGCACGAGGCGAAGGTGATCCTGGGCGGTTCGGCGGTCGGAGACGCCCCCGAGGACTGGGCGCGGATCCTGCTCGCCAAGGGCCCCCGGTCGGTGGTGGTGACGCTGGGCGAGCGGGGCGCGCTGGTGGCGTCGGCCCAGGGGGTGGAACGGGTGCCGTCCGTGACGGTGGAGGCCGTGGACACGACCGGCGCCGGAGACGCCTTCACGGCCGCGCTGGCCTGGCGGCTGGGGGCGGGTGAGTCCCTGGCCGAGGCGGCGGCGTACGCGGCGCGGGTGGGTGCGGTGACGGTGACGAAGGAGGGCGCGCAGGCGTCCTTCCCTACGGCGGCGGAGGTCGCTGGGCTGTGAAGAAGGCCGGGATACTGAACCGTCATCTCGCCGGTGCGCTGGCCGGGCTCGGGCACGGGGACGGGGTGCTGGTGTGCGACGCGGGCATGCCGATCCCGGACGGGCCGCGGGTGGTCGACCTGGCGTTCCGCGCCGGGGTGCCGGCCTTCGCCGAGGTGCTGGACGGGCTGCTGGGCGAGCTGGTGATCGAGGGGGCGACGGCGGCGGAAGAGGTCCGGCGGGCCAACCCGGAGGCGGCGGAGCTGCTGGAGGGCTGCTTCCCCGCGCTGGAACACGTGCCGCACGAGCGGCTCAAGGAGCTGTCGGCCGGAGCCCGGCTGATCGTCCGCACGGGCGAGGCCCGGCCGTACGCGAATGTGCTGCTGCGCTGCGGCGTCTTCTTCTGACGCCCGGCTCCGGTTCCTCACGCCCGGCTCGTGGTGCCCCGGAACGGTTTCGAGGGGCCCGATCCGTCGATCGGGCCCCTCGGCCTTTCCCCCCGTCAGGTCCCCCGCGATCCCCCCGGATCCCCCTCCAGAAGTCCTGACACCAAGTGTGACCGGCGAGGGGCGGGAAGGGTTGCACGCCGAGGTGAGAATTTCTCGCCGGATTCCTGAGTAGATCACGGCGTCCGTCGGACGAGCACCCGGGTGGGCACGTCGGGCTCCTTTCGGACCGGCCGGTGAACGGAGTTGCGCATCGGATGCGCCGTCGGCGCCGGTCGAGCGACCGGAACCGCGTGAACGGAGGCGATCCGTGACACCGGCTACGGATTTCGTCGCACGCTCCGTCACCCTGAGGAGTGTGATTTGCGCGACGCCCAGCCCTTGAGCTGACACCCCGTTCCCTCATGAACTCCGCGGAACCCGCTGGCTGTTGCGCTGATCGCCACAAGTGTGGCAAGACGAACTCCCCAGCGCGTCACGCCGTGCCAGGCCGGCCCGACCTCGGTAGCCCACAAGGGTGACGTGCGTGGACCGTGGTTGCCTGTGGTGCCCGGTACTGTGTTGGGCTACCACCGCTCCCCGGAGGGTCCTCGACACGTCGTGGGCGTCCCCGCGGGGTTCACGAACGTGGACCGGAAAGGGGGCGGCCCGATGGCTCAACAGCCTGAGGGGCACCAGAACACCAAAGCGGACCGTGTCTACAACAAGGTCCGCTGGCTGGGTCCGATCTACACGATCTACAAGATCGTCAGGGAGGCCCTGGGCCATTAGAGGAAGAACCCCGGCCTCGAGGCCGGGGTCCTGCCCGTTCTGGTGATGCCGGAGGGCCTCATCTCTGCAGCTTGGCAGCGACCGGAGATGGGGCTCTCTTCAGTTGCCCGCGCGTCGAGCGCGCGTTCACCAAGATCCGCCCCGTGTTGACAGTTGTTGACACGGCGCTGCGCCCATCTTGCCCTGCGCACCAGGCGGATGCGAGACCCGATGGCATCTTGAGACGGAAGCGGTCTTTCGCATTCCGGGCCGGAACTGAGCATTCGGCCAGCTCAGAAAAATCGTGCACATGTGAAAGTGGCGCACATCACACTCTTCGCAGTGATGCGGTGCACACCGGTTCGTGCGCGTAGATGCCCTGATCGTCCCGGTCTACCGATGCGTAACCGGTAGATCCCTTACGCGGCCGGGAATCGTACAGGATGGCACCGACGATTGAGCGCGACTGCGGACGACCCGGGTGCACCGTGCAGTTGCACGGTGCAGCGGGGGCTTCACGCCGGGACGGCCTGCGCACTCGTGGGGACACGGCGGTCCCGTGGACCGGCGGGACCGCCGAGGCGATGGTCCTGCGGAGCGGCGTACAGGCGGACACGGAACCGCACGCGTTCGCACGCGGCACGCGTCCGTGCCCGGCGTGCGTCCGTGCCCCGGCGCGCGTCCGTGCCCGGCGCTCGCGCCGGCCCCGGTGCTACGCCGACTCGTTCAGCAGCCTGCTCAGGTGCTCGCGGCCGGGGCCGAGCAGGTCCGGCAGCGGGGCCGCCCCCTCGTACCAGCGCTTCTCGTACTCCCAGCACAGCCAGCCGTCCCAGCCGTGGCGGGAGAGGATCTCGACGCATTCGGCCAGCGGGAGGACGCCCTCGCCCAGGGACAGGGGCGTGGTGTCGTCGGCCGAGACGATGTCCTTCACCTGCACGTAGCCGAGGTGGGGGGAGAGGGCCGCGTAGGACTCGGAGGGCTGTTCGCCGCCGAGCCAGGTGTGCATGACGTCCCAGAGCGCGCCGACCTGGCGGTGGCCGACGAGGCCGAGGACGCGCATGGCGTCGGCCGCGGTGCGGTGGGAGTCATGGGTCTCCAGGAGGATGCGGACGCCTAGGTCGTTCGCGTACTCGGCGGCCGTGCCCAGGCGGCGGGCGGCCGTCGCGTCGGCCTCCTCGGGGGTCTGGGTGTCGGGATCACCGCCGGGGAAGACGCGGACGTACGGGGCGCCGAGGTCGCGGGCCAGGTCGAGGAGGGCGCGGATCTCGGCCAGGACGGGCTCGTCGTCGCCGGGCGCGGCGACCCGCGCGTAGCCCGCGAGGCCGAGGAGTTCCACGCCCGAGCCCTTGAACTCGGCCGCCACCTCGGCCCGCCGGGCCGCGTCGAGGCCGGGGTGGACCGGTTCCTCCGGGTGGGTGCGCAGCTCGACGCCGTGGTAGCCGTGGGTGGTCGCGAGTCGCAGGACGTCGGCCAGGGGCAGGCCGGGGACACCGAGGGTGGAGAACGCCAGCTTCATGTGGACGGACCGTTCCTAATCAGTGGGCAGGAGTGGGTCTTGTACCCATACCAGATCACTGCGGACATCCCGAACGGTGCCGGATGCCCTGGTCGCCCGCGTTCTCGCCGTATCCGGCGGCACGCATCCGGTGCGTGGTCGGGAAACACGGGGGCGGCCCGCGGCCGGAGGCCGCCGACGGGAAACGCCTCACGCCCAGGGGCGCCCGATCCGGCCTGGACGGTCCGATGCGGCTGCACAGCGCTCCGGTGCGCAGGGGGCGGTGTCGTCCGTCGCCGGATCGGGTCGCGCGGGAGAGGTGGGCACCGATGACGACGGCACTGGGACCGGCTCCGGACGCGGGACTCGTCGCCGGGGTGGGCGTCCGTCGGTGTCGGCCCGGCGTCGCGCGTCGGCGTCCGGCCGTGGTGCCGCCGAGGGCGACGGCCGCGCAGGAGGAACACGCGGATGCGTACGGCCAGTTGCGTTGCGTCCCTACGCGCCCCGGAGGCCCGGGGCGGCAGCCCCCGCGGGCAGGACGACGGCGTCCGGCTCAGCGCAGGCCGCGGTACCTCAACCGGCTCACCGCACGCGGCGGTACCTCAAGAAGTCCGCGGCACCCCGGAGGACCCCCGCACCATCAACTCCCCCCGCACCGACGCGATCCCTCCGGGCGGCGCCTCCTCGCGCCCCATCGCGATCCGCCCGGCCCGGGCCCCGGCCTCCGTCAGCGGCAGCCGCACCGTCGTCAGCGAGGGCACCGCGTCGATGCTGAACGGCAGGTCGTCGAAGCCCGCCACCGACACGTCCTCCGGGATCCGCAGCCCCGAGTCCCGCAGCGCCGCGCACGCGCCGAGCGCCACGGAGTCGTTCGCCGCGACGACCGCCGTCAGCGACGGGTCCCGCCGCAGCAGCTCCAGCGTCGCCTCGTAGCCGGAGCGGCGGTCGTAGCGGCCGTGCACCGTCCAGCGTGGGTCCTCCTCGATGCCGTGCGCGGCGAGCGCGGCCCGGTGGCCCTCCAGGCGGTGCCGGGTGGTGGTCCGCTCCTCGGGGCCCGCGATGTAGCCGAGCCGCCGGTGCCCGAGCCCGATCAGGTGCTCGGTGAGTTCCCGCCCGCCCCCGCGGTTGTCGAAGGTCAGCGCGATCGCCCCGGTCTCCGGGGCCGGCGGGCGCCCGCACAGCACGACCCGCGTCCCGGCGTCCGTCAGTTTGCGCACCTTCGCGTCCATGGCCGCCTTGTGCGCCGCGTCCTCGATGGCCCCGCCGGTCAGCACCACGGCCGCGGCCCGCTGCCGCTGCAGCAGCGTGAGATAGGTCAGTTCCCGCTCCGGGGAGCCGCCGGTGTTGCAGACCACCGCGAGCCGCTCCCCGCCCGCGCGCCCGCCCGGCCCGCCGATCTCCGCCTGGATCGCGCTCGCCATGATCCCGAAGAAGGGGTCGGCGATGTCGTTCACCAGGATCCCGACCAGGTCCGAGGTGGCGGCGGCCAGGGCGCTCGCGGGGCCGTTGAGCACGTAGTCCAGCTCGTCGACGGCTTTCAGCACCCGCTCGCGGGTGGAGGCCGCGACGGGGTAGTTCCCGTTCAGCACGCGCGACACCGTCGCGGGCGAGACCTGCGCGCGGGCCGCCACGTCCGCCAGGGTCACCGTCATCTCGTCGTCCTCCGGTCGCGCATCTCGTCGTCCGCCCTCGTACACATGCAGACCTGTGGCCATGGTTCCGAGCAGACCTTAAGCCCCAGGCCCCCGGTTGTTCGCCCCCTCGAACAACTCGTCCTGGTCACGGTCTTGTCCGGACCGCCGTCAGAGGCTAGCTTCTTCCTGTATAGAAAGCGCTTGCTGTC
This sequence comes from Streptomyces sp. NPDC094143, assembly GCF_040303825.1. Lineage (NCBI taxonomy): Bacteria > Bacillati > Actinomycetota > Actinomycetes > Kitasatosporales > Streptomycetaceae > Streptomyces > Streptomyces sp. NPDC094143. The sequence continues at coordinate 93,909 of NZ_JBEOTZ010000003.1, forward strand.
ACGCTCACCAGTCCACGGGCGGATCACCGGCTCCCCGGTGACGGGTGGGGCGTACGCGGCGCGACGACCGCGTACGAAGGGAACGACGTGACACGCAAGACGGTGCGTATCGCCATGAACGGCGTGACCGGGCGCATGGGCTACCGCCAGCACCTGGTCCGCTCCATCCTCGCCCTGCGTGACCAGGGCGGCCTCGACCTCGGCGACGGCACCGTGCTGTGGCCCGAGCCGATCCTGGTCGGCCGCCGCGAGCACGCGCTGCGGGCCCTGGCCGAGCAGCACGGTCTTGAGCACGTCTCGACCGACCTGGACGCGGTCCTCGCGGACGAGACGGTGGACATCTACTTCGACGCCCAGGTCACCTCGGCCCGCGAGGAGGCCATCAAGAAGGCCGTGGCGGCGGGCAAGCACATCTACACCGAGAAGCCCACGGCCACCGGACTGGAGGGCGCCCTCGAACTCGCCCGGCTGGCGAACGAGGCCGGCGTCAGGCACGGCGTCGTCCAGGACAAGCTGTTCCTGCCGGGCCTGCTGAAGCTGAAGCGCCTGATCGACGGCGGCTTCTTCGGCCGGATCCTGTCCGTGCGCGGCGAGTTCGGCTACTGGGTCTTCGAGGGCGACTGGCAGACCGCGCAGCGCCCGTCGTGGAACTACCGCGCGGAGGACGGCGGCGGCATCGTCGTCGACATGTTCCCGCACTGGGAGTACGTGCTGCACGAGCTGTTCGGCCGGGTGAAGTCGGTCCAGGCCATCGCCACCACGCACATCCCGCAGCGCTGGGACGAGGACGGCAAGCCCTACGACGCCACGGCCGACGACGCCGCCTACGGCGTCTTCGAGCTGGAGGGCGGCGCGATCGCCCAGATCAACTCCTCCTGGGCCGTGCGCGTCCACCGCGACGAGCTGGTGGAGTTCCAGGTCGACGGCACGGAGGGCTCGGCGGTCGCCGGGCTCAGGAACTGCCGGGTCCAGCACCGCTCGGCCACCCCCAAGCCGGTGTGGAACCCGGACATCCCCGCCACGGAGGTCTTCCGCGACCAGTGGCAGGAGGTCCCTGACAACGCCGAGTTCGACAACGGCTTCAAGGCCCAGTGGGAGCTGTTCCTCAAGCACGTCTACGCCGACGCCCCCTACCACTGGGACCTGCTGGCCGGTGCCCGCGGTGTCCAGCTCGCCGAGCTGGGCCTGAGGTCCTCGGCCGAGGGCCGTCGCCTCGACGTGCCGGAGATCTCGCTGTGACCATCCGACTCCCGGGCCCGGGCGGGGCGCTGCGCACGTACGAGCCGCGCACCGAACCCCTGGCCGTCACCGCCGGAACGCCCTTCACCTCCCGTACGGTCTTCTCGGCGGCGCACGTCGTGGCCGACCCGTACGCGGACGTCTCCCCCGACTCGCCCGCCGCCGTCGACTGGGACGCCACCCTCGCCTTCCGCCGCCACCTGTGGTCGCACGGGCTGGGTGTCGCCGAGGCCATGGACACCGCCCAGCGCGGCATGGGCCTGGACTGGGCGGGCGCGGCGGAGCTGATCCGCCGCTCGGCGGCCGAGGCCAAGGCGGTCGGCGGCCTGATCGCCTGCGGCGTGGGCACCGACCAGCTGCCGGTCACCGAGTTCGGTCACCCGTACGGCCTGGCGGAGATCCGGGCCGCCTACGAGGAACAGCTCGCCCTCGTGGAGGAGTCGGGCGCCCAGGCGATCCTGATGGCCTCGCGGGCGCTGGCCGCGGTCGCCAAGGGGCCGGAGGACTACCTGGAGGTGTACGGGCACCTGCTGCGCCAGGCGTCCGAGCCGGTGATCCTGCACTGGCTGGGCCCGATGTTCGACCCGGCGCTGGAGGGCTACTGGGGTGCCACGGACCTGGACGCCGCCACCCGCACCTTCCTGGACGTCATCGCCGCGCACCCCGACAAGGTCGACGGCGTCAAGGTCTCGCTGCTGGACGCCCAGCGGGAGATCGACCTCCGCCGCCGCCTGCCGAAGGGCGTGCGCTGCTACACCGGCGACGACTTCAACTACCCGGAGCTGATCGCGGGCGACGACCAGGGCTTCAGCCACGCCCTGCTCGGCATCTTCGACCCGCTGGGCCCGCTGGCGGCCGAGGCGGTCCGGGTCCTGGACACGGGTGACGTGCCGGGCTTCCGGGCACTGCTCGACCCCACGGTCGGGCTGTCCCGCCACCTCTTCCAGGCCCCGACCCGCTTCTACAAGACGGGCGTGGTGTTCCTGGCCTGGCTGGCCGGGCACCAGCGGCACTTCACGATGGTCGGCGGTCTGCAGTCGGCCCGTTCGCTGCCGCACTTCGCCACGGCGTACGAGCTGGCCGACGGCCTGGGGCTGTTCCCCGACCCGAAGCTGGCCGAGGAGCGGATGAGGACGTTGCTGAGCGTGTACGGGGTGGACCAGTGAGCACATCCGGGTCGGACCGTTTCTCCATCAACCAGATGACGGTGAAGCAGCTGTCGCTGCCGGAACTGGTCCAGGCCTGCGGCGACCTGGGCGTCCGCAACGTCGGCCTGTGGCGGGAGCCGGTGCGGGCGCACGGTCTGGAGGCCACGGCGAAGCTGGTCCGGGACGCGGGCCTGACGGTGACGACGTTGTGCCGGGGCGGCTTCCTCACCGCGATCGACCCGCGGGAGCGGGCCGGGGCCCTGGCCGACAACCGCCGCGCGATCGACGAGGCGGCGGCCCTCGGCACGGACACCCTGGTGCTGGTCTCGGGCGGGCTCCCGGCGGGTTCGAAGGACCTGCACGGGGCGCGGGAGCGCATCGCGGACGCCCTGGCGGAGCTGGGCCCGTACGCGGAGCGGCACGGGGTCCGTCTGGCCATCGAGCCGCTGCACCCGATGTACGCCTCGGACCGCTGCGTGGTGTCCACGCTGGCCCAGGCCCTGGACCTCGCGGAACGCTTCCCCGCGCACCAGGTCGGGGTCACGGTCGATACGTACCACATCTGGTGGGACGACACGGCCCCCGCGCAGATCGCCCGCGCGGGACGGGGCGGACGCATCCACACCTTCCAGCTCGCCGACTGGACGACCCCCCTGCCGGAGGGCGTCCTCACCGGCCGCGGCCAGATCGGCGACGGCGCGATCGACATGCGCGCGTGGCAGGGGTGCGTGGAGGACGCGGGGTACTCCGGGCCGATCGAAGTCGAGCTGTTCAACGCCGGGTTGTGGGCACGGGACGGACGCGAGGTCCTGGCCGAGACGGCGGAGAGGTTCACCGCCCACACCCGCTGACCCGCGTGGCGCATCACGGCCGCCGCCCGTCCTCGTGCGGGGACGGGCAGTGGCCGTCGCTCCGGATGCAGGCGTCTTCGGGGCGTGACACGCTGTCCTCAAGGACTCGGCCGGCCGTACCGCTCTCTCTTCCCCTCACTCCTGATCCGGAGAGCAGCCATGGCCGATTTCCATGTGAACACCACGACAGCCGGCGACCAGTTCCAGCCCGCCGTGGACGCCCTGTTCGGCACGCAGTACCTGGAACTGTGGTCCGACGAGAGCGACTTCGTCATCAAGGGCCAGTTCCTGGGCACCGACGGGGACAAGCTCGGAGACGAGATCGCGGTCAGCAGGCAGCCCGCGGAGGGGCAGGGGGTGCGCCCGCTGTGGCCGTCCGTGCTGTCCGCCGGGATCAGCGGTCAGTTCGCCGTCTGGCTGGAGACCCCCTTCAACGCGCCTCCGCCCGCCCCGTCCGTGAAGCTCCAGCGGTTCGCGGAGGGCCGGATGGCCGGTCCGCAGACGCTGGTCACCGCGGACGCGGATCCGCGGGTCCGGCCCTCCCTCACCTTCATGATCGACGGCGGGGTGCTGGTCACGTGGGCGAGCCCGCGGGCCGACCAGCGCATCCGCGCACGGCGGTACCGGCCGGACGGCAGCCCGGCGACCCCGGAGTTCACGGTCAGCACCACCGAGGGCTTCCACGAGAAGCCCGCCGCCACGGTCCTCGCGGACGGCAACGTGGTCGTCGCCTGGTCGACCGACCCCTCGTCCGTCGGCGGTGGCCGGCTCACCCTGCGGTTCTTCGACTTCGAGGGCAACGCGCTGACGGAGGAGATCCGGCCCAACGTCGGAGGCTTCACCGGTGTCAACGGGCTCACGCTGCTGGACACCCAGCGCTTCGTCGTCACGCACATCGAACGCGTGCCGGACAGCGACCTGGGCCAGCCGCAGACCACGGTCGCGGCGAGCGTCTTCGAGGCCGACGGCACGGAACTGTTCGACATCACGGCAGGCTCCCCGGTGGGCTTCACCCGGACGTCACCGGCCGTGTCCCATCTGCCCGGCGGGCGCTTCCTGATGACGTGGATCGAGCAGAGCGCCGACACCTTCGACACGGTGCCCACGGTGATGGCCAAGGTCTGCTCGGACTCGCAGGGTTCACTCGGTGACAAGGTGCAGGTCAGCACGGCGGCCGCCGGGCGGCGGTTCCACACCTGCGCGGCCACGGCCTTCGGCGACGGCCCGGAGAGCGCGCTCGTCACCTGGGCCGACGACAGCGGCCTCGACGGCGACCCGGGCCTCGGCGTGCGGGCGCGCACCTATCACGTCAACGGGCCCGGGCTGCTGGTCGACGCGTCCTGACGACCGCCGCCGGCGCCGTGGTGGGCCGGGTGCGGCGCGGCGTCAGGGACGTCAGCGCCACCCCGCCCACCAGCAGGGCCGCCGCGCACCACCGCAGGGGGCTCACCGGCTCGTCGAGGAACAGCGCCGCCGACGACATGCCGAAGACCGGGACGAGGAGGGAGAAGGGCGCCACCGTGGAGGCGGGGTGGTGGCGCAGCAGGAAGCCCCAGACGCCGAAGCCGAAGACCGTCGTGATCCAGGCGACGTAGACGACCGTGCCCGCGCCCTGCCAGTCCAGGGCGCGCAGGGCCGCCAGGTCGCGGGAGGGGCCTTCGACGAGGAGGGAGAGGGCCAGCAGGGGCAGGACCGGGACCGTGCTGACCCAGACCATGAAGTTCAGCGCGTCGGCGGGGGCCGCCTTCCGGGTGAGGACGTTCGACGCGCCCCAGCAGGCCGCGGCGGCGACGACCAGCGCGAAGGCGCCGAGCGGGCCCGAGGCGCCCTCGTCGACGGCCGCCACGGCGATGCCGGCCAGGGCGACCAGCATGCCCAGCAGGCGGATGCCGGTGGGTCGTTCGCCGAGGGCCGCGGCGGCTATCACCGCCGTGAACACCGCCTGGATCTGCAGCACCAGGGAGGACAGACCCGCCGGCATGCCGGCGTCCATCCCCACGAACAGCAGGCCGAACTTCGCCACCCCCAGGACGAGACCCACGGCCACGATCCACTTCCAGGCCACCTTCGGGCGGCCGACGAGGAACACCGCCGGGAGCGCCGCCACGAGGAAGCGCAGGGCGGAGAAGAGCAGCGGCGGGAAGTGGTCCAGGCCGATCTCGATGACCGTGAAGTTGACGCCCCAGACGGCGGCGACCAGGACGGCGAGGGTGAGGTGTGCGGGACGCATGACGTGAGCATCGCGCCCTTCGACCGTGAAGCACCAGCGATGATTCCTGCATGGTTGGATGAAGCATCGCTGATCAGAGGAGGGCCCATGCTCGATCTCCAGCGGCTGCGCGCCCTGCACGCCGTCTCCGTGCACGGCACCGTCGGCGCCGCCGCCGTCGCGCTCGGGTACACGCCCTCCGCCGTGTCCCAGCAGATCGCCAAGCTGGAGCGGGAGACCCGGACCGTCCTGCTGGAACGCGCGGGCAGGGGCGTCCGGCTCACCGACGAGGCACGGCAACTGGTCGTCGCGGCGCAGGAGTTGATGGCCATCGTGGAGCGGGCGGAGACCGCGCTGGAGGAGCGGCGGGGACGGCCGGCCGGCCGGCTGACCGTCGCCGCGTTCGCATCGGCGGCGCGCGGGCTGATGCCGGGCGTCCTCGCCGAGCTGGCCCGCAGACACCCCGCCCTGGACGCGCGGCTCACCGAGCTGGACCCGCATCTGTCCGTCGACCTGGTGGCGAAGGGGGCCGTCGACCTCGCCGTCGCGCACGACTGGGACATCGCGCCCCTGCCCGCGCCGCCCGGCGTGGAGCAGGCGTTCATCGGGGACGACCTGTGCGATCTGCTCGTGCCCGAGGGGCACCCCTTCGCCGGGCGGGACGCCGTGAGGCGGGAGGAGCTGGGGGGCGAGCGGTGGATCTGCCAGCCGCCGGGCCGGGTCTGCCACGACTGGCTGCTGCGTACGCTGCGCGCGGCCGGGCACGAGCCGGACCTCGTGCACCAGGCCGACGAGAACCCCACCCTGGTCGCCCTCGTCGCGGCCGGACTCGGCGTCGCCCTCATCCCACGGCTGGGACGCGGGCCGCTGCCCGCCGGAGTGGTGGAGGTGCCCCTCGACCCGCTGCCGGTGCGGCGCCTGTACGCCCTGTGGCGAACGGGAGCGGCCCGACGACCGGCCATCGCGGAGACCGTACGGGTCATCACCGAACACTGGCCGAACGCGTCGAGGCGTACGCGTGGCTGACCCTTCGTCGAGGCGTCCGGCCGGGCCCGGCTCGCCGTCCCGTCCGTCCCTCGGTTCTCCCGCGTCCCTACTTGCGGAAATGCGGGCCGGGTCGGGAACCCGGACCGGATGCGGGGCGTCCAATCGCAGGCCGCCGGAGAGTCACCACGGTGCGGTGTCGGCCCTCGCTGCTGGCTGCGATCGCTGACCACCCTCTCCGCCGTACCGGGGCCGGCGGCACCGCCGCCATCGGCGCGCCCCCCTCCAACCGCGCCGGTGGCGGCCCCTCACTGGTTACTGTGCTTTCCCTTGACTGGCAGAAACTTCCCGGTTATTGGTGATCTCCTGGAAGTTTCCTTCAGCGGATCCCAGCGGATCACCTCCCAAAGGAGCGCACGTGCACGACACCGGCACGGCAAGCACGGGAAGCACCGCACAACCCTCCAGACGCACCCTCCTCGCCGCCGGCGCCGGCCTCACCGCCGCCCTCGCGGCCGCCGCGCCCGCCTCCGCGGCCGGCGCCCCGGACGACAGCGCGCTCGGGGCCCTCGTCTCCCGCATGACGCTGGAGGAGAAGGTCGGACAGCTCTTCGTGACGCGGGTCTACGGCCATTCCGCGACCGCCCCCGACCAGGCCGACATCGACGCCAACCTCAAGGAACTCGGCGTCCGCACGGCCGCCGAGCTGATCGAGAGGTACCGGGTCGGCGGCATCATCTACTTCGCCTGGGCGCACAACACCCGCGATCCGCACCAGATCGCCGACCTGTCCAACGGCATCCAGCGGGCCTCCCTCGGCCTGCCGCGCGGCCTGCCCGTGCTCATCTCCACCGACCAGGAGCACGGCATCGTGGCCCGGGTCGGCAAGCCCGCCACGCTGTTCCCGGGCGCCATGGCCGTCGGAGCGGGCGGGTCGCGCCCGGACGCCCGCGCGCTGGGCCGGATCGCGGGTGCCGAGCTGCGGGCGATGGGCATCCGGCAGAACTACTCCCCCGTCGCCGACGTGAACGTCAACCCGGCCAACCCGGTCATCGGCGTACGGTCCTTCGGCGCCGACCCGCGGGCCGTCTCCGCGCTGGTGGCGGCCGAGGTCGCCGGGTACCAGGGCTCCGGGGTCGCCGCCACGGCCAAGCACTTCCCCGGACACGGGGACACCAACGTCGACAGCCACACCGGCTTCCCCACCATCACGCACACCCGCGAGCTGTGGGAGAAGCTGGACGCCCCGCCGTTCCGGGCCGCCATCGCCGCCGGCATCGACTCGATCATGACGGCACACCTGATGGTCCCGGCCCTGGACGACTCCGGCGACCCGGCCACCCTCTCCCGGCCGATCCTCACCGGCATCCTGCGCGAACGCCTCGGCTACGACGGCGTGGTGGTCACCGACTCCCTCGGCATGGAGGGCGTCCGCACCAAGTACGGCGACGACCGCGTGCCGGTGCTCGCGCTCAAGGCGGGCGTGGACCAGCTGCTCAACCCGCCCGACCTGGACCTCGCCTGGAACGCCGTGCTGACCGCCGTACGGGAGGGCGAGCTCACCGAGGCGCGGCTCGACGCATCGGTTCTGCGGATCCTGCGGCTGAAGGCGAAGCTGGGACTGTTCCGCGCGCCGTACGTCAGCCGGGCCGGTGTCGACCGGACCGTCGGGACCGGAGCGCACCTGGCCGCGGCCGACCGGATCACCGAGCGGACCACCACGCTGCTCGTCAACGAGGGGCGGTTGCTGCCGCTGTCCCGGCGCCGGCACCCGAAGGTGCTGGTGGTGGGCGCGGATCCGGCCTCTCCGTCGGGCACGACCGGTCCGCCCACGGGTGTGCTCGCGGGCGCGCTGACCCAGCTGGGCTTCACGGCCACCGCCCTGCCGACCGGCACCGCCCCCTCCGCGGCGACGATCGCGAAGGCCGTCGCCGCCGCCGGGGAGGTGGACGCGGTGGTGGCCGCCACGTACAACGTCACCGCGGGCAGCGCGCAGCAGGCGCTGGTCGAGCAGCTCGTGGCGACCGGCAGGCCGGTCGTGGCGGTCGCGATCCGCAACCCCTACGACGTGGCCCGCCTGCCGTCCGTACCGGCCTTCCTGGCCGCCTACTCCTGGACCGACGTCGAACTGCGGGCCGCCGCCCGGGTGATCGCGGGACGGGCGAAGCCGCGCGGGCGGCTGCCGGTCCCGGTGCAGCGGGCGGATGATCCGGAGCAGGTGCTGTACCCGGTCGGGTACGGGCTGACGTACTAGACGTACGTCATGGAACGGGCGCACCACCCCCAAGGTGCGCAAACCGCCCCAGGTGCCTGGCGTGCGCCCGCCCGTGCGGGTCACGCTGGGCGAGGGACTCGGGGGGTCGGCGATGCGTGTGAGAAGTGCGGCGGGGGTGGTGTGGGGGCTGCTGGTGCTGTTCGGGGCGCTGCTGACCGGGTGCCAGAGCCCGTCCGGGGGCACTGCGGAGGACGGCCGGCTGGGCGGGCCGGCCTCCGGGACCGGCCGGACCTCCACGGTGTCGCCGGCGCCGACGCGGCCGTCGGGGTACGGGGCGGTGTTCCTGGCGGTCGGCGAGTGCAGCTCGTTCGGGACGACCAGCTTCTCCGAGGTGCCGTGCGCGGGGGAACGGGCGGCGGCGCGGGTGGTGACGCGGCACGACGGCACGGTGCGGGACGGGCCGCGCTGCCCGGCGACCACGGACTTCGTGCTGCACATCAGCGAGCAGCGGCCCTCCTCCGACGAGGACGGCGACGGGGCGGTGCCGCAGGGCTACGCCTGCATGCGCAACCTCCAGCCGCCGCACCCGGGCGATCCGGGCGGCGGGGGCGGGCCGCGCACCATCGTCGGCGACTGCGTCTACAGCTCCGGCGAGGGCCAGGTCCGCGAGACCGCGTGCGACGGCGAGGGCGGGCGGGAACCGGAGTACAAGGTGACGCGGGCGGTCACCGCCCGGGCCGACTGCCCCGCCTCGACGGCCCTGTACGTCCGGCTCGGCGGGGACCGGCCCGTGGGGTGCGCCCGGCCGCTGTGAGCGGCGGCCGGGCGCGGTGATCACGCCATCACGCGTGATCAGGGGATCACGCGATCACGGCCGCAGCGTCATCTCCCGCTGCACGTCCCGCTTGTCGAGCTTGGCGTCGTACTTCGCCAGCGGCTTCGCCGCCCGCGGGTCGGCCTGCACCGCGCTCGGGGCGACACCGGCCCAGTCGAGGATGCGGGCGGTGGCGAGCGCCTTCTGCTCGGGCACCAGGCTCGCGACGTTGGCGCCGTGGTTCATGCCGGGGGCGGTGAAGACGTAGGAGTCCTTCGCGCCCTTGCCGAGGCGGAACGGCTCCGCGCTCCACGGATCGTTCTGGCCGTTGACGAAGAGCATGTGGCGGGCGTTGTGCCGGACCCAGGTGTCCACGTCCCGCATCGCCGACGGCTGGAACCGCATCGGGATGTCACGCGGCACGAAGTTCCGCGGCGGCTGGTAGCCGTAGCGGATGTACCGCTTCTCGATGTGCGGGAAGTGGATCGTCGGCGCGCCGAGCTGCGTGCCGGCCTGGTAGTAGTACGGCGTGTAGTTCGACAGGCCCTGGTCGGCGTAGGCGGAGAAGCCGGAGATGGTGTCGACGGAGGTCCAGATCTCGTCGTCGGTGGCGTTCTTCGCGTCGGCCGGGATCTGGTCGCAGTCGGACAGCAGGCTGTACTGCCAGAAGCCCCACACGTAGTCCAGGACGGTCGCCTCGTAGGCCTTGTCCAGGCTGCCGATGGTGGTGAAGGTGAGGCCGTTCTCCTCGGCGAAGGCGGCGTACCTCCGCTCCAGCGGCTCGCGGCGCACCAGTGCCTCGCGCTGCACGCCGTTCAGCCGGTCGCGGCACTCCTCGGTGCCGACGCGGGCGAAGAACCGGTCGTAGGCCGAGTCCTCCTTGTTCACCACGTCGTTGGGGGCGACGTAGGCGACGACGCCGTCCATGTCGCGGGGGTAGAAGCGCTCGTAGTAGGTGGCGGTCATACCGCCCTTCGAGCCGCCCGTGGAGATCCACTTCTTGCCGTAGACGTCCTTCAGGGCCTTGAAGACGCGGTGCTGGTCGCTGGCGGCCTGCCAGATGTCCAGCTTCGACCAGTCGGCCGGCTGGGGCCGGGACGGGGTGAAGAAGCGGTACTCCAGGGAGACCTGGTTGCCGTCCACGATCTGCGTGGGCTCGCTGCGGCGGGGCGTCGTGGAGACGTTGTAGCCGCTGGTGAAGAAGACCGTCGGGCGGGCGACGTCCTTGTGCAGCACGGTGACGCGCTGCTGGAAGGTGCCCTTGGACGGCTTGCGGTGGTCGATCGGCTGCGTGTAGTTCAGGACGAAGAAGCGGTAACCCGCGTACGGCTTCTCCTCGACCAGGCTCATGCCCGGTACGGAGAGCAGTCTCTCCTTGATGTCAGTGGTGCCGGCCTCCGGCTCGGCGGCGGTGGCCGCCCCGGCCGTGCTCAACGTGCCTATGAGCACCGTGAGCGCCAGCAGCCATCTGAGCGCCTTGCGCATGCGCACTCCCCTGTGAGACAGATGTGCGCCGGAAGCTAGCGGACCAACTCACCCGAGCACCAGGGGACATAGGGAAAACCCTGTGTCAGCACAGGATCCAGCCGGAGCTGTAACGCCCCGCCCCCACCCTGCCCTTGAGCCAGACGCAGCGGCGCCCGGCGTGCACGGTCACCGGGCCCGCGTGGTGCGCGTACCTGCCCTGGTCGACCACCGGCCGGTTGCCGCGCGCCTGCACGCTCACCGACATCGTGCGCTTCGTGCCGGGCCGCTTGGCGAGCGTCACGGCGCAGACGTAGCCGCCGCGCTTGTAGACGAGCACGGTGCCGGTGGAGAACGGCAGCGTGCGGACCTTGCGGCCGGGACAGTAGGCGGAGGATGCGGCCTGGGCCTCGCCCGGCGCCACGACCGCGAGCAGGCCGGAGGCGGTCAGCACGGCCAGGCCGAGCGCGAGCCGCCGGCGTATCGCTCCACTGTCCACTGTCGTCCTCCCGTACCGCGTCGTCCGCGACCATCGGCGTACGGCAGTACGGACGCATGACGTATGTCGGATGGTTGCACGGGCGTTACGGAAGCGCTGTGAGTGGCTCTCAACGGGAGGCGCCGACCGGCTCCTCCGGCTCGGCGGCGCCGACGAAGGTCCGCCACAGCCGCGCGTACCGGCCGCCGCGTGCGAGCAGTTTTTCGTGCGTGCCGTCCTCGGCGACCCGGCCGTGGTCCATGACGACGACCCGGTCGGCCCGGGCGGCGGTGGTGAGCCGGTGGGCGACGACGAGGGTGGTGCGGCGGCCCGCGATCCGGTCGGTGGCCTGGTTGACCTGCGCCTCCGTGGCCAGGTCGAGGGCGGCCGTGGCCTCGTCGAGCAGCAGCACGTCCGGGTCGACCAGCTCGGCCCGGGCCAGGGCGATCAGCTGGCGCTGCCCGGCGGAGAGGTTGCGGCCGCGCTCGGCGACCTCGTGCAGGTAGCCGCCCTCCAGCGTGGCGATCATGTCGTGGGCGCCGACCGCGCGGGCCGCCGCCTCCACCTCGGCGTCGGTGGCGTCGGGACGGCCGTAGGCGATGGCGTCGCGGACGGTGCCCTGGAAGAGGTACGCCTCCTGCGGGACGACCCCCAGACGGTGCCGGTACGAGGTGAGGTCCAGGGTGCGCAGGTCGGCGCCGTCGACGGTGACCCGGCCGCCGGTCGGGTCGTAGAAGCGGGCCACGAGCTTGACGAGCGTCGACTTGCCCGCGCCGGTCTCGCCGACGAACGCGACGGTCTGCCCGGCCGGGATGCGCAGATCGACCCCGACGAGCGCCTCCTCGTCGTCGCCGTACGCGAAGTGCACGTCCTCGAAGGCGATCTCGCCCCGCAGCGACAGCACCTCGCGGGGTTCGTCGGCGGACTTCGTCGACGTCGGCTCCTGGAGCAGCTCCTGGATGCGGCCCAGCGAGACGGACGCCTGCTGGTAGCCGTCGAAGACCTGGGAGAGCTGCTGCACGGGCGCGAAGAACAGGTCGATGTAGAGCAGGTAGGCGACCAGGGAGCCGATCGCCAGCGTGCCGTCGTCGACCCGGGCCCCGCCCACGATCAGCACGGCCGCGGCCGCCACCGACGACAGGAACTGCACGAACGGGAAGTACACGGAGATCAGCCACTGGCCCCGGATGCGGGCCTGCCGGTAGCTGTCGCTGTGCTCGGCGAACCGCCGCCCGCCGTCCCGCTCGCGCCGGAACGCCTGCACGATCCGCAGCCCGGACACCGACTCCTGCAGGTCGGCGTTGACCACCGACACGCGCTCGCGGGCCAGTTCGTACGCCTTCACGCTCGCCCGGCGGAAGAAGTACGTGGCGATGATCAGCGGCGGCAGCGTCGCGAAGACGACCAGCGCCAGCTCCAGGTCGATCACCAGCAGGGCGCCCATGATGCCGAAGAAGGTGACGACCGAGACGAAGGCCGTGACCAGGCCCGTCTGCAGGAACGTCGACAGCGCGTCGACGTCGGTCGTCATCCGGGTCATGATCCGGCCGGTCAGCTCCCGCTCGTAGTAGTCGAGACCGAGGCGCTGGAGCTGGGCGAAGATCTTCAGCCGGAGCGCGTACAGCACCCGCTCGCCGGTGCGTCCGGTCATCCGGGTCTCGCCGACCTGGGCCGCCCACTGCACGGCCACGGTCACCAGCGCGAGCAGGGACGCCGCCCACACCGCGCCGAGCGAGGCCTGCGTGACGCCCGAGTCGATGCCGTGCCGGATCAGCACCGGCAGCAGCAGGCCCATGCCCGCGTCGGCGGCGACCAGGGCGAGGCTGACCAGCAGCGGCAGCCCGAAGCCGCGCAGCAGCCGGCCCAGGCCGTAGGACTCCTCCGGCTGGACGGCCCGCGCCTCGTCGACGTCCGGCACGTCGGTGGCCGGGGGCAGCGCCTCGACCTGGGCGAGGAGCTCGGGGGTGGCGGGGCTCTCGGCGAGGGCCGGGTCCTTGCGCTCGCGGTCGCCGGTCCACAGCCGCGGGGTGACCCCGCGCTCGGCGTCGAACTCGGCGTCCAGCTCCTCCCGTACGGAGACGTCCTCCCGGGGGCAGGCGGGCGGGGTGTGGCCCGGGGAGACCGCGCCCAGTTCGTCGGGGTCGGTGAGCAGGCGCCGGTAGAGCGCCGAGCGCTCCTGGAGTTCCTCGTGGGTGCCGATGTCGGCGAGCCGGCCGCCGTCCAGCACGGCGATGCGGTCGGCGAGGTTCAGCGTGGAGCGGCGGTGGGCGATCAGCAGGGTCGTCCGGCCGCGCATGACGCCCTTGAGCGCCTCGTGGATCTCGTGCTCGACCCGGGCGTCGACGGCGGAGGTGGCGTCGTCCAGGACCAGCAGGCGCGGGTCGCTGAGGATCGCGCGGGCCAGGGCGATGCGCTGGCGCTGGCCGCCGGAGAGGGTGAGGCCGTGCTCGCCGACGGTGGTGTCGTAGCCGTCGGGCAGCTCCGCGATGAACCGGTCCGCCTGGGCCACACGGGCGGCCTCCTCGATCTGCTCCTGGGTGGCGTCCGGGCGGCCGTAGGCGATGTTGTCGCGGACGGTGTCGGAGAAGAGGAACGAGTCCTCCGGGACCAGCCCGATCACGGACCGCAGCGACTCCAGGGACAGCTCGCGCACGTCGTGCCCGCCGACCAGGACGGCACCGCGGGTGACGTCGTAGAAGCGCGGCAGGAGCAGGGAGACGGTGGACTTGCCGGAGCCGGAGGAGCCGACGACGGCCAGGGTCTCGCCGGGGCGGATCTCGAAGGAGAGGCCGTCCAGGACCGGGCGGCCGGGTTCGTAGCCGAAGGAGACGTCGTCGAACTCCACGGTCGCGGGGGCGTCCGCGGGCAGCTCCTTGGTGCCGTCGGTCAGGGACGGCTCGGTGTCGATCAGCTCCAGGACCCGCTCGGTGCCCGCACGGGCCTGCTGGCCGACCGTGAGCACCATGGCGAGCATGCGGACCGGGCCGACGAGCTGCGCGAGGTAGGTGGAGAAGGCGACGAACGTGCCGAGGGTGATGTGCCCGCGCACCGCCAGCCAGCCGCCGAGGGCCAGCATCGCGACCTGGCCGAGGGCGGGGACGGACTGCAGGGCCGGGGTGTAGACGGAGTTCAGGCGGATGGTGCGCAGCCGGCCCGCGAAGAGCCTGCGGCTGACGTCCCGGAGCTTGCCGGTCTCCTGCTCCTCCTGCCCGAAGCCCTTGACCACGCGCACGCCGCTGACGGCGCCGTCGACCACGCCAGCGACGGCTGCGGCCTGGGCCTGGGCGTACCAGGTGGAGGGGTGCAGCCGGGTGCGGCTGCGCCTGGCGATCCACCACAGGGCGGGCGCCACGGCCAGGGCGACCAGGGTGAGCGGCACGGACAGCCACGCCATGATCACCAGGGAGATCAGGAAGAGCATGAAGTTCCCGATGGTCATCGGGAGCATGAAGAGCAGGCCCTGGATCAGCTGGAGGTCGCTGGTGGCGCGGCCGACGACCTGGCCGGTGGACAGCTCGTCCTGGCGGCGGCCGTCGAGCCGGGTGATCGTGCCGAACATCTCCGTCCGCAGGTCGTGCTGGACGTCGAGGGCGAGCCGGCCGCCGTAGTAGCGGCGGACGTAGGTGAGGACGTAGACGACCAGGGCGGCGCCGACGAGCAGGCCGGCCCAGGTGGTCATGGACCTGGTGTGGTCGGTGATGACGTCGTCGATGATCACCTTGGTGATCAGCGGGACGAGGGCCATCACGGCCATGCCGGCGAGGGAGGAGCCGAGAGCGAGGACGACGTCCTTCGGACGGCGCCACGCGTACGCCCACAGTCGTCGTGCCCATCCCCGTTTCGGTGTCACGCCGGTACCCTCCATCCGTCCTGATCTGCCGGAAGGCACCAACGCGCCGGGCAGCGGATTTCATCCCGCGCCGGTGCTTTCCCGACCAGCGACCGAGGAACACCCGTCCGAGGACGTAGGTCCGCGCCAAGGTCGTCCGATCATGCTCCTCTCCCTCGTGCAGCCAGGACGGCGGCCGCGCTTCGCTGCGGCCGAGGCCGTGGTGAGCCTGTGCGCCGCCCTGTGCTGGCGCGTGCCGGCCTTCGCGATGGACGCGGAGGGCTACGACCTGGACCGAGCGCGCCGCGCCAGGTGTCCGGCGAGGCGGAGATCGCCCGCCTGGCGCTGCGGCTCGCCGCGGTGCTGCTGCTGTCGGCGGTGCTGGCTCTGGCCCTGCTCACCGGGGCCCGTGTCCCGCTGCTGGGCTGGGAGATGTGATCACAGGCGTACCCGCAGTGCGTAGAAGCGGGTCGTCTGGGCCGGGTTCTCGTTGTCGTCGCTGGCCAGCAGGACCCTCAGGGTGTTCTTGGTGCGGCCCGTGATCGTCATGGCCTCGATGTTGTCGAGGAGCGGGTTCGGCTGGGGCTGCCTGGCCGTGGCGCCCAGGTCCGGGCAGGTCACGAGGTCGGTGAGCAGGGTCTTGCGCATGCCGTGGCGGGGGTCGGCCAGGTAGAGGCGGACCGTGTTGCCGACGCCGGCCGTGAAGCCGCGCTCCAGGACCAGGAGGCGGCCGTCGGGAGTGGCCCGGATCTCGGGGACGCCGAGGCCCGGGTCCGTGCGGTAGGTGTACGGAGCGCCGAGCCGGAAGCGGGAGCCCTGGCGCTGCCAGGTCTGGAAGCGGACGGTGTCGGCCGGGTCGCCGGCCAGGGGGTACTCCATGGAGGCGACGAGGGTGCGGCCACCGGGCAGCAGGGTCAGGCCCTCGAAGGTGCCGTTGGCCCGGCCCCGGCCGGCGGGGGCCACGCGCAGCTCGTCCGGGACCGGGAGGCGGTCGAGGATCTCGCCGGTGCGGGAGTAGCGGCGTACCGACGGCTCGGTCTCGGAGGAGACGAGCCAGGTGCCGTCCCGGTCCACGACCAGTCCCTCGGAGTCGAGTGCGGCTCCGTTCTCGTCCGTGAGGGGGAGCACGGACCTGGGCCGCAGCGTCCGCGGGTCCAGGCGGAACAGGGACGAGCGGTCGGAGAGGGCGGCCAGGGAACCGTCCCGGTCGACGGCCAGCGCGGAGAGGTTGCCGACGACGGTGTTCTCGTACGTCGTCTTGTCGAGCGCGTCCGAGAAGCGGTCGATGGACACGGACGGCGAACAGGCGTGGGGAGCCGACGCCTGGGCGGGGCCGGCGGCGGTCAGGCACGTGGCCGCCGCCAGGCCCGCCGTGAGGAGGGCGAGGTGGGTTCTCAAGGGCATGGGCGTCACCGTAGGACCGGTCGGTGACGCGCGGTGGGCGGCGCGGTGAAGCGCCGGCTCAGCTCGCCGCCAGGTCCCGGTGGATGACCTTGGCGACCGCCTGGATGGTGGCGATGCCGTAGTTCATCGTGCTGTTGCCGTGGGTGAGCACGGTCATCGTGTAGTCGTGGCCGCCGCCCTTGAACGCGCCGATGCTGTGCACCCGCCAGCCGTTCGTGGAGCGCTGCAGCCAGCCGTTCTTGACGGCCACGGTCACGCCCGCGGGCACTCCGTACGGCGTGCCCCAGCGCTGGGACGAGACGACCTGGCTCATCAGCTTGAGGATGTAGGCGCGGGAGTTGTCGCTCAGGACCGCGTTCACGCCGGTGATGAGCTTGAGCAGCTTCTGCTCGTCGGTGACGGTGATCTGCGTCAGGCCCCAGTAGCCGTCGGCGCCGGGCTTGGTCTGGGTCATGCCGGCCGCGGCGAGGAAGCCCTTGATCTTCGTCATGCCGAGCTGCTTCCACAGGGTGGAGGTCGCGGCGTTGTCCGACTTGGTGATCATGGCCTTCGCGAGGGTGTTCTCGCGGTCGGTGAGGTAGCGGCCGGTCTTCTTCGCGTCCCACAGCAGCGTGGCGAGCACGGTGACCTTGACGACGCTGGCCGAGTCGTAGGCGGTACCCGCACGCAGGGTGCAGGTGGTGCTGGTGCTGCGGTCGTGGAGGCCGACGGCGACCGTGCCCTTGCGGGTGGCGAGCGCGGCGGTGATGTCCTTCGTCAGCTTGGTGGCCAGGCCGGCCTTGGCCGAGGTGCAGGTCACGGCCGGCGTGGCGGCGGCCGCGGGCGTGGCGGCGGCGACGAGCGGCACGAGGACGCCCGTGCCCACGGTCGCCGCCAGCACTCTCGCGCGGCGGGATGTCCCAGAAGTCATGCACGTGTCGACTCACGGGCCCGGGGCAATGGTTGTAGGCGTTGCCCAACGCTTGTGCGATTCGTTACCGGGCGCGGTGCGGTCTCCCAGGCGGCGGCCGGCTCCCGCACAGCGGCCACCAGCCGTGGAACCCGTCCGACGCCGGCTGACACACCGTCATGCCGCCCGCCCGCACCGGCGAACGGCCCCGGCCCCTCGGTCCGGGGCCGTTTCGGCGTCCCCGATCATGGACACGGTGTCCGGCGACCGGCTGAAGGGGAGCACAGGTGGGCTACTGCCTCGAAATGAGCACCGGCGACATGAGAACGGTGGTGCGGCTGCTCACCGCGGTGGAGCGGACCGAGGAGCAGGAGCGCACGCTCGCCCGGATCCGCGCGGAGTGCCAGCGCACCGACGCCCGGTTCGAGGAGCAGGGCATCGAGCTCGACGTGTCCATCGGCCGGGCCCTGGACGAGCTGATCGAGGGCGCTCCGAGCACCGACCGCTGCCCGGCCTACAGTTACGCCTTCTACCAGGTCGTCGCGGCGCACTTCTCCGACCCGACGGACCTGGGTGCCTGGCGGCGTCCGTCGTGGTTCCACACCCTGGACGACGAACTGGCCCGGCACGGCGTGCCGTCCGACCTGCTCCCCGGCACCTTCCTGTTCGGCGGCCCGCCGCTGCGCCTGCCCCACCCGGGCCACGTGGTGCCCGCCGTCGGCACCCTGCCGGCCCGGCGGGCCGCCGCGCTCGCCGACGCCTACGCGTCCGTGCTGGACCGGCTCGACCCGCAATTCCGCGACGCGGCCCGCCGGTTCACCGACGTCATGCGGTTCGAGGCCGAGGAGTGGGAGAACGCGCGGGGGCCCGGGACGACCCCGGACACGCTGCTGTTCTGGTTCCACTGACCCCCTGCGGGAACTCCCGTCGCCCGTCCGTCAGTACGAGGCCGTCCGCATGTCTGGTGGTGATGCTGTCGGGTACTCGCCCGGGGCACGGCAACAGTGGACGAGGGAGATGAGGTCGGGGCAGTGACGGTGAAGGCGATGGGTTGGGCACATTCGTTCCCCATGTCCGAGGGCGTACGGGCCGGGCGGGAGTGGACGCGCGAGCGTCTCGCGTCCCTGCCGTGGGCCGCAGCGGAGCCGGACACGGTGGACGCCGTCGTGCTGGCCGTCTCCGAGCTGATCACCAACGCGCACGTCCACGCGCACAGCGACGCCCACCTGGCGCTCACCTGGGACGGCGACTGCCTCCACGTGAGCGTCCACGACGAGGATCCGACGCTGCCGCGCCCGCGCCGGTCGGAGCCGGGCGACGTCGGCGGCCGGGGCGTGGCGATCGTGCGGGAGCTCGCCGACGACTGGGAGATGCGCTGCCAGCGCCACGGCAAGGCGGTGACGGCGTGCTTCCGCCCCGCCGACCCCGCCACCGAGTGAGCATCGGACGTGGGAGGGCCGGGGAGCGGCGATGCTCCCCGGCCCTCCCACGTCCGGAGCGTCAGTCCGGCTGCGGGTGCCGTCCGGGGCCCTCGGCGCCGGAGGACAGCGGGGTGGGCGAGAGCGTGGTGTCCTCCTCACCGGGCTCCAGGAGGGTGTCGGCGGCGCCGACGATGAGCGGGTCCGGTGTGCCGACCGCCTCGCTGTCCTTGTTGGCGTAGTCGATACGCGACAGCAGACTGCGCATGGTCTCCAGCCGGGCACGCCGCTTGTCGTTGCTCTTGACGACGGTCCAGGGGGCGTGCTCGGTGTCCGTGGCGCGGAACATGTCGACCTTCGCCTCGGTGTAGTCGTCCCACAGGTCCAGCGAGGCCACGTCGGTCGGGGAGAGCTTCCACTGGCGCACCGGATCGACCTGCCGTATCGCGAAGCGGGTGCGCTGCTCCGAGCGGGAGACGGAGAACCAGAACTTCACCAGCAGGACGCCGTCCTCGACCAGCATCCGCTCGAAGGCCGGGCACTGGTCGAGGAACAGCTCGTACTCGTCCTTGGAGCAGAAGCCCATCACCCGCTCCACGCCGGCCCGGTTGTACCAGGAGCGGTCGAAAAAGACGATCTCCCCGGCCGTGGGCAGGTGCGCGATGTACCGCTGGAAGTACCACTGGCCCGTCTCGCGCTCGGTGGGCTTGTCCAGCGCGACCACGCGGGCGCCGCGCGGGTTGAGCCGCTCGATGAACCGCTGGATCGTGCCGCCCTTGCCCGCCGCGTCACGTCCCTCGCACACGACGACCAGGCGCGCCCCGGTGTCCTTGACCCACCGCTGCAGCTTGAGCAACTCGATCTGCAGGATGCGCTTGGTCCGCTCGTACTCCTTGCGGCTCACCTTGCGGTCGTACGGATAGTTCTCGCGCCAGGTGCGGATGGGACGCCCGTCGGCGTCCAGGACGATCGGCTGTTCGCGTCTGCTGTCGTCGACGGTGAGCCCGTCCAGCAGCTTGCCGGCGTCTTCGGCGTTCATGTCCTCGCTCCCGCTGTGCCGGCGCGCCGGTCAGAAGGGCAGGCGGCCGCGGGTGCGGCGGCCCGCCGAACCGCTGCGGCCGACCGCGCGCGAGCTGGTGTGGAAGGGCTTGCTGAAGAGCCGGCCCAGAGGCCCGGGCGCCTTGCCGCCGGCCCGGGCGCCGGCACCGAGGGTGCGCTGGGTGCCGCGTTCGGGATGGCGCGAGAGGCGGGGGACGAGGAAGGCCAGGATGGCCAGGACGACGCAGACGCCTATGACGGCGGCGATTACCATGATGTGCTCCCCTTCGCTGGGATGGGCGATACACAGGTGCCCAGTCCTGGCCCTCCCATGTGAGGAGCGGGAAACTCCGCCCGGCCGGTCCGGCCGCCGCCTCAGCCCAGATGCGTCGGCGCGAACATCCGCAGCACGGCCGGGAGCAGGATTACCGACGGCCCGGGCGTGCGCAGCGCCTTCGCGAGGTCCTGCTCCAGGTGCTCCGGGGTGGTGCGGATCCCGGGGACGCCGAAGGACTCGGCCAGGGCCACGTAGTCGGGCCGGGTCAGTTCGGTCGCGGTGGCCTCGCCGAACGCGTCGGTCATGTACTCGCGCAGGATGCCGTAGCCGCCGTCGTCGACGATCAGCCAGGTGACGTCCAGGTCGTACTGGCGGGCGGTGGCCAGCTCGGCGATCGAGTACAGGGCGCCGCCGTCGCCGGAGACGGCGAGGACCGGCCGGGTCGGGTCGGCCGCCGCCGCGCCCAGGGCCGCGGGGAAGGCGTAGCCGAGGCCGCCGGCGCCCTGCGCGGAGTGCAGGTGGTTGGGGCCCTTGGCGTCGAAGGCCGACCAGGCCCAGTACGCCAGGATCGTCATGTCCCAGAAGGACGGGGAGTCGGCGGGCAGCGCCCGGCGCACGGACGCCAGCACGTCCTGCTCCAGGGTGAGGCCCTGGCCGGCGATGCGGTCGGCGACCTTCGCGAGCACGTCCCGGACGCGGTCCGCCGCCGCCTTGTCCTCGCGGGGCGACACCGTCTCCAGCAGTGCCTGCAGCGCGAGGCGGGCGTCCGCGTGGATGCCCAGGGCCGGGTGGTTGGACTCCAGCTTGCCGAGGTCGGCCTCGATCTGGATCATCCGGCCGCGCGGCTTGAACGTGTGGTAGTTCGAGGAGAGCTCGCCGAGCCCCGAGCCGACGACCAGCAGGACGTCGGCGTCCTCCAGGAAGTCGGTGGTGTGCCGGTCCTCGATCCAGGACTGCAGGGAGAGCGGGTGGTTCCAGGGGAAGGCGCCCTTGCCGCCGGGGGTCGTGACGACCGGCGCCTGGAGCAGCTCCGCCAGCTGCCTCAGCTTGCCGGAGGCGTCCGCGCGGACCACTCCCCCGCCCGCGATGATCGCCGGGCGGGCCGCGTTCGACAGCAGGTCGGCGGCGACGGCGGTCAGCTCGGGGCGGGGCGGCAGCTCCTCGGGGAAGGCGTCGCCGCCCGTCACCACCGGGATCGCCGTCCCGGCGAGCAGCACGTCCTGCGGGATCTCCACCCACACCGGCCCGTGCGGGGCGGTCAGCGCCGACTTCCAGGCCGCCTCGATCGCCGAGGGGATCTGCGACTGGGTGCGCACGGTGTGGACGGACTTGACCACGCCCCGGAACGAGGCCGCCTGGTCGGGCAGTTCGTGCAGGTAGCCGTGGCGCCCGCCGCCGAGGCCCGCCGTCGGGACCTGGCTGCTGATCGCCAGCACGGGCGCGGACGCGGCCGCCGCCTCCTGCAGCGCGGGCAGGGACGTCAGCGCGCCCGGCCCGGTCGACAGCAGCAGCGGCGCGGCCTCACCGGTGATCCGGCCGTAGGCGTCGGCCGCGAACCCGGCGTTGTTCTCCACCCGCAGGCCGATGTAGCGCAGGTCGGAGCGGCGCAGCGCGTCGAACATGCCGAGGGCGTGCTGGCCGGGCAGGCCGAAGACGGTCGTCGCGCCCAGGGCGGCCAGGGTCTCCACGACCAGGTCTCCGCCGTTGCGGCCGTCAGGAGGATTCAGGGCGGCCTCCGTCTGGGCGGGCGTCGGGCGGAGCACCAGGTCGTGGTCGTGGGTCACTTGGCTTCCGAGTCCTTCCGGGCCGCGGCGATCTGGCGGGACATGATCGTGGTCAGCTCGTACGCCGTGTGGGAGGCGGCCACCGACGTGATCTCCGCGTGATCGTACGCGGGGGCCACCTCGACGACGTCCGCCGAGACCAGGTTGCAGGAGGCCAGTCCGCGCAGGATCTCCAGCAGCTCGCGCGAGGTCATGCCGCCGGCCTCGGGCGTGCCGGTGCCGGGGGCGTGGGCCGGGTCGAGGCAGTCGATGTCGATGGAGATGTACAGCGGACGGTCGCCGATGCGCTGGCGGAGCTGGTCGGCGACCTCGTCGGCGCCGCGCCGGTAGACGTCCGCCGAGGTGACGATGCCGAAGCCCATCTTCTCGTCGTCGGTGAGGTCCTGCTTGCCGTACAGCGGGCCGCGGGTGCCGACGTGGGAGAGCGCGGAGGTGTCGAGGATGCCCTCCTCGACCGCGCGGCGGAACGGGGTGCCGTGGGTGTACTCGGCTCCGAAGTAGGTGTCCCAGGTGTCCAGGTGGGCGTCAAAGTGCAACAGGGCGACCGGGCCGTGCTTCTTCGCGACCGAGCGCAGCAGGGGCAGCGCGATGGTGTGGTCGCCGCCGAGGGTCATCAGCCGGGCGCCCGTGCCGAGCAGGTCGTCCGCGGCGGCCTCGACGGTCTCCACGGCCTCGTTGATGTTGAACGGGTTCACGGCGATGTCGCCGCCGTCCGCGACCTGCGCGAGGGCGAACGGGGAGGCGTCCTGCGCCGGGTTGTACGGGCGCAGGAGCCGGGACGCCTCGCGGATGGCATTGCCGCCGAAGCGGGCACCCGGCCGGTACGAGACACCGGAGTCGAACGGCACGCCCACGACGGCGACGTCGGCGCGGCCGACCTCGTCCAGCCGGGGCAGCCGGGCGAAGGTCGCGGGACCGGCGTACCGGGGCACGCGGGAGGAGTCGACGGGCCCGCGGGGAGTCTCGTTGCTGCTCATTGGAGGAATGCCTTCTTTCCTACGCTTCATCGCGTATGTACTGCTTGCCGTATGACTCTACTGGGAAGCCGGGACCGGTTCGGACGCGAGTTCGGTCGAGCGCCCGGCGAGCCGCTCGCGCCAGGCGGCCAGGACGGCGGCGTCGGTGGCCGGGGAGGCCAGCGAGACGATCACGTAGGCGGCGAGCGAGGCGAGCAGACCGTAGTAGACGGGCTCGTTGGCGAGGATGCCGTGGGTCGCCATCAGCACGACGACCGCGACTCCGCCGGCCGTGACGGAGGCCAGGGCGCCGTAGACCGTGCCGCGCCTCCACACCAGGCCGCCGAGGATCGGCACGAGCAGTCCGCCGACGAGGAGGTTGTAGGCGACGGTCAGGGCCTCCACGACGTTGTCGATGGCGATGGCCGTGCCGATCACCGCCAGGCCCATGAGCAGGATGAAGGCCCGGTTGCCCTTCACCTCGTCGTGGTCGCCGGCCGGCGCGCTCCGGCCGCTCCCCCGCAGCCGGGACCAGATGTCGTTGTTGGCGACGGTGGCGCAGGCGATCAGCGCGCCGGAGGAGGTCGACATCACGGCGGCCAGCGCGGCGGCGAGCACCAGCCCCCGCACGCCGACGGGCAGTTCGTCCTTCACTATGGTCGCGAAGGCGTCGTCCGGGCTGCCGAGCTTCGGGTACAGCACCTTGGCGGCCGTGCCGATGACGGCTCCGGCGAGGGCGTAGACGAGGCAGTAGGTGCCGGCGACGGTCCCGCCCCACTTGGCGGTGCGGTCGCTGCGGGCGGTGAACACGCGCTGCCAGATGTCCTGCCCGATGAGCATACCGAACGTGTAGATCAGCACGTACGTGAAGATCGTCTCGCCGCCGATGCCGAGCGGGTCGAAGTACTCGGTGGGCAGCTGCGCCCTCATCTCGCCGAACCCGCCGGCCTTCACGACGGCGATGGGCAGCAGCAGGAGCAGCACGCCGACGGTCTTGACGACGAACTGCACCATGTCGGTCAGCGTGATGGACCACATGCCGCCGAGGGTGGAGTACGCGACGACGATCGAGCCGCCGAGGACGATCGCCAGGGTGCGGTCGATGTCGAACAGGACGTCGAAGATCGTGGCGTAGGCGATGGTGGAGGTCACCGCGAGCATCAGCGTGTAGGCCCACATGACGAGCCCGGAGATGACCCCGGCGCGGCCACCGCCGTAGCGCAGGTCGAGCATCTCGGAGACGGTGTAGACCTTCAGCCGGGCGATGCGGGCGGAGAAGAACACGGACAGGGCGAGCAGGCCCAGGCCGATGGTGAACACCATCCAGGCGCCGGACAGGCCGTACTGGTAGCCCAGTCCTACGCCGCCGATGGTGGAGGCGCCGCCGAGGACGATCGCCGCCATGGTGCCGGAGTACATGGCCGGGCCGAGCCGGCGGCCGGCCACGAGGAACTCGCTCTTGGACCGGGCGCGGCGCATGCCCCACCAGCCCATGGCCAGCATCCCGGCCAGATAGACGACGATCACGAGGTAGTCGACGGCCATGGGGCCTCCTTCGCACGCGCTCGCTCGCCCGGGGACGAGGGGGACGAGGACTGACCCTAGGTGGCCGGAAAGCGACTGCGAAGTGTACGTTTCATCCATTCGAGGTGGCTGTGGATGGAGGGAACGCACACCATGCCGGAGCCCGTTGTCCCACCCACCCCGCCGGTGGAGCTGCCCGCCCTGCTGGCCCGCGAGGAGCTGGCGCTGCGGCAGATCGCGGGACCGCCCGCCGCGGGCACCGTCGTCCACTGGGTGCACACCTCGGAGATGGCCGACCCGTACCCGTACCTGCTCGGCGGGGAGCTGCTGCTCACGGCGGGCGTGCACGTCCCGGAGGCGGCGGGGACGGGCACCTACTTCGACGACTACGTGTCCCGGATCGTCGCGGCCGGCGGCGCGGCCCTCGGCTTCGGGGTGGCCCCGGTGCACGACACGGTGCCGAGGGCGCTGGTCGAGGCCTGCGACGCGCACGGCCTGCCCCTGCTGGAGGTCCCGCCGCAGACCACCTTCTCGGGCGTGGCCCGCGCGGTGTGGCAGCTGATGTCCCGGGCCCGCCTGTCCGAGCTGCGCCGGGTGACCGAGGCCCAGCAGAGCCTCGCCTCCGCAGCGTCCCGCCCCGACCCGGTCCCGTCCGTGCTGCGCGGGCTGGCCCGGTGGCTGGGCGGCTGGACGGTGCTCCACGGTCCGGAGGGGGCGGTGGTCGCGGACGGCGGGCGCGAACCGGACGCCGTGACGCGTGCGGCGCTGGCCCGCCTGGCCGAGGTGGTCCGGCCCGCCGGGGACGGCGCCGGCCGCCCCGCGCCCACCTCCGCCACGGACACCGTCGCCGGCACGCACCTGGCCTGCTACGCGCTCGGCGCCGGGCACGGCTTCGTGCTCGGGGTCGCCGCCCCGCGCCGGGCGGCCACGGACCACACCATCGCCTCCGTCGCCGCCGTGCTGCTGTCCCTCCTCACCGGGGAGCAGCACAGCGGCACCGGAGCGGCCCATTCCGCCGCGCTGGTACGGCTGCTGCTGGGCGCGTCCCCCGAGGAGGTCGCCGGGCTGCTCGGCGGCGGGCGGTGGCTGGTCGTGCACGGACGGCCGGAGCCGGACGGCGCCCCCGACCCGGTCGCCGCCTCCGCGCTGGGGGCGGCGCTCGGCTCCGCCCTGGTCGACCCGGCCGGCGACGTCGTCCGGGTCCTGGTCCCGGCCGGCCGGGCACCCGCCCCGCTGCCCGGCTGGACCCTGGGCGTCAGCACCGCCGTCGCACCGGCCGACTGGCCCCTCGCCGACACCCAGGCCGCCCGCGCCCTGGCCCGGGCCCGCGCCACCCGGGCCCCGCTGGTCCGGCACGGCGCACGCCCCGCCCTGGCCGACCTGGTGGCCCGCGAGGAGGCGGCGGCCCACGCCCGGGCCCTCCTGGCCCCCGTCGCGGCGCATCCCGCGCTCACCGAGACCCTGCGCACCTGGCTCTCCCTGCACGGCAGCTGGGACCGCACGGCCGTCGCCCTGTCCGTGCACCGCAACACCGTCCGCCAGCGCATCGCCCGCTGCGCGCGGCTGCTGGAGACGGACCTCGACGACCCGGACGTCCGCATGGAACTGTGGTTCGCGCTGCGGCACGTCTGAGGAGACGAGCGGGGATCCTTCCGGCGAGTACGTGAGCGGGGTGCTGCCGGGGAGTACGCGAGCGGGGTCCTTCCGGTGAGTACGTGAGCGGGGTCCTTCCGGTGAGTACGCGAGCGGGGTCCTTCTGAGTACGTGACGCACGTCCCAGCGTTCGATACGCCAGGGACGCCCCCGGACGGCTGCCTCACAATGGATGCCATGCCGATATCCGGGACACCCAGCCGCGCCGAGCTCGTCGAGCACCTCGTCAAAACGCGCATCGCGGGCGACGTCGCCACCCCCCGCGAGAACAACCTCTCCCACTACCGCAAGCTGGCGAACGGCGACCGTCACTACTGGCTCGGCCTGGAACTCGGCGACCGCTGGACCGACGAGCAGGACGTCCTCGCGGTGATGGCGGAACGCGTCGGGGTGAACGACGACCCCGGGCACCGGTACGGCCAGGACACCATCGACCCTGAGCTGACCGTGGCCGGCCTGGAGCGGCTGGCCGCGCGGCTGCGCAAGGCGGCGGACGGGCAGCAGCGGGTCCTCTTCGCCACCGGTCACCCCGGCGGCCTGCTCGACGTGCACCGCGCGACCGCGGCGGCCCTGCGCGCGGCCGGGTGCGAGATCGTCGTCATCCCGGACGGCCTGACGACGGAGGAGGGCTACGTCGTGCAGTTCGCCGACGTGGCGGTCCTGGAGCACGGCGCCACCCTCTGGCACACCCACTCGGGCGAACCGATGAAGGCGATCCTGACGGCCATGGAGCGTGCGGGCCGTCCCCTGCCCGACCTGGTCGTCGCCGACCACGGCTGGGCCGGCTACGCGGGCCGGCACGGCGTGGACTCCGTCGGCTACGCCGACTGCAACGACCCGGCCCTGTTCCTCGCCGAGGCGGAGGGCACCGTCCAGGTCACGGTGCCTCTGGACGACCACGTGGTCAGCCCTCGCCACTACGACCCGATGACGGCGTACCTGCTGGCTGAGGCGGGGCTCGCCTAGGCCCTGCCCGGGTGGATCCGAAGGCCGGGCGGCGGGCCCGGCCTTGTCGGCCCCGGGCGGCGGGCCCGGCAGGTCCGGGGGTGCGGGCCCAGCCGGTCCGCCCCGGGGGTGCGGGCCCGGCGGGTCAGCCCCGGGCGCGGGGGACGCGGACCACGCCCTCCTGGATCACGGTGACGGCCAGCCGCCCGTCCTGCGTGTAGATGCGGGCCTGCCCCAGTCCCCGGCCGCCGTGCGCGGACGGGGACTCCTGGTCGTACAGCAGCCACTCGTCGGCGCGGAACGGCCGGTGGAACCACATCGCGTGGTCGAGGGAGGCCCCGACGACGTCCCCGACGGCCCAGCCGCCGCGCCCGTGCGCGAGCAGCACGGAGTCGAGCAGCGTCATGTCGGACACGTAGGTGGCGAGGACGACGTGGAGCAGCGGATCGTCGATCTCGCTGTCGAGCTTGCCGTTGGTCCGGAACCACACCTGCGAGTGCGGCTCGCGCGGCTCGCCGAACTGTCCGTAGGGCGGCTCGTCGACGTACCGCAGGTCGACGGCGGCCCGGGCCTCCAGGAACCGCTCGACCACCACGGGGTCGAGGTGCCCGTAGCCGCGCAGCCGCTCCTCACCGGTCGGGAGCGTCGCGGGGTCGGGCGAGGCGGGCATCGGCGCCTGGTGGTCCAGCCCGTCCTCCGCCACCTGGAACGACGCCGACAGATGGAAGATCGGCTTGCCGTGCTGGACGGCGACGACCCGGCGGGTGGTGAAGGAACGGCCGTCCCGGATCCGATCCACGGTGTAGACGATGGGCGCGCCGGGATCCCCGGGACGCAGGAAGTACGCGTGCAGCGAGTGCGCGGGCCGGTCCGCGGGGACGGTCCGCCCGGCGGCGACGAGCGCCTGGGCCGCGACCTGTCCGCCGAAGACCCGGGGGACGACGGCGGACCGGGACCGGCCGCGGAAGATGTCCTCCTCGATCTGCTCCAGGTCGAGCAGATCGAGGAGGTCCTGTAGTGCCTGGCTCATGAGGTAGTTGTACCGGCCAGTGATCGCGTGCCGGTGTCGGGGGCCTTACAGGCCCATGTCCTTGGCGATGATCGTCTTCATGATCTCGCTGGTGCCGCCGTAGATGCGGTTGACGCGGTTGTCCGCGTACAGGCGGGCGATCGGGTACTCGTTCATGTAGCCGTAGCCGCCGTGCAGCTGCAGGCAGCGGTCGATGACGCGGTGGGCGACCTCGGTGCAGAACAGCTTCGCAGAGGCGGCCTCGGCGGGGGTCAGCTCACCGGCGTCCAGCGCCTCGGTCGCGCGGTCCGCGACGGCCTCGGCGGCGTCCACCTCGGCCTGGCAGGCGGCCAGTTCGAACTTGGTGTTCTGGAAGTGCGCGACCGGCTTGCCGAAGACCGTGCGCTCCTGCACGTACTGCTTGGCGAACCGGACGGCGGCCTTGGCCTGGGCGTAGGCGCCGAAGGCGATGCCCCAGCGCTCGGAGGCCAGGTTGTGGCCGAGGTAGTAGAAGCCCTTGTTCTCCTCGCCGAGGAGGTCCTCGACGGGCACCTTGACGTCGACGAACGCGAGCTCGGCGGTGTCGGAGGTCTTCAGACCGAGCTTGTCGAGCTTGCGGCCGACGGAGTAGCCCTCGGACTTGGTGTCCACGGCGAACAGGGAGATGCCGTGGCGGCGGTCCTCGGCGGTCGGGGCGGACGTCCGGGCGCAGACGATGACCCGGTCGGCGTGCACACCGCCGGTGATGAAGGTCTTGGCGCCGTTGAGGACGTAGTGCGTGCCGTCCTCGCTGAGCCTGGCGGTGGACTTCATGCCCGCGAGGTCGGAACCGGTGCCCGGCTCCGTCATCGCGATGGCCCACATCTCCTCGCCGGTGACGAACTTCGGCAGGTACCGCTTCTTCTGCTCGTCCGTCGCCAGCATCTTGATGTAGGGCAGGGCGAGCAGCACGTGCACACCGGAGCCGCCGAACTGGACACCGGCGCGAGCGGTCTCCTCGTACAGCACGGCCTCGAACTTGTGCGTCTCCAGGCCGGCGCCGCCGAACTCCTCGGGCACGTTGATGCCGAAGATGCCCAGCTCACCGAGCTTGTAGTAGAAGTCACGGGGGGCCTGGCCCGCCGCGAACCACTCGTCGTACACGGGTACGACCTCGGCCTCGATGAAGGCGCGGATGGTCTCCCGGAACGCCTCGTGATCCTCGTTGAACACCGTACGGCGCACGCCGCCACCTCCACGACCTCTGTCTAAGCGCTTGCTCAGCCAAAGATACCGGCGAGTATTGAGGGGGTCCAGGGTGGGGGTGGGGTGGTGCTCGTCACGGTGGGGTGGGCACAGGGGGGTAGCCCCCGCCCGGGTCCGGAGCAGCACCCCCGAGGCAAGAGCAGCCTCCCGTCCAGCCGCACCGGACGGACGGGCGGGACCCCGGGGCGCAGGGGCGAAGCCCCGCCCGGGCCCGGGGCGGAGCCCCGGGGCGAGGCCGGCCTCCTGGCCAACCGTGTCGGGCGGGCGGGTGGGCAAAGCCCCCTCAGACCCCCACCGCCGCAAACGCCCCCCGGGCCATCCGATGCAGCAACTCCGCCGTAGCCGCCCGCCCGGGCAACGACCCACCCCTCCCCAGATGCGGCGTCGAGTTCAGCAACCCGAACACCGAGTGCACAGCCGACCGCGCCGCCGGCTCCCCCAGCCCCGGGTACACCTCCCGCACCACCCCCACCCACAGCTCCACGTACTGCCGCTGCAGCTGCCGCACCATCTTCCGGTCACTGTCCCGGAGGCGATCCAGCTCCCGGTCGTGCAGGGTGATCAGAGGCCGGTCGTCGAGCGCGAAGTCGATATGCCCCTCGATCAGCGAGTCGAGGACCGCCTCAGCCCCCGCCCCACCCCCGTCCGCCTCGGCCACCCTCCGCTTGGCCCCGGTCAGCAACTGCCCACTGATCCCCACCAGCAACTCCGCGAGCATCGCGTCCTTGCCCGCGAAGTGCCGGTACAACCCGGGCCCGCTGATCCCCACCGCGGCGCCTATCTCGTCGACCCCGACCCCGTGGAAGCCCCGTTCGGCGAAGAGCCGCGCGGCCTCCTTGAGAATCTGCTGACGGCGGGTGGGGGCGTCGGTTCTGGTGGCCATGAAATCGATTCTAGACAGGGAGGTTAGCGGTCGTTAACCTGGAGGAAATGCGTTAACGCTCATTAACAAGTGAGGGGACCCGCAGGATGCACGAGGCACCGGAGCTCACGAGCGCGGCAGACCCCGCGTCGGAGGCCTTTCGGGCCAACGAGGAGGCGCACCGCACCCTCGTGGAGGAGCTGCGCACCAAGCTGGCCGCGGCCGCACAGGGCGGCGGCGAGAAGGCGCGCGCCCGCCACACGGCCCGCGGCAAGCTGCTCCCCCGCGACCGCGTCGACACCCTCCTCGACCCCGGCTCACCCTTCCTGGAGCTCGCCCCGCTCGCGGCCGACGGGCTGTACGAGGGGCAGGCCCCGGCCGCGGGAGTCATCGCCGGCATCGGCCGGGTCAGCGGCCGCGAGACGGTGATCATCGCCAACGACGCCACGGTCAAGGGCGGCACGTACTACCCGATGACGGTCAAGAAGCACCTCCGCGCCCAGGAGGTCGCCCTCGACAACCGCCTCCCCTGCGTCTACCTGGTGGACTCCGGCGGCGCCTTCCTGCCCATGCAGGACGAGGTCTTCCCGGACCGCGACCACTTCGGCCGGATCTTCTACAACCAGGCCCGCATGTCCGGCGCCGGCATCCCCCAGATCGCCGCGGTCCTCGGCTCCTGCACGGCCGGCGGCGCGTACGTCCCGGCGATGAGCGACGAGGCGGTGATCGTCCGCAACCAGGGCACGATCTTCCTCGGCGGCCCGCCCCTGGTGAAGGCGGCCACCGGCGAGGTCGTCACGGCGGAGGAACTCGGCGGCGGCGAGGTCCACTCCCGCGTCTCGGGCGTCACGGACCACCTCGCGGAGAACGACGCCCACGCCCTGCGCATCGTCCGCACGATCGTCTCCACCCTCCCCGCACGCGGCACACCCCCCTGGGAGGTCACGGAGGCGACCGAACCCAAGGTCGACCCGCACGGCCTCTACGGCGTGGTCCCGGTCGACTCCCGCACCCCGTACGACGTGCGCGAGATCATCGCCCGGGTCGTCGACGGCTCCCGCTTCGCGGAGTTCAAGTCCGAGTTCGGCCAGACCCTGGTCACCGGCTTCGCCCGGATCCACGGCCACCCGGTGGGCATCGTCGCCAACAACGGCATCCTGTTCGCCGAGTCCGCCCAGAAGGGCGCCCACTTCATCGAGCTGTGCGACCAGCGCGGCATCCCGCTGGTGTTCCTGCAGAACATCTCGGGCTTCATGGTCGGCAAGGACTACGAGGCGGGCGGCATCGCCAAGCACGGCGCCAAGATGGTCACGGCCGTGGCCTGCACGCGCGTTCCGAAGCTCACGGTCGTGGTAGGCGGCTCGTACGGCGCGGGCAACTACTCCATGTGCGGCCGGGCGTACTCCCCCCGCTTCCTGTGGATGTGGCCGAACGCCAAGATCTCGGTCATGGGCGGCGAGCAGGCCGCCTCGGTCCTCGCCACGGTCAAGCGCGACCAGCTGGAGGCCCGCGGCGAGTCCTGGCCGACGGAGGACGAGGAGGCCTTCAAGGCCCCGATCCGCGCCCAGTACGAGCGCCAGGGCAGCGCCTACTACGCGACGGCCCGCCTCTGGGACGACGGTGTGATCGACCCGCTGGACACCCGTCAGGTCCTGGGCCTGGCCCTGACCGCCTGCGCCAACGCGCCCCTGGGTGACCCCCAGTTCGGCGTCTTCCGGATGTGAGGGGACGGACGACGATGTTCGAGACAGTGCTGGTGGCCAACCGGGGCGAGATCGCCGTACGCGTCATCCGGACGCTGCGGTCGATGGGCGTGCGCTCGGTGGCCGTCTTCTCCGACGCGGACGCCGACGCGCGGCACGTCCGCGAGGCGGACACGGCGGTGCGGATCGGCCCGGCCCCCGCCTCCGAGAGCTACCTGTCGGTGGAGCGCCTGCTGGAGGCAGCGGCCCGCACGGGCGCGCAGGCCGTCCACCCGGGCTACGGCTTCCTCGCGGAGAACGCCGCCTTCGCTCGCGCCTGCGCCGAGGCCGGCCTGGTCTTCATCGGCCCCCCGGCGGACGCGATCGCGCTGATGGGCGACAAGATCCGCGCCAAGGAGACGGTCCGCGAGGCCGGGGTGCCGGTGGTGCCCGGCGGCCGGGACCCGGAGCTGGCCGAGGCGGCCCGCGAGCTGGGCGCGCCGGTGCTGCTGAAGCCCAGCGCGGGCGGCGGCGGCAAGGGCATGCGCCTGGTGCGTGACCTGACCCGCCTGGAGGACGAGATCGCCTCGGCCCGCCGCGAGGCCCGCGCCTCCTTCGGCGACGACACGCTCCTCGTGGAGCGCTGGATCGACCGCCCCCGCCACATCGAGATCCAGGTCCTCGCCGACGGCCACGGCAACGTGGTCCACCTGGGCGAGCGCGAGTGCTCCCTGCAGCGCCGCCATCAGAAGATCATCGAGGAGGCGCCGAGCGTCCTGCTCGACGAGCGGACGCGTGCCGCGATGGGCGAGGCGGCGGTCCAGGCGGCCCGCTCCTGCGGCTACCGGGGCGCGGGCACGGTGGAGTTCATCGTTCCGGGCACCGACCCGTCGTCGTACTACTTCATGGAGATGAACACCCGCCTCCAGGTGGAGCACCCGGTCACGGAGCTGGTCACGGGGCTGGACCTGGTCGAGTGGCAGCTGCGCGTCGCGGCCGGGGAGCCCCTGGCCTTCACGCAGGAGGACGTACGCCTGACCGGGCACGCCGTGGAGGCCCGCATCTGCGCCGAGGACCCGGCCCGCGGCTTCCTCCCCTCCGGCGGCACGGTGCTCAGGCTGCGTGAGCCGCAGGGCGACGGCGTGCGCACCGACTCGGGCCTCACCGAGGGCACGGAGGTCGGCAGTCTCTACGACCCGATGCTCTCCAAGGTCATCGCGTACGGCCCGGACCGGGCGACGGCCCTGCGCAAGCTCCGCTCGGCCCTGGCGGAGACGGTCACGCTGGGGGTGCAGACCAACGCCGGTTTCCTGCGCCGCCTGCTCGCCCACCCGGCGGTGGTCTCCGGCGACTTGGACACCGGCCTGGTCGAGCGCGAGGTGGAGGACCTGGTCTCCACGGACGTGCCGGAGGAGGTCTACGAGGCGGCGGCGGCCGTGCGTCTGGAGGCCCTGAAGCCCGAGCCGGGCGGCTGGACCGACCCCTTCTCGGTCCCGAGCGGCTGGCGCCTGGGCGGCGCCCGCAAACCACCCGCCTTCCACCTCCGGGTGCAGGAACCGCTGGAGTACACCCCGCGCGGCACGGCCACGGTCACCGACGACCGGGTCTCCGTCACGCTGGACGGCGTCCGGCACACCTTCCACCGCGCCGCCGACTGGCTCGGCCGCGACGGTGACGCCTGGCACGTCCGCGACCACGACCCGGTCGCCGCGTCCCTCACCCGGGCGGCGCACGCGGGCGCCGACTCCCTCACCGCCCCCATGCCCGGCACGGTGACCGTCGTCAAGGTCGCCGTCGGCGACGAGGTGAGCGCCGGTCAGAGCCTGCTGGTGGTGGAGGCGATGAAGATGGAGCACGTCATCTCCGCGCCGCACGCCGGCAAGGTCGCCGAGCTGGACGTGGCGCCCGGCACCACGGTCGCCATGGACCAGGTCCTGGCGGTCATCGCACCGAACGAGGAGGCGGCGCCATGACAGTCCCGGGGCTCCCGATGGCCGTCCCGGCCGGGGACCTGCCCGCCCGCGTCCGCATCCACGAGGTGGGCGCGCGCGACGGCCTGCAGAACGAGAAGGCGACGGTCCCCACGGAGGTCAAGGCGGAGTTCATCCGCCGCCTGGCCGGCGCCGGCCTGACGACGATCGAGGCGACGAGCTTCGTCCACCCCAAGTGGGTCCCCCAGCTGGCGGACGCGGAAGCGCTGTTCCCGATGGTCGCCGACCTCCCGGTGGCCCTCCCGGTCCTCGTCCCGAACGAGAGGGGCCTGGACCGCGCCCTGACGCTCGGCGCCCGCCGGGTCGCGGTCTTCGCCAGCGCCACGGAGTCCTTCGCCAAGGCCAACCTCAACCGCACGGTGGACGAGTCCCTGGCGATGTTCGAACCGGTGGTGGCCCGGGCGAAGGCGGACGACGTCCACGTGCGCGGCTACCTGTCCATGTGCTTCGGCGACCCCTGGGAGGGCCCGGTCCCGATCCCCCAGGTGGTCCGGGTCTGCCGCGCCCTGACGGACATGGGCTGCGACGAACTGAGCCTCGGCGACACGATCGGCGTGGCGACCCCCGGCCACGTGGCCGCCCTCCTCGTCGCCCTGGACGAGGCGGGAATCCCCCCGTCAGCCCTCGGCGTCCACTTCCACGACACCTACGGCCAGGCCCTCGCCAACACCCTTGCCGCGCTCCAGCACGGCGTGACGACGGTCGACGCCTCCGCGGGCGGCCTGGGCGGCTGCCCGTACGCGAAGTCGGCGACGGGCAACCTCGCCACCGAAGACCTCGTGTGGATGCTGCGGGGCCTCGGCGTCGACACCGGAATCGACCTCGGCCGCCTCGTCGCCACGAGCACGTGGATGGCCGCCCATCTGGGCCGACCCAGCCCGTCCCGCACCGTCCGAGCCCTGTCCCACGAGGACACCGAGGAGCAGTGACCACCATGGACTACCGCCTTCCCGCCGAGCTGGAAGAACTCCGCCGCACGGTCGAGGAGTTCGCACACGAGGTCGTGGCGCCCAAGATCGGCGACTTCTACGAGCGTCACGAGTTCCCGTACGAGATCGTCCGGGAGATGGGCCGCATGGGCCTGTTCGGCCTGCCGTTCCCCGAGGAGTACGGCGGCATGGGCGGCGACTACCTGGCCCTCGGCGTGGCCCTGGAGGAACTGGCGCGGGTCGACTCCTCGGTGGCCATCACCCTGGAGGCCGGCGTCTCCCTCGGCGCGATGCCCATCTACCGCTACGGCACCGAGGCGCAGAAGCAGGAGTGGCTCCCCCGCCTCTGCTCGGGCGAACTCCTCGGCGCGTTCGGCCTGACCGAGCCGGACGGCGGCAGCGACGCGGGAGCGACCCGTACGACGGCCCGCCTGGACGAGTC
Organism: Streptomyces sp. NPDC094143; assembly: GCF_040303825.1. NCBI lineage: Bacteria > Bacillati > Actinomycetota > Actinomycetes > Kitasatosporales > Streptomycetaceae > Streptomyces > Streptomyces sp. NPDC094143. The sequence continues at coordinate 129,188 of NZ_JBEOTZ010000003.1, forward strand.
GACGAACGAGTGGGTCATCAACGGCACGAAGTGCTTCATCACCAACTCGGGCACGGACATCACGGGCCTGGTGACGGTCACGGCGGTCACGGGCCGCAAGCCCGACGGCAATCCGCACATCTCCTCGATCATCGTCCCGACGGGCACCCCCGGCTTCTCGGTCGCGGCCCCCTACTCCAAGGTCGGCTGGAACGCCTCGGACACCCGCGAGCTGTCCTTCTCGGACGTCCGCGTCCCGGCGGCGAACCTCCTGGGCGAGGAGGGCCGCGGCTACGCCCAGTTCCTGCGCATCCTCGACGAGGGCCGCATCGCCATCGCCGCCCTGGCGACGGGCCTGGCGCAGGGCTGCGTCGACGAGTCGGTCAAGTACGCCAAGGAGCGCCACGCGTTCGGCAAGCCGATCGCTGCGAACCAGGCGATCCAGTTCAAGATCGCGGATATGGAGATGAAGGCCCACACGGCCCGCCTCGCCTGGCGCGACGCGGCGGCCCGCCTGGTCGCGGGCGAGCCCTTCAAGAAGGAAGCGGCCCTCGCCAAGCTCCACTCCTCCACGGTCGCGGTGGACAACGCCCGCGAGGCGACCCAGATCCACGGCGGCTACGGCTTCATGAACGAGTACCCGGTCGCCCGCATGTGGCGCGACTCCAAGATCCTGGAAATCGGCGAGGGCACGAGCGAGGTCCAGCGCATGCTGATCGCCCGGGAGTTGGGGCTGGCCGGCTGACCCGTCCATACAAACGCCGGATACGCCACCAGCTCCAAGCTGGTGGCGTATCCGGCACTTAAGCCCTCACTGCGGCGTCAGCGAACGGGCGCAGCCTCCGTTGCGGTGCGGGCTGACGCCACGGGGCAGCCACAGCACAACAACCTCCCTGTTTCGCCCAGCACGAACAAGCTACTTCAACCCGCTCCTGAGCAAGATCTGCACCTTTGCCGGGACGACGGCCGCGGCGCCAGCACCGCGTTCCCCGCACGCCCGGCCTCGGAGGCCGGCGGTGACTTCGTGGTGCGGGTGCCGGTCACCGAGCTGCCCGCCGGGCTGTGGGAGGGGCGCGTTCACCTCGGGCCGTGGACCGTGCCGCTGCCGTCCACCCCCCTGAACCTCGCCCCGGCCAAGTGGCGCCGCCGCGGCCTCCCTTGGTACGCGAGGCCCGCGGTGGAGAGCGGTGAGGCGTTCACGCTGCGCGTCGCCCGCACCGACCTGGTCCGGGCCGTGACGCGGCGCCTCAACTCGTAGGCGGAGCGGCCGGAAAGGCCCGGCCCTTCGTGATCCGGATCACTGCCTCCCCCGGCATTCCCGCCCCCTCCCCCGGGCACGGATACCAGGGTCCCTCTGGACAAGATCTGAGGTTAGGCTAACCTAAGCCTGATTCCAGCCAGGCGGCTGTCAGCCGCGCCCGCAGTGGCTCCGTACGCATGAAAGCAGACCCACCCATGTCGAACGCCAGAACCGCCCGCTTCTCCCGCCGCGGCCTCCTCGCCGCCGGTGGTGCACTCGGACTCGGCGCCCTCGTGACCGCGTGCGGCAGCGAGGACTCCGAGGACGGCGGCTCGGAATCGACGACCGGTGCCCAGTCCGGCCCGTGGTCCGTCAAGGACGACCGCGGCAAGACCGTCAAGCTCGACAAGGCCCCCGCGAACATCGTGGCGTTCACCGGCGTCGCCGCCGCCCTGTACGACTACGGCGTCTCGGTCAAGGGCGTCTTCGGCCCCACCAAGACCCAGGACGGCAAGCCCGACGTCCAGGCCGGCGACATGGACATCAGCAAGGTGACCATCCTCGGCAACACCTGGGACCAGTTCAACGTCGAGAAGTACGCGGCCCTCGCGCCCGACGTGCTGATCTCCACGATGTTCGACGACGCCGGCACCCTCTGGTACGTCCCCGAGGCCTCCAAGGACAAGATCGCCAAGCTCGCCCCGAGCGTCGGCATCTCCGTCTACGACCGCCAGATCACCGCCCCGCTGCAGCGCATGTGGGAGCTGGCCGAGTCCCTCGGCGGCGACATGAAGTCCGCCAAGGCCACCGACGCCAAGAAGCGCTTCGAGGAGGCCTCCGCGCGGCTGCGCAAGGCCGCCAAGGCACACCCCGACATCAAGGTGATGGCCGGTTCCGCGAGCCAGGAGCTGTTCTATGTCTCCGGCACCAACCTCTCCATCGACCTGGAGTACTTCAAGGCCCTCGGCGTGAACTTCGTCGAGCCGCCGGAGAAGGCCAAGGCCGAGGGCGGCGGCTGGTTCGAGAGCCTGAGCTGGGAGAACGTCGACAAGTACAAGGCCGACATCATCATGATGGACGACCGCTCCTCCGCCATCCAGCCGGCGGACATCACCGAGGCGACCTGGAAGAAGCTGCCCGCGGTCAAGGCCGGCCAGGTCATCGCGCGTTCGGCCGAGCCGATCCTGTCCTACGACAAGTGCGTGCCACTGGTGGAGAACCTGGCGAAGGCCATCGAGACCGCGAAGAAGGTCAGCTAGGCGCTCGGCGCCGCGAGGAATCCGCCCGGCCGGCGCCACGCTCCGCCGAGGCCGGCCGGCCGGTTCCCCGCGCCCCCGAGGGGGCGCACCCCCACACCCTGACGACGACTCAGGAGCCCACCCATGACCACCGCCGTAGCCGCCCCGTTCCGCTTCTTCTCCCTCCAGGTCGCGCGGACGAGGCGGCTCGGGCCGTCCCTGGTCCGTGTCACCTTCACCGGGCCCGATCTGCACGCCTTCCACTCCGACGGCCGCGACCAGTCGCTGTCGCTGTTCCTGCCGCACCCCGGGCAGCCCGAGCCGGTCGTGCCGCTGGAGCTCGGGGACGGCTGGTGGCAGGGCTGGCGTGAACTCCCGGACGACGTACGGGCCGTGATGCGGTCGTACACGCTGCGCGCACTGCGCCGCGATCCGGACGAGATCGACATCGACTTCGCCCTGCACGGCATCGAGCCGGGCGCCGGCGTCCAGGCCGGTCCCGCCTCCCGCTGGGCCGCCCGGGCCGCCGCCGGGGACCGGGTGCTGCTGCTCGGCCCGGCCGTGGCGGATAACCGGGCGATCCGCTTCCGGCCGCCGGGGGACACCGACCTCGTTCTCGTCTGGGGCGACGAGACCGCCGTGCCGGCCGCCTCGGCCATCGTCGAGTCGCTGCCGGCCGGCACCCGTGCCCGGGTCTGGCTGGAGGTCCCGCGCGCCGGGGACATCCAGGACCTGGTGACCGAGGCCGACGCCGAGATCACCTGGCTCGTCCGGGAGCGGGAGGGCGCCGAGGGGTCCCCCATGGCCCTCGACGCCCTCCGCGCGGCCCGGCTTCCCTCCGCCGAGCGCCCGTACGTCTGGATCGCCGGCGAGTCCGGGTGCGTGAAGGAGCTGCGCCGCCACTTCGTGCGCGAGCGCGGGATCGACCGGCGGCGGGTCACGTTCGTCGGGTACTGGCGCCGCGGTGTGACCGAGGAGCAGCTGCGCGCCGAGGGATGACCGGCGGCCTGCTTTCCCCCGCCGCGACCTGAGTGACCACGGTCACGGCAGAGGCCGGTTTCCCGTGATCGAAGTTAGGTTAGCCTTACCTGCGTTAAACGCGAAGCAGCCCGCTCCTGTCCCGCACCGGACTGTCCCCACCGGAGGACCCCCACATGCGCTCGCACCTGCTCAACGACACCACCGCGGAGCAGTACCGCCGCTCCGTGACCGAAGGAGTCGAGCGGGTGGCCGCCAAAATCGCCGCCACCGACCGGCCGTTCACCGGCGTCAGCGTCGACGCCCTCGCTCCCCGCATCGACGAGATCGACCTCGACCAGCCGCTGCACGACACCACCGCGGTGCTCGACGAACTGGAGGAGGTCTACCTCCGGGACGCGATCTACTTCCACCACCCGCGCTACCTGGCCCACCTCAACTGCCCGGTCGTCATACCGGCCGTGCTGGGCGAGGCCGTCCTGTCCGCCGTCAACTCCTCGCTGGACACCTGGGACCAGTCGGCCGGCGGCACGCTCATCGAGCGGAAACTGATCGACTGGACGACGGCCCGCATCGGCCTCGGCGAGAACGCCGACGGCGTGTTCACCTCCGGCGGCACCCAGTCCAACCTCCAGGCGCTGCTGCTCGCCCGCGAGGAGGCCAAGACCGAGGACCTGGCGAAACTGCGCGTCTTCGCCTCCGAGGTCAGCCACTTCAGCGTGAAGAAGTCCGCCAAGCTCCTCGGACTCGGCCAGGACGCCGTGGTGTCGATCCCGGTCGACCACGACAAGCGCATGCAGACCGTCGCCCTCGCCCGGGAACTGGAGCGCTGCGCGCAGGACGGCCTCGTCCCCATGGCCGTCGTCGCCACCGCCGGCACCACCGACTTCGGCTCCATCGACCCGCTGCCCGAGATCGCCGAACTCGCCGCGCAGTACGGCACCTGGATGCACGTCGACGCCGCCTACGGCTGCGGCCTGCTCGCCTCGCTGAAGCACCGCGACCGCATCGCGGGCATCGAGCGGGCCGACTCGGTCACCGTCGACTACCACAAGTCCTTCTTCCAGCCCGTCAGTTCGTCGGCCGTGCTGGTGAGGGACGCCGCGACGCTGCGTCACGCCACATACCACGCCGAGTACCTGAACCCGCGTCGCATGGTGCAGGAACGAATCCCCAACCAGGTGGACAAGTCCCTGCAGACCACCCGCCGCTTCGACGCCCTCAAGCTGTGGATGACGCTGCGCACCATGGGCGCCGACGGCATCGGGCAGCTCTTCGACGAGGTGTGCGAACTGGCCCGGGAGGGCTGGAGGCTGCTCGCCGCCGACCCGCGCTTCGACGTGGTGGTCGAGCCGAGCCTGTCCACCCTGGTCTTCCGCTACATCCCGGCGAACGTCACCGACCCCGCCGAGATCGACCGCGCCAACCTCTACGCCCGCAAGGCCCTATTCGCCTCCGGTGACGCCATCGTCGCGGGCACCAAGGTCGGCGGCCGCCACTACCTGAAGTTCACCCTGCTGAACCCCGAGACGCGGGCGTCCGACATCGCCGCCGTCCTCGACCTGATCGCCGGCCACGCCGAGCAGTACCTGGGAGAGTCCCTTGACCGCGCGTCCTGACAACCCGACCACCACCCATGACTTCGTGGGCATCGGGCTCGGCCCCTTCAACCTCGGCCTGGCCTGCCTGACCGAGCCCATCGCCGAACTCGACGGTGTCTTCCTGGAGTCGAAGCCCGACTTCGAGTGGCACGCGGGGATGTTCCTCGACGGCGCCCACCTCCAGACGCCGTTCATGTCGGACCTGGTCACCCTCGCCGACCCGACCTCGCCGTACTCCTTCCTGAACTACCTGAAGGAGAAGGGCCGGCTGTACTCGTTCTACATCCGGGAGAACTTCTACCCGCTGCGGGTCGAGTACGACGACTACTGCCGCTGGGCCGCGAGCAAACTGAGCAGCATCCGCTTCGGCACGACGGTGACGGAGGTGACCCACGAGGACGACGTCTACGTCGTGCGGACCACGACCGGGGACACCTACCGCGCCCGCCACCTGGTCCTCGGCACCGGCACCCCGCCCCACATCCCCGAGGCCTGCCAGGGCCTGGGCGGCGACTTCATCCACAACTCCCGCTACCTCCAGCACAAGGCGGAGCTGCAGAAGAAGGACTCCATCACGCTGGTCGGCTCGGGCCAGTCGGCCGCCGAGATCTACTACGACCTGCTCAGCGAGATCGACGTCCACGGCTACCGCCTGAACTGGGTGACCCGCTCCCCGCGCTTCTTCCCGCTGGAGTACACCAAGCTCACGCTGGAGATGACGTCCCCCGAGTACGTCGACTACTTCCGCGAGCTGCCCGAGGCCACCCGCTACCGCCTCACGGCCGAGCAGAAGGGCCTGTTCAAGGGCATCGACGGGGACCTGATCAACGAGATCTTCGACCTGCTCTACCAGAAGAACCTCGGCGGCCCGGTCCCGACGCGGCTGCTCACCAACTCCGCGCTGAACGCGGCCTCGTACGAGAACGGCACGTACACGCTGTCCTTCCGGCAGGAGGAGCAGGAGAAGGACTTCGTGCTGACCTCCGAGGGGCTGATCCTGGCCACGGGCTACCGCTACGCAGAGCCGGAGTTCCTCAAGCCGGTCCGCGACCGTCTGCGCTACGACTCCCGGGGCAACTTCGACGTGGCGCGCAACTACGCCATCGACGTCACCGGCCGGGGCGTCTTCCTGCAGAACGCCGGCGTCCACACCCACAGCATCACCAGCCCCGACCTGGGCATGGGCCCCTACCGGAACGCGTACATCATCCGCGAGCTGCTCGGCACCGAGTACTACCCGGTGGAGAAGACGATCGCGTTCCAGGAGTTCTCGGTATGACCTTCACGTTCCGCCCCCTCGACCCGCTGAAGGACGCCGAGCTCCTGCACTCGTGGGTCACCCACCCCAAGGCCGCGTTCTGGATGATGCAGGACGCGCGACTGGAGGACGTCGAGCGCGCCTACATGGAGATCGCGGCCGACGAGCACCACCACGCCGAACTCGGCCTGCGGGACGGTGTTCCCGCCTTCCTGATGGAGAAGTACGACCCGGCCCACCGCGAGCTGGTGGGCCTGTACGAGCCGCAGCCGGGCGACATCGGCATGCACTTCCTCACCCCGCCGACCGACACGCCCGTGCGCGGCTTCACCCGGTCCGTCATCACCGCCGTGATGGAGCACCTCTTCGAGGACCCGGCGGTGCAGCGCGTCGTCGTCGAGCCCGACGTGGCCAACAAGGCCGTCCACGCGCTGAACGAGGCCGTCGGGTTCGTACCCGAGCGCGAGATCCAGAAGCCCGAGAAGCGCGCCCTGCTCAGCTTCTGCACGCGCGCACAGTTCCTGGCCGCCCGAGGAGTAGCCGTATGACCCTGTCCGACGCCGTAGCGCATCTGTCCCCCCACCGCTGGGCGCGGGCCAACCGCCTGATGATCCGCAAGGCGCTCGCCGAGTTCGCGCACGAGCGCCTCATCACACCGGAGGCCACCGCCGAGGGCACCTACGTCGTCCGCAGCGACGACGGCCAGACCCGGTACGCCTTCGCCGCGACGGTCCGCGCCCTGGACCACTGGCAGGTCGACGCCGAGTCGATCACCCGCCACCGGGACGGCACCGAACTCCCGCTCGCCGCACTGGACTTCTTCATCGAGCTGCGCGAGTCCCTCGGCCTGAGCGACAGCATCCTGCCGGTCTACCTGGAGGAGATCTCCTCCACCCTCTCCGGCACCTGCTACAAGCTCACCAAGCCGAGGACGACGGCGGCCGAGCTGGCCCGCGCCGACTTCCAGACCATCGAGACCTCGATGACCGAGGGCCACCCCTGCTTCGTGGCCAACAACGGACGGCTCGGCTTCGGCATCCACGAGTACCTGTCGTACGCCCCGGAGACGGCGAGCCCCGTCCGGCTCGTCTGGCTGGCGGCCCACCGCTCGCGGGCCGCGTTCACGGCCGGCGTCGGCATCGAGTACGAGTCCTTCGTACGGCAGGAGCTGGGCGAGGAGACCGTCGAGCGCTTCCACGGCGTCCTGCGCGAGCAGGATTTGGACCCGGCCGACTACCTGCTCATCCCGGTCCACCCCTGGCAGTGGTGGAACAAGCTCTCCGTCACCTTCGCCGCCGAGGTCGCCCGCGGGCACCTTGTGTGCCTGGGTGAGGGCGACGACGAGTACCTGGCCCAGCAGTCCATCCGGACCTTCTTCAACCGGACGAGCCCCGAGAAGCACTACGTGAAGACGGCCCTGTCCGTCATCAACATGGGCTTCATGCGCGGTCTGTCGGCGGCCTACATGGAGGCCACGCCGGCGATCAACGACTGGCTGGCCCAGCTCATCGAGGGCGACCCGGTGCTGAAGTCCACGGGCCTGTCGATCATCCGCGAGCGCGCGGCGGTCGGCTACCGGCACCTGGAGTACGAGCAGGCGACGGACCGCTACTCGCCGTACCGCAAGATGCTGGCCGCGCTGTGGCGGGAGAGCCCGGTGCCGTCCCTCCAGGAGGGCGAGCAGCTGGCCACCATGGCCTCGCTGGTCCACGTCGACGACCAGGGCGCCTCCGTCGCGGGCGCGCTGATCGAGCGGTCGGGTCTGGCCCCCACGGAGTGGCTGCGGCGTTACCTCCAGGCGTACTTCACCCCGCTGCTGCACAGCTTCTACGCCTACGACCTGGTCTTCATGCCGCACGGCGAGAACGTCATCCTCGTGCTGAAGGACGGGGTGGTGCAGCGGGCGATCTACAAGGACATCGCCGAGGAGATCGCGGTCATGGACCCGGACGCGGTGCTGCCGCCCACGGTGGAGCGGCTGCGCGTGGAGGTCCCGGAGGACAAGAAACTCCTGTCGATCTTCACGGACGTCTTCGACTGCTTCTTCCGCTTCCTCGCGGCGAACCTCGCCACCGAGGGGATCATCCAGGAGGACGACTTCTGGCGCACGGTCGCGGAGGTCACCCGCGCCTACCAGGAGTCGGCGCCCGAACTGGCCGACAAGTTCGAGCAGTACGACATGTTCGCCCCCGAGTTCGCCCTGTCCTGCCTGAACCGCCTGCAGTTGCGCAACAACCAGCAGATGGTGGACCTCGCGGACCCGTCCGGCGCCCTGCAGCTGGTGGGCAACTTGAAGAACCCGATCGCGGAGTTCTGATCCGGACGGACAGGCACCCCGGAGTACGGTCCTCCGGGGTGCCTGTCATCGCCTTGTCTTTCAGGGGCGCGGGGAACTGCGCGCTCAGCCCCCGCCGGCCCGCGGACACATCACTGCGCACCCCACGGCACCTGCGGCGACCGATACCACTGCATCCCCAGGGCGTCCCACCGCTCGGCCTGCGCGGCGAGCCGCACCCTGTACCGCTCCCAGTCGTGCGAGGCCGCCGGCGACCACCCCAGCTCGGCCACGCCGGGCAGCCGCGGGAACGCCATGTACTCGATCTGCCCGGAGTCCTCCAGGGTCTCCGACCACATCGGCGCCTCCACGCCCCGCACGGCACCGGCCGGCACCCCGGGCAGATACGCCCCCGGGTCCCAGTCGTAGGACCGCCGCACCTCGACGTACCCCGCCCAGGACAGCCCCAGCGGCGTGTCCTTCGTGTACTTCATGTCGAGGTACACCCGGTCCGCCGGGGACAGGATCAGCCCCGTCCCGCTCTGCGCGGCCTTCACGACCTGCGCCTTCTCCTCCGGGCTCGTCCGGTCCAGCCCCCAGTACTGCGCGAGGGCGCCCCTGGCCGGGGTGGCCCCGGTCAGCTGGTGCCAGCCGACCACCGTCTTGCCGTACTTCGCGACGACCGGCTGCACCCGGTCCATGAACTTCACGTAGTCCTCGTGGCTGGTGGAGTGCGCCTCGTCGCCCCCGATGTGCAGGTACCTGCCCGGGGTGAGCGCGGCCAGCTCCCGGATCACGTCGTCGACGAAGTCGTACGTGATCTCCTTGCCGACGCACAGCGAGCTGAAGCCGACCTCGGTCCCGGTGTACAGCGGCGGGGCCACGCCGTCGCAGTTCAGCTCGGCGTAGGAGGCGAGGGCGGCGTTGGTGTGGCCGGGCATGTCGATCTCGGGGACGACCTCCAGGTGGCGGGAGGCGGCGTAGCGCACGATCTCCTTGTACTGCGCCTTGGTGTAGTAGCCGCCGGGACCGCCGCCGACCTCGGTGGAGCCGCCGTGGGTCGCCAGGCGCGGCCAGGAGTCGACGGCGATGCGCCAGCCCTGGTCGTCGCTGAGGTGCAGATGCAGCTTGTTGATCTTGTAGAGGGCGAGCTGGTCGATGTACCGCTTGACCTGGTCGACGGTGAAGAAGTGCCGGGAGACGTCGAGCATGGCACCGCGCCAGCCGTAGCGCGGGCTGTCCTCGATCGTGCCGCCGGCGACCAGCCAGGGGCCGGGCTGGACGGTGTCCTTCTCGACGGCCGCGGGCAGCAGCTGGCGCAGGGTCTGCACGCCGTGGAAGAGGCCCGCGGGGGTCCTGGCGCTGATCGTGAGGGACCGGGCGCCGCTGTTCAGGCGGTAGCCCTCGGCGCCGAAGTCGCCGTGCGCGAGCCGGAGCTGGATGCCGCCCCGGCCGTGCGTGGTGACCGGCAGGCGGTAGCCGGTCGAGGGCCGCAGCAGGTCCGCGAGGTACTCGGCGACACCCCGCGCCTCCCGCGAGCCGTCGACGCGGATGTGCGTTCCGCGGGTGATCCGGTACGGGGCGCCGCCGGGCTCGGCCGAGGCCGGCGCGGGGACGACCCGGTCGAGCGGGGTGGGGTCCGCCGCCCGGGCCGGGGCGGCCTGGGTGACGCCGACGCCCACCGCGACGAGCAGCAGGGAGCCGAGAAGGCGAAGTGTTCTGTGGCGCTGTCTGACAAGACCGTCTCTCACAAAACCGTCCCTTCCGTGAGCCGTTGAGCTCCAAGAGGTCTGGACCACTATCCCGGGACTTGGGTGAAACAATCCACCCCATGGCGGAAATCATCCAGAAGGACGGCTCGTGGATCTTCGACGGCGACGCCCTGCGGCTGACCCCGGGGCGGGACAAGAACGTCAGTCTGCTGCGCAGGGAACTGGGTGAACTTATCGTCCCGCTGCGGGCGTTGGCGGGCATCTCGCTGGAGCAGGGCAAGAAGAGCGGCCGGTTGCGGCTGCGCCTGCGTGACGGCGCCGACCCGCTGCTGCACGCGACCGGCGGGCGGCTCACCGAGCCCCACGACCCGTACCAGCTGATCGTCGAGTCCGACCGCTACGGGGTCGCCGAGTACTTCACGGACGAGGTCCGCAACGCGCTCCTGCTGGACCAGGTGCCGTCCGGCCCGGTCACCGAGTACCTGCTGCCGGGCCCGGCCGTGCCGCTGTCGGTCGCCGCCGGGGACGGCACCGCGAGCTTCGACGGTGAGCGCATACGCCTGGAGTGGAACTGGAAGACGGAGGACGCCAAGGCCGCCGCCGGTGTGCGCACGCTCGCGCTCACCGACATCACGGGCGTGGAGTGGCACCCGGCGGTGGGCCTGGAGAACGGCTGCCTCCGCTTCGCCGTGCGCAACGCGCCGTCCAGGACTCCGCCCAAATACGACCCCAACGCCGTGGAGCTGTGGGGCTTCAGGAAGGACCCGCTGATGGCGCTGGTCGCCGCGGCGGTCCAGGCCCGGCTTCCGCACCCGGCCCGGGCCGCCGCCGACGGCGTGGCGGACGCGCGACCGGAACCGCCCTCCCCTCCGGTCGCCTCCGCCGAGGACGACCACGACGCCCTGCTGCGCCGGCTGCGCGAGCTCGGTGAGCTGCACCGCACGGGTGTGCTCACGGACGACGAGTTCGCGCTGGCCAAGCAGGCGGTCCTCAAGCGGATGTAGCTCCTCGCGATGGAACCGCGCGGGTGTTACTTCGCCCGGCGGGCCACCGTGGAGTGGTCCACCTGCTCCCCGCCGCTCTCGGCGATGCCGCGCACCGTCAGGGTGGCGAGGCGTCCCTGCGGGGCGGGGGTGACGTCCACGCGCAGGAAGGAGTGGTCGAGGTAGCGCACCCGGGACCAGGCCACGGTTCCGGGATGCGGGACGTCCGGTGGACGCCTCACGAACAGGCCCTCATGACCGGTTCAACGTCTCCCAAAGAACTCCCACAGGCGCTTGCCCGAATCCGGGCAGAATTCTTGCGAAAGCGTCGCCGGTACCCCAGGATCTAGCGAGTGCACGACGAACTCGTAGATCATCTGACGCGGTCCACCGCCCTCAGCCGGGGCGAGGCGCTGCGCGTGATCCAGGACGTGCTCGCCTACTTCGACGAGACGACCGAGGAGTACGTCCGTCGCCGCCACCGCGAGCTCCAGGCCCAGGGCCTGGTCAACGCGGCGATCTTCGAACGGATCGAGGCGGACCTCAAGTACCGCGCGGTGGCCCCGCCGGAGCTCTCGCTCCGGCAGCTGCGGCGCATCGTCTACGGCTAGGAATACGTATACATGTGCGGAATCGTCGGTTACATCGGGAAGCGTGACGTCGCGCCCCTGCTCCTGGAGGGCCTGCAGCGCCTGGAGTACCGCGGCTACGACTCCGCGGGCATCGTCGTCACGTCCCCGAAGACGTCCGGCCTGAAGATGGTCAAGGCCAAGGGCCGCGTCCGTGACCTGGAGGCCAAGGTCCCGGCCCGCTTCAAGGGCACCACCGGCATCGCCCACACCCGCTGGGCCACCCACGGCGCCCCGTCCGACGTGAACGCCCACCCGCACCTGGACGCCGAGGGCAAGGTCGCCGTCGTCCACAACGGCATCATCGACAACGCCTCCGACCTGCGCCGCAAGCTGGAGGCGGACGGCGTCGAGTTCCTCTCCGAGACCGACACCGAGGTCCTGGTCCACCTCATCGCCCGCTCGCAGGCGACCAAGCTGGAGGACAAGGTCCGCGAGACCCTCCGGCTCATCGAGGGCACGTACGGCATCGCCGTGATGCACGCCGACTTCCCCGACCGCATCGTCGTGGCCCGCAACGGCTCCCCGGTCGTCCTCGGCATCGGCGAGAAGGAGATGTTCGTCGCCTCGGACATCGCCGCGCTGGTCGCCCACACGCGGCAGATCGTCACCCTCGACGACGGCGAGATGGCCACCCTCAAGGCCGACGACTTCCGCACCTACACCACCGAGGGCACCCGCACCACGGCCGAGCCCACCACCGTCGAGTGGGAGGCCGCCTCCTACGACATGGGCGGCCACGACACCTACATGCACAAGGAGATCCACGAGCAGGCCGACGCCGTGGACCGCGTGCTGCGCGGCCGCATCGACGACCGCTTCTCCACCGTCCACCTGGGCGGCCTCAACCTGGACGCCCGCGAGGCCCGGCGCATCCGCCGCGTGAAGATCCTCGGCTGCGGCACCTCGTACCACGCGGGCATGATCGGCGCCCAGATGATCGAGGAACTGGCCCGCATCCCCGCCGACGCGGAGCCCGCCTCCGAGTTCCGCTACCGCAACGCGGTCGTCGACCCCGACACCCTCTACGTCGCCGTCTCCCAATCCGGCGAGACCTACGACGTGCTGGCCGCCGTGCAGGAGCTCAAGCGCAAGGGCGCCCGCGTCCTGGGCGTGGTGAACGTGGTGGGCTCGGCGATCGCCCGTGAGGCCGACGGCGGCATCTACGTGCACGCCGGCCCCGAGGTCTGCGTCGTCTCCACCAAGTGCTTCACCAACACCACGGTCGCCTTCGCCCTCCTCGCCCTGCACCTCGGCCGCACCCGCGACCTCTCGGTCCGCGACGGCAAGCGGATCATCGAGGGCCTGCGCAGGCTGCCCGCGCAGATCGCCGAGATCATGGAGCAGGAGGAGGACGTCAAGAAGCTGGCCCAGCAGTTCGCCGACGCCCGCTCGATGCTCTTCATCGGCCGCGTCCGGGGCTACCCGGTGGCGCGCGAGGCCTCCCTGAAGCTCAAGGAGGTCTCGTACATCCACGCCGAGGCCTACCCGGCCTCCGAGCTCAAGCACGGCCCCCTGGCCCTGATCGAGCCGGCCCTGCCCACGGTCGCCATCGTCCCCGACGACGATCTGCTGGAGAAGAACCGCGCCGCCATGGAGGAGATCAAGGCCCGCAGCGGCAAGATCCTCGCGGTGGCCCACCAGTACCAGGAGAAGGCCGACGAGACGATCGTCGTCCCGAAGAACGAGGACGAGTTGGACCCGATCCTGATGGGCATCCCGCTCCAGCTCCTCGCCTACCACACGGCGTTGGCCCTGGGCAGGGACATCGACAAGCCGAGGAACCTGGCCAAGTCGGTGACGGTGGAGTAAAGGAGCCTCTTCTCGGGGCGCGGGGCTGTATCGATGTGCGGCTCCGCCGCGTGGGCGCGAACAACCCCCGCGCACCCGCACCGGCCGAACAGCGAGGACGGACCCCCACGTGCCGCCAGGGTACGCGGGGGTCCGTCTTCATCGCCGGGGAGCCGCCCAACTCCCCGGCCGGCGCGGCTAACCGGTGGCCGTCACACCCCGGCCCGCAGCGCGTCGCGGAAGCGCCGTCGGCCAGTGCGCCAACGCCGCCGTCGCGGCGTACCAGGCCACCGCACCCGCGGCGACGGCGAACCAGCCCGAGAATTTCGCGAGCCCGTCGTTCTCCGCGAACGCGGCGACCGCGAGGAGCAGCAGCGACACGAAGAACAGCCCGTACACGCCCCGGCCGAGCCGATCCCCGCCCGCCAGCGTGAGGGACAGCGCCGCCAGGGCGAACAACAGCAGGAACAGCCCGGCCTCGTTACCGGAGGCGACCTCGGTCACGGCCCAGGTGAACCACAGCGCCCCGAGTACGGAGAACGCCGTACCACCGGCGGCGTCACCCTCGCGCAGAGCCACCAGTCCGGCGACGAAGAGGGCGACTCCGCCCACGTACCGGGCGACTGACGCCGCGTCAGCGGCCGACACACCGTCGATCACGGCGGTGTTCCCCAGACCGAAGGCCAACAGGGTGATTCCGAGGGCGAGTCGACCGGCCACGATCGTGATTCCGCTTCCCGCGGAGACGTCTTCGTCCACGGCGGGCTCCCTTCGTGCAGTGGTGCGGTGTCCCGTATATGCCCTTCACAAGAGCACAAACACCTCTACGCGTGAGTAGATTCACGCGTCGCACAAGGGAGTCGGCCGACTGCGGCGCGATCAGGGGATGACGACCACGGGCCGCTGCGCCCGCTTGGCGAGCCGTCCCGCGACGGAGCCGAAGATGCGGCCCACGATGCCGTGCGTGGACCCGACGACGATGGCGTCGGCCTCGTACTCCCGCCCGACCTCTTCGAGTTCGTGGCAGATGTCGCCGCCGCGCTCGACCAGGATCCAGGGCACCTCGGCGAGGTAGTCCGCACAGGCGAGCTCCAGACCGAGCACCTCCGTGCGGTGGTCCGGGACGTCCACGAACACCGGCGGCTCACAGCCGGCCCACACCGTGGTCGGCAGCCGGTTGGCGACATGGACGATGATCAGGCCCGACCCGGAACGATGGGCCATGCCGATCGCGTAGGCCAGGGCGCGCTCGCTGGACGTGGAGCCGTCGAAGCCGACCACGACCCCGTGCTTGAAGGCGGGATCGCAGGAATGGCGTGGCTCATCCGCCGCCAGGGGCTCGGCCGCCGTGGGATCGGCGACGGGCCGCTTGCGGTCCGCGGGTTCGAAGAATTCGTGACCGGCCATGGCTGTCTCGGCGTTGTGATCCTTTTATGGGTGGCCCGCGAGCGGAGCTCGCTGACGAGTGCAGCGGTGAGCGGCGGAGCTGTGTCCGGGAATGGTCTTCCCGAGCTCATACCCCCAAGGGTACGGCGGCACGCCTCCTTAGCCCAGATCCCGCCCGCCGTGCGTGCGGGTTCCAGGGAGCATGCACGAGCCGACGCCCGTAACGCAATGGTTGCTGCGCTGTACAGGCGGTTTGCACGGGATTCACTTATCCGCAGGGGTGATCCGGTACCCGCGGGGGTGATCCGGCCGCACAGTGACCGACGCCCCGGCCGCGCGTTGAACCCCGTGAGCCACGCCACAGGGAGCCCACCATGTCCGGACCCCGTCCCGCCTCCGAGGCGGGCCGCGCGACCCCGCCGCCGCGGGACAGCGCCACGGAGGTGGTCCGCTGGGCGGCCTTCAGCTGCCTGCTCGTCCCGGCCGTGCTCCTCGCCTACGGCGCCTCGCTCGCCGGCGCCGTCGGCACGGCCCTCGGGCTCGCCGCCGTCACGGGCGCCTGCCGCGTCCTGCTGCGCCAGTCCGAGCGCGGCGCCGCCCGTCTGGCCGCCGAGGACCGGGCGCCCCACCGGGGCCGGCACCACCGCACCGGAACAGGGTCGCACCGGGGCGGACGGCACACTGGAGGAGATACACCGGTCGGTTGACCGGTTTCCGCGCACGCACGCGTCGGTTTTCAGCCAACTTCCGGCACCCCCGCATCCCCCTGCCGAAACACCCCCCAACCCCCGTTCGACCTGCACGGAAAGGACCTCAGGGGCCCTGCGCACCCTACGTGGATTGGCCACCGCGACAAGGCGCACTTCCCTGCACGCCCCACGAGTGCAACGCTTCGTGATCGAATGCTTCACGCCAAGTTGCCAAGTCGACAATGTGCCGAGTGCCGAACCGGCCACTTCGGCACGACGGGACACAGTAGATTCGATCTTGACTGTCTACGGCGGGGGACTCGTGCAGGACCGAGGGGAAACGTGCAGGAGCGACACAACCGAGGAGCCGCGACCACCGAGGGGGGCTTAGCAGTATGAGCCACGACTCCACTGCCGCGCCGGAAGCCGCGGCCCGGAAACTCTCCGGGCGACGCCGCAAGGAGATCGTCGCGGTGCTGCTGTTCAGCGGCGGCCCCATCTTCGAGAGTTCCATACCGTTGTCGGTGTTCGGGATTGACCGCCAGGACGCCGGCGTGCCGCGCTACCGACTGCTGGTGTGCGGCGGCGAGGACGGCCCACTGCGGACCACAGGGGGCCTGGAACTCACCGCACCGCATGGCCTGGAAGCGATCTCGCGCGCGGGCACGGTCGTCGTGCCGGCCTGGCGCTCGATCACTTCTCCGCCACCGGACGAGGCGCTCGACGCGCTGCGCCGCGCCCACGAGGAGGGTGCCCGCATCGTCGGGCTGTGCACCGGCGCCTTCGTCCTCGCGGCGGCGGGCCTGCTGGACGGCCGCCCGGCGACGACACACTGGATGTACGCGCCGACGCTGGCCAAGCGCTACCCGTCCGTGCACGTCGATCCACGGGAACTCTTCGTGGACGACGGCGACGTGCTCACGTCGGCGGGCACGGCGGCCGGAATCGATCTCTGTCTCCACATCGTGCGGACGGACCACGGCAACGAGGCGGCCGGGGCCCTGGCCCGCCGCCTGGTGGTCCCACCGCGCCGGTCCGGCGGGCAGGAGCGCTACCTCGACAGGTCTTTACCCGAGGAGATCGGCGCCGACCCGCTCGCCGAGGTCGTCGCCTGGGCGCTGGAACACCTCCACGAGCAGTTCGACGTGGAGACCCTGGCGGCACGCGCGTACATGAGCCGGCGTACGTTCGACCGCCGCTTCCGCTCGCTGACCGGGAGCGCGCCGCTGCAGTGGCTGATCACGCAGCGGGTGCTCCAGGCGCAGCGCCTGCTGGAGACGTCGGACTACTCGGTGGACGAGGTGGCGGGCCGCTGCGGCTTCCGCTCACCGGTGGCTCTGCGCGGCCACTTCCGCCGTCAGCTGGGCTCGTCCCCGGCGGCGTACCGCGCGGCGTACCGCGCCCGGCGCCCGCAGGGCGAGCGGCCCCAGGACACCGAGGCCGCCCCGGGCGGTTCCGGGCCCGGCACGCAGGGCCACCCGGGGCACGGCGGGCACCCCGGCCAGTCCGGTCAGCCACCGGCCCCGCTGCATCCCGAGCACCCGGTTCCGCTCCAGTCCCGCCGCACGGCGGCCGCGAGCGCGGTCGGAGCGTCCTCGGCCCTGTCGGCCAGCCTCCCGGGCCAGCGCAGCGCGACGTGAACGGCCGACGGGGCCCGCGAGGAGCGCCCCTCCTCGCGGGCCCCGCGGCTTCTCCCTGCCCGGCTCCGCGCAGTCGCGGGCGGATCGCGGCGACGCGCCCCTGCCGACACACGCCCACCGGACCTCACGGCCTGCCCCCGCCCGGCCCCTCCCGCCGGCACCACCACGCCACGCGGCCCCGCCGTTCCCGGCCGACCTTCCCGGCCCGGCCTCGCCCACGATCCCGCGGCCACTCCCGGCCCGACCCGGACCCGCACCCGGTGAGCTCGCCACCCCGCGCCAGGCGCCGACCCGGCCGGAGCACCCTCGATCGCCGGCCCCTCCGCGCCGGCCCCTCCGCACCGGCCCCTCCGCGCCGGCCCCGGCAGGTGCCGAGACCCCAGCCGCCACAGGACGACTTCCCGCCACACCGCCCCACTGCCCCCACCACCCCCGCCCGTCATTCCCGCTCGGTCGGTTCAGCCCGGGCCGGGGCGCCGTAAGGTTAGGGACATGAACGATCGCATGGTGTGGATCGACTGCGAGATGACCGGCCTCTCGCTGTCGGACGACGCGCTCATCGAGGTGGCCGCCCTCGTCACGGACTCCGAGCTGAACGTGCTCGGCGACGGCGTGGACATCGTCATCCGGCCGCCGGAGCGGGCGCTGGAGACGATGCCGGAGGTGGTGCGTCAGATGCACACCGCGTCCGGACTGCTCGACGAGCTGCCCAACGGCACGACGCTCGAGGACGCCGAGGAGCAGGTCCTGGCGTACGTGAGGGAGTTCGTCAAGGAGCCGGGCAAGGCCCCGCTGTGCGGCAACTCCGTCGGCACCGACCGCGGCTTCCTGCTGCGCGACATGCCGACGCTGGAGGACTACCTCCACTACCGGATCGTCGACGTGTCGTCGATCAAGGAGCTGGCCCGCCGCTGGTACCCGCGGGCGTATTTCAACAGTCCGCAGAAGAACGGCAACCACCGCGCGCTCGCCGACATCCGCGAGTCCATCGCCGAGTTGCGCTACTACCGCGAGGCCGTCTTCGTCCCGCAGCCCGGGCCCGACTCCGACACCGCGAAGACGATCGCGGCGAAGCACGTCCTGCCTGCTCAGTAAGTACGCGAGGGGCCCGTCGGGGGCCGCCCGGAAAGTCGGGCGCGAGCACCCCTTCGGACCCTGTACACTTTTTCTCGGCCGGTCGGGGAACACACTGATCTCCAAGCCGGCCATGGTGGGTGTAGCTCAGCTGGTAGAGCACCTGGTTGTGGTCCAGGATGCCGCGGGTTCGAGTCCCGTCACTCACCCTCGATGACGAAGGGGCCGACCCGGGAGACCGGGTCGGCCCCTTCGTCGTGTCCTCCCTGCGGCAACCCCGCCCACTACAGGCGCCGTTGACCCCACCGGCGGCGCCCCGGCCTCACGACGACGACCGCGGCACCAGCTCCGTGGCCAGGACCAGTTGCCGGCGCTCCAGTCCCCGGGACGCGAGCGGGCGGCGGTCGGCGATCTCCGTGAGCAACAGGTCGATCATCCGGCGGCCCATCTCCTCGATGGGCTGGCGCACGCTGGTGAGCGGCGGGTCCAGGTGGCGCGCTATGGCCGAGTCGTCGTAGCCGACGAGCGCCACGTCGTCCGGGATGCGGCGCCCCGCCTCGCGCAGCGCCTGGCGGGCACCGGCCGCGGTGACGTCCGAGGCCGCGAACACCGCATCCACGTCCGGCCGGCGCTCCAGCAGCGCCGCCATCGCGCGGCGGCCGCCCTCCTCCGTGAAGTCGCCCCTCTCGATCAGCGACTCGTCCACCTCGTGCCCCGCGTCGCTCAGCGCCGCGCGGTAGCCGTCGACACGGCGCTGGGCACCGTAGACGTCCCGGCGGCCGGTGATGTGGGCTATCCGGGTCCGGCCGCCGGACAGCAGATGCTCCACGGCCTGGCGGGCGCCCCCGTAGTTGTCCGAGTCGACCGACGGCAGGCTCTCCGCCGCCGAACGCGGGCCGCTGATCACCGCGGGGATCTCCAGCTGCGCCAGCAGGTCGGGCAGCGGGTCGTCCGCGTGCACCGAGACCAGCAGGACGCCGTCCACCCGGTGGGCCGCCAGGTACTGCGCGAGCCGCTGCCGCTCCCGGTCGCTGCCCGCGAAGATCAGCAGCAGCTGCATCTCCGTCTCGGACAGTTCCGAGCCGACGCCCTTGAGCATGTCGGAGAAGTACGGCTCGGCGAAGAACCGGGTCTCCGGCTCGGGCACGACCAGCGCGATGGCGTCCGTGCGGTTGGCGGCCAGGGCGCGCGCCGCGGTGTTGGGCACGTAGCCGAGCTCCGCGACCGCCGCCTCGACGGCCGCGCGCGTGGCGTCGCTGACCCGGGGCGAGCCGTTGATCACCCGGGAGACCGTGCCGCGGCCGACACCGGCGCGCGCCGCCACCTCTTCGAGGGTGGGCCGGCCACCGCTTCGGCCCCGCGCTCCGTGGCTTGCCATGGGCTCCGCCTTCCCGTACAGACCCGCACTCTGCGACTGGCCTGGAATTTAACAGGCTCGTAGGCTCCGGTGACCCGTACCGGCGGCTTGCCGCCCTGGGCCTTCCGCTTCCGGCCCGCACACCGGTGCCGCCGGCACCCCGACTGGCGCGATACTGCCGACCAGGCACCCAAAGGAACCCCACCCCGGTCCAGTTAACGTCCCGATAACTGAACGCATCTCTCCCTGTCCGGTCCCTTGACACCCCCGCTCCGACCCGCGAACCTTCAACACATCACTGGTGGGAGCGCTCCCACAGTACCTGACACATACACAACCCGCACGTTCCCCGCCCGAGCCGCAGCGAGTAAAAACGGGTCCAACAATGCAGTTGGCCGGGGGGTCGGCACGTCAGGGCAACAGGAGGACGACATGCGAGCACGCATCCGAACCGCCCGCAAGGCGCTGGCCCTCGCGGCCGTCGCGTCGTTGGGCACCGGACTGCTGGCCGGCTGTGCCGACGACGGTGGAGACGACAGCTCCGGCTCGTCGTCCGGCGGCAAGGGCAAGACCACGATCACGCTGGGGCTCTTCGGCACCATGGGCTTCAAGGAAGCCGGTCTCTACGCCGAGTACGAGAAGCTCAACCCGAAGATCAAGATCGCCGAGAACGTCGTCGAGCGCAACGAGAACTACTACCCGGCGCTGCTGAACCACCTGACCACCAACAGCGGCCTGCAGGACGTCCAGGCCGTCGAGGTCGGAAACATCGCCGAGATCGTCAACACCCAGGCCGCCAAGCTGGAGGACCTGTCCAAGGTCTCGGGCGTGAACAAGGCCGACTGGCTGGACTGGAAGTGGCAGCAGGCCACCACCAAGGACGGCCAGACGATCGGCCTCGGCACCGACATCGGCCCGATGGCGATCTGCTACCGCAAGGACCTGTTCGAGAAGGCCGGTCTGCCCAGCGACCGCGCGGAGGTCGGCAAGCTGTGGGCGGGCGACTGGAGCAAGTTCGTCGACGTCGGCGAGCGGTACAAGAAGAACGGCCCCGAGGGCACGACCTTCATGGACTCCCCCGGCGGTCTGATCAACGCGATCCTCAGCAGTGAGAAGGAGAAGTTCTACGACTCCTCCGGCAAGGTCATCTACAAGACCAACCCGGCCGTGAAGAACGCCTTCGACCTGACCGCCGAGGCCGCCGAGAAGGGCCTGGTCGGCGCGCAGACCCAGTTCCAGCCGGCCTGGGACCAGACGATCGCGAACAACAAGTTCGCCGCGATGGCGTGCCCGCCGTGGATGCTCGGCTACATCAAGGGCAAGTCGCAGCCCGACGCCAAGGGCAAGTGGGACGTGGCCGTGGCGCCCAAGTCGGGCAACTGGGGCGGTTCCTTCCTGTCCGTGCCGAAGAACGGCAAGAACGTCGAGGAGGCCAAGAAGCTGGTCGCCTGGCTGACCGCGCCGGAGCAGCAAGCGAAGCTGTTCAAGGTGCAGGGCAGCTTCCCGAGCGCGCAGGCCGCCTTCGACAGCCCCGAGGTCACGGGCGCCAAGAACGACATGACCGGCGACGCGCCGATCGGTGAAATCTTCGCCGAGGCCGCCAAGCAGATCCCGGTCCAGGTGATCGGCCCGAAGGACCAGATCATCCAGCAGGGTCTGACGGACAACGGCGTCATCCTCGTCACGAAGGGCAAGTCCGCGAAGGAGGCCTGGGAGACGGCGACGAAGACCATCGACAACAACCTGGACCAGTGAGCCGCATGGCCACCCGTCACGACACCGCCGCGCCCCCCGCCAAGGAGGGGGGCGCGGCCCCGGGCCGCCCGCCCGCCGCCCCCGTCTCCGAGCAGGAGCAGCGACACCGGGCCAAGCTCTCCCGCCGCTGGCAGCGGGACGTGCGCTGGAGCCCGTACGCCTTCGTCTCGCCGTTCTTCCTGCTGTTCGTCGCCTTCGGCCTGTTCCCGCTGATCTACACGGGATGGGCCTCGCTGCACCAGGTGGAGCTGACCGCGCCCACCGACATGAACTGGGTGGGGCTGCGCAACTACACCCGCATCTTCGACGACGAGTTCTTCTGGAACGCGGCGAAGAACACCCTGACCATCGGCATCATCTCCACGGTCCCGCAGCTGCTGATGGCGATGGGCATCGCCCACATCCTCAACTACAAGCTGCGCGCCTCGACCTTCTACCGGGTCGCGATGCTCGCCCCGTACGCCACGTCGATCGCCGCCGCCTCCCTGGTGTTCGTGCTGCTCTTCGGGCGTGACTACGGCATGATCAACTGGGCGCTGGACTTCGTCGGGATCGACCCGGTCGACTGGCAGGGCGACAAGTGGCCCTCGCAGATCGCCGTCTCGACGATCATCATCTGGCGGTGGACCGGCTACAACGCGCTGATCTACCTGGCCGCGATGCAGGCGATCCCGCAGGACCTGTACGAGTCGGCCGCCCTGGACGGCGCCAGCCGCTGGCAGCAGTTCCTGCACGTCACCCTGCCGTCGCTGCGTCCGACGATCCTGTTCACGGCCGTGGTGTCGACCATCGGGGCCAGCCAGGTCTTCGGCGAGCCGCTGCTGTTCGACGCCAACAAGGGCGCCTCCGGCGGCGCGGAGCACCAGTTCCAGACGCTCGGCCTGTACCTGTACGAGCAGGGCTGGGTGAACCAGCACCTGGGCCGTGCCTCGGCGATCGCCTGGACGATGTTCCTGATCCTGATCGTCATCGGCATCGTCAACTACGTCATCTCGCGCCGGCTGCGCGCCAGTAGTTAAGGAGTTGTGGCCGTGACGACGACTGTGACGCCCCCCGAGACCACACCCGCCCGGCAGACCAGGCGTTCGCGCCTGCCGAAGTCGGCGCGGGCCGGCGGAACCCTGCACGGCGGTCCGATCGCGTACGCGATCCTGATCCTGTTCACCATCGTGTCGCTGTTCCCGCTGGTGTGGACCGCGATCGCCGCCTCCCGTGACAACCAGCGCCTGGCGCAGACCCCGCCGCCGTTCTGGTTCGGCTCCAATCTGTTCAAGAACCTGGAGATCGCCTGGACGGACGCCAACCTCGGCGAGGCGTTCCTCAACACCACGATCGTGGCGGGCATCTCGGCGCTCACCATCGTCGTGCTGTCGACGATCGCCGGGTTCGCCTTCGCCAAGCTGCGCTTCAAGGGCCGCAACGCGCTGATGCTGATCGTGATCGGCACGATGATGGTGCCGCCGCAGCTGAGCGTGATCCCGCTGTACATGATGGTCGCCAAGCTGGACTGGACCGACCAGCTCCAGGCGGTGATCTTCCCGTCGCTGGTGAGCGCGTTCGGTGTGTTCTTCATGCGGCAGTACCTGCTGCAGGCACTGCCCGACGAGATCATCGAGGCCGCCCGGGTGGACGGCGCGAGCAGCTGGCGGGTGGTGTGGCACGTGGTGTTCCCCGCCGCGCGGCCCGCGATGGCGGTGCTCGGCATGCTGATGTTCGTGCAGACCTGGAACGACTTCCTGTGGCCGTTCCTGGTGCTCACCCAGACCGGCAACCCGACCGTGCAGGTCGCCGTGGCCGGCCTCGGCCGCGGCTACACGCCCGACCAGTCCCTGATCATGGCGGGTGCGCTGCTGGGCACGTTGCCGCTGCTGCTCGTCTTCGCGATCTTCGGCAAGCAGATCGTGGGCGGCATCATGCAGGGCGCGGTCAAGGGCTGACGCCCTGTCTCCAGGGGCCGGGCCGACGCCGCTCCGGCCCCTCCTCTCCCTTCTCCTCTTCCTCTTCTCCTCCCCCTCCACCGTCGGTCTCCACGACCCCAATGGGAGCGCTTCCATGCCTGACTCCGAGAACCCGGCCACCCCGGTGACCTTCCCTCCCGCCTTCCTCTGGGGCGCGGCGACCTCCGCGTACCAGATCGAGGGCGCGGTGCGGGAGGACGGCCGTACGCCGTCGATCTGGGACACCTTCAGCCATACCCCGGGCAAGACGGCCGGCGGTGACCACGGGGACATCGCTGTCGACCACTACCACCGCTACCGCGAGGACGTGGCGCTGATGGCGGAGCTGGGCCTGGGCGCCTACCGCTTCTCCGTCTCGTGGTCGCGGGTGCAGCCGACCGGCCGGGGCCCGGCCGTGCAGAAGGGCCTGGACTTCTACCGCCGCCTGGTGGACGAGCTGCTGTCCAAGGGCATCAAGCCGGCCGTCACCCTCTACCACTGGGACCTGCCGCAGGAGCTGGAGGACGCGGGCGGCTGGCCGGAGCGTGACACGGCGTACCGGTTCGCGGAGTACGCGCAGATCGTCGGCGAGGCGCTGGGCGACCGGGTGGAGCAGTGGATCACGCTCAACGAGCCGTGGTGCAGCGCGTTCCTGGGCTACGCCTCCGGGGTGCACGCGCCGGGCCGGACGGATCCGGCGGCGTCGCTGCGTGCCGCCCACCACCTGAACCTGGCGCACGGGCTGGGCGCCTCCGCGCTCCGGTCGGCGATGCCGGCCCGCAACTCGGTGGCCATCAGCCTCAACTCCTCGGTGGTGCGCCCGCTCTCGCAGGACCCGGCGGACCTGGCGGCGGCCCGCCGCATCGACGACCTGGCCAACGGCGTCTTCCACGGGCCGATCCTGCACGGTGCCTACCCGGAGACGCTGTACGCGGCGACGGCCGGCCTCACCGACTGGGACTACGTCCTGGACGGCGACCTGGCGCTGATCCGGCAGCCGCTGGACGCGCTGGGCCTCAACTACTACACCCCCGCCCTGGTGTCCGCGGCGGACGCGTCGGCGAAGGCGCCGCGGGCCGACGGGCACGGGTCGAGCGAGCACTCGCCGTGGCCGGCCGCGGACGACGTCGCCTTCCACCAGACGCCCGGCGACCGCACTGAGATGGGCTGGACGATCGACCCGACCGGCCTGCACGAGCTGATCATGCGCTACACCCGGGAGGCGCCGGGCCTGCCGCTGTACATCACCGAGAACGGCGCGGCCTACGACGACAAGATGGACTCCGACGGCCGGGTGCACGACCCGGAGCGGGTCGCCTACCTGCACGGCCACCTGGCGGCGGTCCGCCGGGCGATCTCCGACGGCGCGGACGTCCGGGGCTATTTCCTGTGGTCCCTGATGGACAACTTCGAGTGGGCGTACGGCTACGGCAAGCGCTTCGGGGCGGTGTACGTGGACTACGCGACGCTGGAGCGCACCCCGAAGACCAGCGCCCACTGGTACGCGCAGGCGGCGCGGACGGGGACGCTGCCGGAGATCGACGCGGTCTGACCAGGAGGCGGGGGCGCGGGTGCCGCGCCCCCGCCGAGCAGTCCGCCCCCGGTCGTCAGTACCGCCGGCAGCTCGGTGCCCTGAGCGCACCGGTGGACGCCGCCTTCAGGACTGTCTGGAGGCGGCCTGCCTGCCGCGCCGTCGGCGCCGCAGCTGCCGGTGGCCTCCCCCGGACGGGGCTCGCCCGTCCAGCTGGATCCAGATCCGCACCTCGGTTCCGCCGAGCACCGAGGAGCCGATGCGGACGTCCCCGCCGGTGGACTCCGCGAGCCGGCGCACGATGTCCAGCCCGAGCCCGGTCGAGCCGTCGCTGCCGGAGCCGCGCCCCCGCGCCATGGCGGCCTCGGGGTCGGGTATGCCCGGTCCCGCGTCGGACACGAGGACGATCACCGCGTCCTCGGCGTTGTGCACGTCGACCGCGAAGGCCGTGCCCTCCGGGGTGTGCCGGAAGACGTTGCCGAGCAGCGCGTCCAGCGCGGCGGCCAGGTCGGCGCGCGCCACGGGGATGCGCACCGGCCGGTCGGCCCCGGCCACCCGCCACTTGCGGCCCTCGTCCTCCGCGAGCGCGGACCAGAACGCCATTCGCTCCCGCACCACCTCGGCCGCGTCGCACCCCGCTCCCGGACCCGCCGCGGCCGTCTGGGGCTTGGCCTCCCGGGCCGTACGGATGATGGTGTCGACCTCGCGCTCCAGCTGCTCGACCGCGGTCCGGGTCTGCTCCGCGGCCGGCCCCTCACCGAGCGAGGCGGTGTTGAGCCGCAGCACGGTCAGGGGCGTGCGCAGCCGGTGGGACAGGTCGGCCGCCAGCTCCCGCTCGTTGGCCAGGAGTTGCACGACCTGGTCGGCCATCGAGTTGAACGCGATCGCCGCGAGCCGCAGTTCGCTCGGCCCCTCCACCGGGACGCGGGCGCCGAGCTTGCCCTCGCCCAGCTCGCGCGCGCCCTCGACCAGGCTCCGGGCGGGCAGGACCATGCGCACCCCGAGCCGGTCGGCGACCGCGACGGAGCCGACGACCAGCGCGAGACCGACCCCGGCGAGCACCGCCCAGGCCGTGCCCACGCCGTTGGTGACCTCGGACTCCGGCACGTACACCTCGACGACCGCGATCTCGCCGGTGCTGAGCGCGACCGGCTGGAGCAGCGTGGAGCCGCCGGGGACGCCGGTGGTGGAGGCCCGGCCCAGTCTCCGCACGGCTTCGATGTCCTGGTCGGCGGCGCGCTGCCGCCCGAGTTCGAGGGCGCGCTGGCCGTCGCCCGCGGGGATGTGCACGGCCATCCCGGCGTCGGAGCCGACCGAGGCGACGACCCGCTCCAGCTGGTCGCGGTCGGTGGTGATGGACAGGGCGGGGGCGACGGCCGCGGCCTCCCGCTCGGCGTTGGAGAAGGCGCGGTCCCGGGCCATCTCGCGGATGACGAGCCCGAGCGGTACGGCGAAGGCGAGTACGACCATCGTGGTCACGGCCAGCGACACCTTGACCAGGGCCCACCTCATCGCGGCGCCTCCGCCCCCGGCGGTTCGAGCTTCACGCCGACGCCCCGAAGGGTGTGCAGATAGCGGGGGTTGGCGGCCGTCTCGCCCAGTTTCCGCCTGAGCCAGGACAGGTGGACGTCGATGGTCTGGTCGTCGCCGTAGGACTGCTGCCAGACCTCGGCGAGCAGCTCCTTGCGCGGGACCACGACTCCGGGGCGGCGGGCCAGGAAGGCGAGCAGGTCGAACTCGCGGCGGGTGAGGTCCAGCCGCGCGCCGTCCAACTCGGCCTGGCGGCGCAGCGGGTCGACGGTGAGGCCGCCGACCCGGAGCACGGGGGACGGCTCGGCCTCCCCGGCTCCGGAGCGGGCGCGGCGCAGCACGGCGGCCATGCGGGCCGAGAGGTGTTCGACCGAGAAGGGCTTGGTGAGGTAGTCGTCCGCACCGGCGTTCAGCAGCCGGACGATCTCCGTCTCGTCGTCCCGGGCGGTGGCGATGATCACCGGTACGTCCGTGATACCGCGCAGCATCTTCAGGGCCTCGGACCCGTCGAGATCGGGCAGTCCGAGGTCCAGGATGACCACGTCGAAGCGGAAATGGGCGACCTCGCGCAGCGCTTCCAGCGCCGTCCCGACACTGCGCACGGTGTGCGAGGCGTCGGCCAGATGCCGGATGAGCGCCGAGCGTACGAACGGGTCGTCCTCGACCACGAGCACACTTGCCATGCGCCGCACCGTACGCCATCCCGAACAGCCGGGTGCGGGCCTGTGGACAACTTCCGTGGTGGGGACAACGAGTGCGCCCGCGGGGGCCCGTGTGTGGACAACGCGTGGGGCCCGTGAGGCAGGATGGCCCGCGATGCGCAGAGGACTCGTTCACGTACTGGCCTGGCTGCTCGCCACGGGCGCGGCGGTCACGCTGTCGTGGTGGGGTGTCCACACGGTGATGGCGGGCACGGCCTACGATCCGCCGCGGGCCCTGCCCATCAAGGCCGCCGAGGGGAGGGCGCCGGAGTCGCGGCCGCCGTCCCCGCCGCCTACGCCGCGGCCACGGACCCCGGAGCCGAAGCGGACCCTCTCGAACCCACCGCCCACGACGCCGAAGCCGGCTCCCTCCCCCACCCGGGCACCCAGCCCCTCCCCCTCACCGGCGGCCACCGGCCGGGTCAGGAGCTACGACACCGACGGCGGCCGGGCGGTGTTCGACCTCGGGACGGCGTCCGCCTCCCTCGTCTCGGCGACTCCCGGCGCGGGCTGGTCGATGCAGGTGTGGAAGACGGAGTCGTGGATCCGCGTGGAGTTCTCCCGGGGCGCGGAGCGCGTGTCGGTGTTCTGCACCTGGCACGACGGGCCGCCGCGCGTGGAGATCGGGACCTACTGATCGCCGCCTGCGGGGTCATCGGAACACCGAGGCGGGCGGGGCCGGGGACGCCACCGCCGCGAGGTCCGTCACGGGCACGGCCCCACCGGTGAAGTCGGTGAGCGTCCTGCCGTGCTCGATTCGGCCCGGATGGGGGTCGGAGGCGGCGCGGCGGGTCAGCTCGGCGATCGGCAGCGGCGCGTCGGAGGCGACCAGGACGGCGTTGCCGAAGCGCTTGCCGCGCAGCACCGTCGGGTCCGCGACCAGCGCGAGCTGCTCGAAGCGGGCGGCGGCGGTGGCGATCTGGCCGCGCAGGTGGGTCAGCGGCGGCCCGTCGGCGAGGTTGGCGGCGTGCACCCCGCCCGGCCTGAGGACCCTGCGGACGTCGTCGAGGAACTCGGTCGAGGTCAGGTGGGCCGGGGTCCGGGCCCCGCTGAACACGTCGGTGATGACGAGGTCGGCCCAGCCGTCGGGCACCTTGGCGAGTCCCTCCCGGGCGTCGGTGGAGCGCACCCGGATGCGTGCGGTGGGGTCCAGGGGGAGTTCGCGGCGCACGAGTTGGACCAGGGCCGCGTCGCGCTCGACGACCTGCTGGGTGGAGCGGGGGCGGGTGGCGGCGATGTAGCGGGCGAGGGTGAACGCGCCCCCGCCGAGGTGCACGGCGTGCAGCGGCCGGCCCGGTGGGGCGACGAGGTCGATGACATGGCCGAGGCGGCGCTGGTACTCGAAGGACAGGTACGCCGGGTCGTCCAGGTCGACGTGCGACTGCGGGGCTCCGTCGATCACCAGGGTCCGGGCGCGGGGCCGGTCGCGGTCGGGGATCAGCTCGGCGAGCCCGCCGTCGACGTTCGCGACGACGGTCTCCGCGTCGGCCTGCCGGCGCCGGCCGCTCCTGGACTTTCCCATGGGGTCATTATCGGGGCGCCCCGATAAGCGGAAGGTACGCCTGCCGGGCAACGGCACGGCACGGCAGCGACACGGCGGCGGCACGGGACGGGACGGCGGCGGCGGCACGGGCGGCACGGCAGCGGCACGGGACGGGACGGCGGCGGCGGCACGGGCGGCACGGCAGCGACACGGGCGGCACGGCAGCGACACGGGCGGCACGGCAGCGACACGGGCGGCACGGCAGCGACACGGGCGGCACGGCAGCGACACGGCGGCGGCACGGGACGGCCCGGGACGGGACGGGACGGCGGCGGCACGGGACGGCGACGGCGCCCCGGGCCCCGCCGGCCGGCAGCCACAGCCGCACCCCGGGCCCCGCCGACACGGCAGCGACCCCCCGCGACCCGTCCAGCAGCAACACCCCACGACCCGCCGACCCGGCAGCAACACCCCCGGCACCCACCCGGCCCGGCAGCGACACCCCGGCAACGACAGCCGCACCCCGTGACCCACCGCCCCGGCAACGACACCCCCTGGCCCATCACCGGCCCGGTCGCGCCTCAGCGGCAGCTGTCGGCCGCCTCGATCGTGCGGGCGGCCTCCCCCAGGGCCCTGCGCAGCACCGCCGGGTCCGTCGCGAGGTCCGTCTCGCCCGGCGGCAGCAGCCAGTCCGAGCCCTCGACCGGGGGTTGGGGCGCGAGGGACAGCCCGCGTCCGTCGGTCTCCGTGCAGGTGCTCCCCGGCACGTCCCAGGCCGCGGCGGTCCCCGGCGGGACGAGGAAGCCGAGCGTGCCGCCCCCGTCGTCGTGCAGCACGGGCCCCACCGCCTCTGCCGGTCCGCGCCGCAGGATGTCGACCGCCTCCAACCCCTGCCGCTCCGGCACCGTCACCACATCGCAGCCGGCCGCCGGTGTACTCGGCGGCGTACGAGGATCGTTGATCCGGCTGGTCTCCATCCCGGCCTCCACCACGAAAACCCCTGCTTGGACGAGCGGTCGGGAGACGGGGGCCTCCTCCCGGTCCACAGGGTTCAACGCGGCGGCCCGTCAACGGCTACGGCACAAGTCAGCCGCAAAGGATGGCACTTCATGGCAGATCACGGATGAGATACCCGGTTTGTAGCCAAACCCGGCGTGAGGAGTCCGCCACAGCAGGTACGTTCTTGCCCGCCGGACACAGGGCCGACGATGCGGACGAACCATCCCAGGTCGCCGTGGTCCGGCATGGTTCGACGGTTCGCACGAGAGGACCCGGCCATGGCGTCGTCAGCGGTGACCTCGTCTCGACCCGACCGGCCGGCACGGCCGAATCTCGCCTTCCGGCTGCTGCGCGGGCAGCGCTCACCGGCCGAGTTCGCCGCGGCGATCCGCCGGGCCGCCCAGGAGATCGGGGAGCAGGTCAGCTGTGACGCGCGCTACATCGGCCGGGTCGAGGCGGGTGAGATCCGCTGCCCCAACTACGCATACGAACGGGTGTTCCTGCACATGTTCCCGGGCCGCACACTCACCGACCTGGGGTTCGCGCCCCGCTCATCGGTCCGCGGACGCCGGGCGCGCGACACCGAGGACGCGCCCTGGACGCGCACCACGAACCCGGCGGACGCCACCCGTGAATCCAGCGGGGCGTGCGAGCCGTATGAAACGCAGAACCCGTACGACCCGCACCACCCGCACGACACCTACGAGGAGAGCGACGTGCTACGTCGCGCGTTCATGACCGGCGGGGGCGCCACGGTGGCCGCCGCCTCACTGGGGCCCGTCGGCCTCGCCCGCGACGCCTCGGCGGCACAACGCCCCGTGCGCCGCGCCGGGGCGAGCGACGCGGGTGCCCTGGAAGAAGCCGTGCGCCGGATCCGGCTGCTCGACGACCGGCACGGCGCCGACGGCCTCTACCGCCGCGCGGCCGCCCCGCTGCGCGCCGCCTACGCCCTGCTCGACGCCGGGGTGACCCGGCAGACGACGGCGGACCGGCTCTACTCGGGCGCCGGGGAACTGGCCATCTCGGTCGGCTGGCTGGCCCACGACTCGGGGCGCTTCGACGACGCCCGCTCCCACTACGCCGAGGCCCTGGCGACCGCCCGGATGACCGGCGACCCGGGCCTGGAGGCGCACGCCTTCTGCAACACGTCGTTCCTCGCGCGCGACGCGGGCCGGCCGCGCGAGGCGGTCCGGGCGGCCCAGGCCGCGCAGCGCGTCGCCCGGCCCGTGGGCTCGGCCCGGCTGATGTCGCTGCTCGCGCTGCGCGAGGCGGGCGGCTGGGCCGGCCTCGCCGACCGCGTCGCCTGCGAACAGGCCCTGGCCCGCGCCCAGGCCCTCTTCGAACGGGGCCCCTCGGACGCGGATCCCGAGTGGATGAGCTTCTACGGCGAGGCCGAGCTGGAGGGCCTGGAGGCGCAGTGCTGGTCCACGCTGGGCGACTGGCCCCGCGCGGCACGGCACGCGCGGCGGGCGGCGGAACTGCAGGACCCGCACTTCACGCGGAACACCGCGCTGTACACGGCGGAGCTGGCGGACGACCTCGCGCGCGGCGGGCGGCCGGACGAGGCCGCGACGGCGGGGATGCGGGTGCTGGACCTGCTGGAGGAGGTCCAGTCGTCCCGGGTCCGGACGATGCTGGCGACCACGGCACGGGTGCTGCTGCCGCACCGGAGGGCTTCGCGGGTGTCGGCGTTCCTGGACCGGTACGCCTCCCTGCCCCGGACGCCTTAGGCAGGGTCCTACGCCAGGTGCCCGAGGTCGTTCCAGCTCTCGATCGCCGGTTCGCCGTAGGCCCAGCCGAGCACCGAGAGGGACGTCGGATTGAGCCGTATCCGGGCCGCGAAGTCGATGGGCAGGCCCAGCCAGCGCGCGCCGATGGACCGCAGGATGTGGCCGTGGGCGAAGATCAGGACATCGCGGTCGGCCGAACGCGCCCAGGCGACCACCTCGTCCGCCCGGGCCGTCATCCCGGCGAGGGTCTCGCCCTCGGGGACGCCGTCGCGCCAGATCAGCCAGCCGGGACGGGCGGCCTGGATGTCCGCCGGGGTCATGCCCTCGTACGCTCCGTAGTCCCACTCCAGCAGCGCGTCCCAGGTACGCGCGCGGTCGCCGAAACCGGCCAGCTCGCAGGTCTCACGCGCGCGTGCCAGCGGGCTGGTGCGCACCTCGGCCCCGGGCAGGCCCTCGTACGGTGCCCGGTGCAGGCGCTCCCCGAGCAGCTTCGCGCCCCGCCGGCCCTCCTCCAGGAGGGGTACGTCGGTCCTGCCGGTGTGCTTGCCGGACAGGGACCACTCGGTCTGTCCGTGGCGGGCCAGCAGGATGCGCGGAGCCATGGGGAACCTTTCCGGAGGAAGAACGCAAGCGGAACTCCTCCATCATCGCGCACCCTGTCCGCGGGCAACCCCGGGGGCGATCTCTGCGTCTTTGAGGGCCGGAGGGCGCCCCCAGGGCGAGCCCGTACGCCGTAAAGTGGCACGACCGGACGGCCGGGCGCCGCGTGAGAAGAAGGGGGAGGGCATCGGATGCCGCACACCGAGACACCGGGCACCGAGGCGGACCCCGCACCGCGGTTGCGCTGGTGGACGGAGCTTCCGCTGATCCTGCTGGTGTACGCGTGCTACTCGGCGGGACGGCTCCTGGCCCGGGGCGACGTCGCCGGGGCGGTCGACCACGGTCTGGCCCTCCTGCGCGCCGAGAAGGCGCTGTACCTGAACTTCGAGCACCCGCTCAACCGCCTCTTCACGCGCGAACCCTGGATAGGCATACCCGCCGACTTCTGGTACGCGTCGTTGCACTACCTGGTGACCCCGGCTCTGCTGGTGTGGCTCTTCCGATCCCGGGCCGTGCGCTACCGGGCCGCGCGCACCTGGCTGATGACGTCCACGCTCATCGGCCTGATCGGCTTCACGCTGCTGCCGACCTGCCCGCCCCGGCTCCTCGACGCGAGCCACGGCTTCGTGGACACGATGGCGCAGTACAGCTCCTACGGCTGGTGGGGAGGCGCCGCGAGCGCCCCGCGCGGCATGGGTGACATGACCAACCAGTACGCGGCGATGCCGAGCCTGCACGTGGGCTGGGCCCTGTGGTGCGGCGTGATCCTGTGGCGCCACGGCGGTACGCGCCTGACGAAGGCGGCCGGTGTCGCCTACCCGCTGATCACCACGATCGTCGTCATGGGCACCGCCAACCACTACTTCCTCGACGCGGTCGCGGGCGCCGCCGTCATGGGCGCCGGGCTGCTGCTGGCGCCGGTCGTGATGCGGACGGCCGACCGGGTCAAGGCACGGTTCGTGCCGCGCGTCGCACCGGTCCCGGCGGACACTTCCGCCGCGGGTTCCTCGATTGTCAGTGCCGGATGCCAGACTTCCGCGGGTGAGCGAATTCCACGGCAGCGCGAGTCGCGGTTCGGAGCGGGAGCCGAGCCGAGTGCCTCCCCCAAGGACGCGGGGGACGGCGCTCCGGCAGCGGCTCGCTGAGCTGCGCGGCCCCGACGTCCCCGCGAAGGCACTGGACGCGCGCGCCCTGGCGGCGCTGGCCGCGAACCCCGGCTGCGCGCGGCGCGCGATCCTCGACGGCGCCGGGGTGAACAAGACGGCCCTGGCGAGCGCGCTGGGCGCCCCGTCGGCCTTCGGGCAGTCACAGTTCGCGCTCACGCGGGGCAACGCCTTCGAGGCGAAGGTCAAGGCCGACGGCGGCGCGGAGCTGCTGCGGCTGGTGCACGAGAAGCTGGACCGCTCGGCCGAGCCGCCCGCCGGGGCGCGGGTGCCCGACCTGACCGCGACCGGCCCCCAGGGGCGCACGGCCCGTACGGCGCTGGAGCTGCGGGAGGCCGCGGCGCACCCCGGCGAGTGGACCCTGCTGGACCACCCGATGCTCGCGCTGGACGTCGCGGGCTCCCCCGCGTTCCTGGAGCCGGACGCGGTGGTGGTCCACCCGGACGGCAGCTGGACGGTCGTGGAGATCAAGTCCTTCCCGCTGCTGGACGGTTCGGCGGATCCGGCGAAGGTCGGGGCGGCGGCCCGGCAGGCCGCGGTGTACGTGCTGGCGCTGGAGGAGGTCGCGGCCCGGCTGGACCCGGCCCCGCGCGTGCGCCACCGGATCCTGCTGGTCTGCCCCCGGGACTTCTCCAACCTGCCGGCGGCGTCCGCGGTGGACGTCCGCAAGCAGCGCGCGGTGACGGCCCGCCAACTGGCCCGGCTGACCCGCATCGAGGACATCGCCGACGCGCTCCCCGAGGGCACGTGCTTCTCCCCGGAGCTGCCCGCCGAGGAGCTGACCGCGGCCGTGGAGTCGGTCCCGGCGACGTACGCGCCCGAGTGCCTGTCCGCGTGCGAGCTGGCCTTCCACTGCCGGTCCCGGGCCCGCGAGGCGGGGGCGGTGACCTCGCTCGGCCGGGCGGTGCGGGCGGAGCTGGGCGGTCTGACGACCGTGGAGGACGTCCTGGCGGCGGCCCGCGGCGAGGCCGGCGATCCCGGTGACCCGGCGGTGGCGGCCCTGCGCCGCGCGGCCGCCCTGCGCGCCGAGGCCCTGGAGGCGGCGTGTCGCTGATCTCCGCGCTGGCCCGCCTGGAAGCCGTCAGCACCGGCCGCGCCCAGCCCGCCGCCACCGTCCGGCACCGCCATCTGTCCGACCGTCCCCTGGTGTTCGTGCCGCTCATCACCGCCGGTGAGGCCGGGGCCCCGCTCGGCGCGCTGGTCGGCACCGACCGGGACGCGCCGCGGCTGCTGGTCGTCCCGCAGCCCCGCGACCGCGACCTCAGGTTCGCGTTCCTGGCCGACCTGGCCGACGTGGTCCTGCCGTACGTCGAGGCGTACGGCGAGGTGGTGGAGGCCGCCGAGCGCACCGAGACCGACCCGGAGACCGGCAAGCGGGTCAAGGTCGAGGTAGACCTGTGCGCGGACGCGCCGCAGCTTCTCGTGCCGAGCCGGGCGGGCGTCGACCTGGTGCGGTTGCTGGGGCGGTCCACGCGGTTCCGGCGCACGGCCGAGCAGGACCCGCAGGCGCCCTACCCGGCGCCGCCGCGGGTGCCGCTGCTCGGGCGGTGGCTGACGCACTTCGGGGAGCGGGCGCGGGTGCCGGGCTCGTCGCTGCTGCTGGCGATGACCGACGTGCTCGGCCGCCACTGGGCGACCGGGCAGTCCACGCTGGAGGACCAGCACCTGGGGGCGCTGCTCGCCTGGATCGACCCGCCCGAGGGCGTCACCGGCGCCGAGGCGGCGCTGCGGGCCGAGCTGGAGCGGGACGCGCAGGGCCAGCTGGTCTGCCCCCCGGCCGGTCCGGCCACCGACCCGGCCTTCGACAACAAGCTCCTCGCCCCGGCCATCGAGCGCTACGACCGTGCCCGCACGGCCCTCGCGGCCGCCGAGGACGGTCTGGAGGCCGACGAACGGCTGGGCGTGCTGACCGCCGCCGAGCGGGAGATCCGCGACCTGGTGCTCAGCCGCACCCGGCCCACCTGGGACGCGGTCTGGCGGGGCCTGGACCTGCTGCGCGAGCTGCCCCCGGGGGCGCATGTCGAGGAGCGCTGGACGCGCGACCGCTGGTCGTTCACCGGCCACCGCGACCGGGTCCTGGCCGGCGAGCCCCCGCAGCCCCGCCGCGACGACGCGGTCACCGCGGCGAACAAACTGGCCACCCGCGAGCGCGAACAGGCCCGGCTGGAGGCGCAGGAGGCCCTCGACGACCCGCTGGTGATGGCGGGCCGGCGGCTGTCCGGTGAGGCGTTCGCGGGCGAGGTCACCGATGTGGTGATGGCGTACAGCGACGGCAAGCGCCCCAGCCCCCGCCCCCTGGTCACGGTCCGCACGGACGACCGGCCGCATCTCGGGGAGCGCGTGAAGGTGTACCGCTCGCTGGGCGGGAAGCCGCAGTCGGCGGAGTTCGTCACGGCCGAGGAGGACGGCGCCTACCTCGTGCTGCGGATCCTCGACAAAATGGGGCGCGGCAAGGAGCCCGAGCCGGGATCGGTGCCGGAGAAGGGCGACCGGGTCTGCTTCACGCTCTTCGAGCACGAGCAGCGCGACGGCGCGAAGCTGCCCGACCCGGAGGAGACCCCGTGGACGCACGGCGGGCCGCCCGGTGAGGCGACCCTGGAGGCCGCCGATCCGGTGACCGAGGAGGACGTGCTGTGACCACGGTGTTCGACCCGTCGGCCGCCGCGGCCCAGGCCACCGACGCGATCCTGCACGACACGCTGCACGGCACCGCGCGCGGAGTCGTCGTGGACTCCCCGCCCGGCGCGGGCAAGTCGACCCTGGTCGTCCGCGCGGCCCTGGAGCTGGCCGGGGCCGGCCACCCCCTGATGGTGGTCGCGCAGACCAACGCCCAGGTCGACGACCTCGTCCTGCGGCTCGCCGGGAAGGACCCCGGGCTGCCCGTGGGGCGGCTGCACAGCAGTGACGCCGACCCCTACGACAAGGCGCTCGACGGCCTGGACAACGTCCGCAAGTCGGCCAAGGCGGCCGACCTCGCCGGGCTGGCCGTGGTGATCTCCACGGCGGCGAAGTGGGCGCACGTGAAGACCGACGAGCCCTGGCGGTACGCGATCGTCGACGAGGCCTACCAGATGCGCTCGGACGCCCTGCTCGCGGTGGCCGGGCTGTTCGAGCGGGCGCTGTTCGTGGGCGACCCGGGGCAGCTGGACCCGTTCGCGATCGTCGGCAGCGAGCAGTGGGCGGGCCTCGCCTACGACCCGTCGGCCTCGGCGGTGACGACCCTGCTCGCGCACAACCCGGACCTGCCCCAGCACCGGCTGCCGGTGTCCTGGCGGCTCCCGGCCTCGGCGGCGCCCCTGGTCTCGGACGCCTTCTACCCGTACACGCCGTTCCGCAGCGGCACCGGACCCGGCGACCGCGCCCTGGCCTTCGCGGTGCCGTCGGACGGCTCGGGCCCGGACCGGGTGATCGACGAGGCGGCGGCATCGGGCTGGGGCCTGCTGGAGCTGCCCGCCCGGCACACCCCGCGCACGGACCCGGAGGCGGTGCGGGCGGTGGCGGCGGTGGTGCGCCGCCTGCTGGACCGCGGCGGTGCGGCGACCTCGGAAGCCTCGCCCGACCCGTCCCCGCTCACGGCCGACCGGATCGCCGTGGGCACGGCACACCGGGACCAGGCGGCCGCGGTCCGCGCGGCCCTGGCCGAGCTGGGCGTCACCGACGTGGTCGTGGACACGGCGAACCGGCTGCAGGGCCGTGAGTACGACGTCACGGTGGTCCTCCACCCCCTGTCCGGCCGCCCCGACGCCACCGCCTTC
Organism: Streptomyces sp. NPDC094143; assembly: GCF_040303825.1. Lineage (NCBI taxonomy): Bacteria > Bacillati > Actinomycetota > Actinomycetes > Kitasatosporales > Streptomycetaceae > Streptomyces > Streptomyces sp. NPDC094143. The sequence goes on from NZ_JBEOTZ010000003.1 coordinate 166,202, forward strand.
CATCTGGAGACGGGCCGTCTGTGCGTCCTGGCCTCGCGCCACCGGCACGCCTGCATCGTGGTGTGCCGGGCGGGGGTGACCGGGCTGCTGGACGACTATCCGTCGACGGAGCCGGTGCAGCTGGGGACGGTGGTGAAGTTCCCGGACGGCTGGGAGGCCAACCACGCGGTGCTGGCGCACCTGGCCGAACATCGCGTGTCCTGGCAGCCGTAGCGAACACGCGGTGGTGGTGCCGCCGTATCCACAACGCCGATGCCCACTTGCGCGCCCGCGAGACAATGGACGGTGGCCCGCTCCACCTGACGGGTCAGCGCGACGTACGAGGAGGAGAAGACATGGCGGAGCCCACGCCGCGTCGGAACGAACCGCGGCTACGCCCCGCGCCCCTGCTCTTCGAGCCCGCGGAGGCGGCCTCGGACCCTGAGCACTTCTTCGACCTCGAGTCGATCGACGACCCCCGGGCCCTGCTGGCCCGGGCCACGGAGCTGACGCTGGCCTTCCGGGCCGCGGCGGACCGGGCGGTGGAGTTCCAGGCGATGGCGGCGGCGCAGCTGGCCGATCCGCGGCGGTTCGACCGGCTGACCACGGCGGACATCGCCGAGCGGGCCGAGTGGACCGAGGACTACGCCAAGAAGATGGTCGAGTTCGGACGGGACCTGATGCGGGGCGACGCCGAGAGCCGGTGACCCCCGCGCCCCGGTCCGGGCGGCGGCCCCGCCCGATCACCCGGCATATGCCAGGCGGGCAAGATACCCCCACCCACCCGCTCCTGTCCCGGTTTCCCGCAACCCTGGGGAACCGCACGCTCACGCCCGGTAGACCTGGAGGCATGAGCAGCGCATGGAACGCCTCCCACGTCACCCCGGACGGAGCCGCCTGGCTCGCCTCGGCAGGAACGTATCCGCGAAGCACGCTCGCCCTCTGGGAGGAGCGGCCGGACGCGCCGGTCGTGCTGCCCTGCGGGGCGGTCTTCGACGTGGTGAGCGCGCCCGTGACGTTCGGCCGGCGGATGCTCGACCGGCTGTGGGACGACGGCCCCGGTTCGGGCCCGGTGGCGGAGTACCGCGGCCGGATGCTGCTGTTCGCCGCGCCCGGCACGGCCCAGCGGCTGCCGGCGCTGCTGGAGTGGGAGGAGTGGGGCGCCCACGACCGGGACAGCCGGGGCGCCGGGCAGGGCTGCCGCACGGACGCCGTGCCGCCGCTGCTGTGCCACGGCACCGGGGACGCCGTGACCGTCCCCGCCCCCACGGAAGGCGTCTCCCGATCCCGCTGGCTCGTCGCCCCCGACACCCGGCAGCCCTGGCTCCCCGGCCCCGAGGTCCTGCTGTGGGCGGCGGTGCGGGCCGCCCGGTCGGCCGTGCGGATTTCGATTTTTCCTCCCGCCGACCAGGATGCTAAGGTCTACGACGTCAGCAGGCGCCGCTAGCTCAGTTGGTTAGAGCAGCTGACTCTTAATCAGCGGGTCCGGGGTTCGAGTCCCTGGCGGCGCACGACAGTGAAAGGCCCCTCGCGAGAGCGAGGGGCCTTTCGCGTGCCGCGGGACGGCGTCCGTACGGCGTCAGTGGCCCACCCCGATCTTCACGGTCCACGCCCCCGAGGCCGTCCGCCCCTCCACCTCCACCCGTACGCCCTCCCCCGGCACCGTGAAGCTCTCGCCCAGGGCGATCGGGGCGTCCGCGAGGGGCGGGTAGACCGAGTCCTCCCAGCAGGCCTCGGTGCGCGGGTGGGCGTCGATCACCTCGATCGGTCCGCCCCCGGACTGGGCCCCGCCCCGCACCCGGTACACCAGCACGCCCTGCCGGCACGCGGCGGCGTCGTTGCCCGCCGGTCCCCGCGCCTCGAAGGCGAGCACGCTGTCCCGCCCCGTGCGCACCACCGCGAGCTTGGTGCCCCGCCCGAGCCCGAAGGCCGGCGCCCCGGCGGCGCCCGCCACCGGTACGCCCGGCCCGGCGGCGAGCGGCTCCAGGGTCAGCCGGGCGGGTGCGGCGTCCTGGACGCAGCGCACCTGCCGCGAGTCCAGCCAGCCCAGCTTCCACTTGTGCCAGCCGAACAGATCCGGGGCAAGCCCGAACTGGCTGCCCATCAGGTCCCAGTCGCCGACATGCGTGTCCCAGTCGCCCTTGCCGTCGGCGGGGCGGTGGTACAGATCGGGCAGGTCGAACACATGGCCGGTCTCATGGGCGAGAACCAGCCGGTCCGGTGGATGCTGCTCGAACACCGTGACGATCCGGCGCAGATCGGTGCCGTCGGCCCGCAGCGGGCTCGTGAGGTTCACCACCTTGGTCGCGTCGGAGTCCACGCCGGGCGCGTCCGGGTCGGCGACGAAGTACACGACGTCGTAGCGCGAGAAGTCGACCTGCGGGTCGGCGACGGCGAGGGCGTCGCGCAGGTAGGCGGACCGGTGCCCGGGGCTCCAGTCGCGCTGTATGGCGTACGCCGTGGACGGCTGCGGCATCCGGATCCAGTGCCCGAGCGGGTGCGGGCGCAGGGTGAAGCGGCCGTAGGAAGCCCGTTCGAAGAAGCGGGTGGTCGCCGGGAAGTGGTCGGCGGTCAGCTCCTGTGGCGTGGTCAGCGGATGGGCGTCCGGGAACGACAGGAAGACCATCACCGCGTCCAGGGCCCGGGCCGGGCGCGGATAGTCCGCGTTCCAGGTGTCCAGCCCCTCCGAGTGGTGGGCGTCGGTGCGCGTCAGGGCGCAGGGCGCGGCCGGGTCGGCCTCGGCGGCCGAGGGTCCGGTGCCGAGGGAGGTCGCGGCCAGGGCCGACATGGTGGTGAACACGGCCGCGGTACTGCGCAGTCGGGCGCGCGGAAACGGACGCGGCACGGGGACCTCCGGGTACGGTTCGCGGGACACCGCACCCAGCCTGTGAGCATTTGTCGTACTGCGCCCTGTTTGCCTACACCACTTGGGTGAAGGGCCCGAAAGAATGCGGAAGCCGACATCCCCGAAGCACTCACGGAACGTCACAACTGGTCGGGGGCTTGAAGAAGCCGTCCAGGTGCGAGCAGAAACGATCTGGCAGAAGGGCCGATTGGTCGGGGAGACTGGACACCGGCTGGAAGGCCCTGGGGCCAGCCTCTATGATCGGCACACTTTCCTGACCTTTCCTGCACGGACAGAGATCGAATACATGCGGGAGCGAGCGGTGAGCGGAACCTCCGAAGGGCCGGCGCCCGCGGCAGACCTCGACCGGCCGGTCGTCACAGAGAGTGAGATCGATACGTCTTCCCGTACCGAGCCCCTGCCATGGCCGCCCTACCGGGCCGTCTTCACGGCCGCCCCCCTCGCCATGGCCGTGGTCGACCGCGAGGGCCTGGTCGTGAGCGCCAACGACGCGCTCGCCGCGCTGCTCGGCAGCGCCGCGGACGAGCTGGCCGGATCCGTCGCCGCCGACCTGGTCGACCTCACCTCCGACGCCCGCAGCCGGCACGCCTACCGCGAGGTGCTGCGCGGCCGGCAGTCCCGGCTGCGCTGCACCCGCCGCCTGAAGCACCCCGACGGGCACTCGCTGTGGGTGCAGGTGACGGTCGCGCCGCTGCCCGGGGAGGACAGCGCCGTGCTGCTGTCCGTCGCCGACGTCAGCGCCCGCCGGGAACTCCAGGCGCGGCTGCGGCACTTGCAGATGCACGACCCGGTGACCCGGCTGCCCAACCGCACGCTGTTCTTCGAACGGCTGTCGGCCGCGCTGGATGCGGAGTCGTACGAGCAGAGCGGCACGGGCCGGATCGGGCTGTGCTACCTGGACCTGGACGGCTTCAAGGCCATCAACGACACCCTGGGCCACCGCGTGGGCGACCGGCTGCTGGCCGCCGTCGCCGAGCGGCTCACGCGCTGCGCGGACGAGGCCGGCCGGTCCCGCACCAGCGTCCCGCTGGTGGCCCGGCTCGGCGGGGACGAGTTCGCGCTCCTCGTCGAGGACTCCACGGGCACCGAACAACTGGCCGAGTTGGCCGAAGCGATACTGCGGGCCGTCCAGGACCCGTTCGACCTCTCCGGCCGGCGACTGTCGGTGTCGGCGTCGATCGGGGTCGTCGAGCGGCACGCGGCCGGCACGACCCCCACCGCCCTGATGCAGGCCGCCGACACGACGCTCTACTGGGCGAAGGCCGACGGCAAGGCCCGCTGGACCCTGTTCGACCCGGAGCGCAACGCCCACCGCATGACCCGCCAGGCCCTCGCCTCCACGCTCCGGCCGGCCATCGACCGGGCCGAGTTCCGGCTGGAGTACCAGCCGCTGGTCGGCATGGAGGACGACCGGCTGCACGGCGTCGAGGCGCTGGTCCGCTGGAATCATCCTCAGTTCGGCGTACTGACGCCGAATCGGTTCATCGGACTGGCGGAGGAGGACGGCTCGATCGTCCCGCTGGGCCGCTGGGTGCTGCGCACGGCCTGCGAGCAGGCCCGCCGCTGGCAGCTGGACCACCCCGACGAACCGCCGATCTTCGTCAGCGTGAACGTGGCGGTGCGGCAGATCTGGGACTCCGACCTGGTGGCGGACGTGGCTCAGACCCTGGCGGAGACGGAGCTCGCGCCGCACCTGCTCCAGCTGGAGCTGACGGAGTCGGCGGTGATGGGTTCGGCGGGCCGTCCGCTGCAGACGCTGAAGGCCCTGAGCGACATGGGCGTGCGCATCGCCATCGACGACTTCGGCACGGGCTACTCGAACCTGGCGTACCTGAGCAGGCTGCCGGTGTCGGCGCTGAAGCTGGACGGCTCCTTCGTCCGCGGCTTCCAGTACGACGACCGGGACGCGGCGACCCGGGCGAACCCGGCCGACGAGGTCGTGGTCGAGGCGATGATCCAGCTCGCGCACCGGCTCGGGCTGACCGTCACGGCCGAGTGCGTGGAGACCTCGGCTCAGGCGACCCGGTTGCGGCGCATCGGCTGCGACACCGGACAGGGCTGGCTGTACTCCCGCCCGGTGTCGCCGGACCGCATCTCCGAGCTGCTCGGCACGCCGGACGTTCAGGCGGAGGCGGGCGTCGCCAATCCGTAGGCGTCGGCGATGAGTTCGTAGCTGCGGACGCGGACATCACCGCCGTGCGCGTTGGCGGTGATCATCAGCTCGTCGGCGCCGGTGCGCTTGGCGAGGTCGTCCAGGCCGGAGCGGACCTCGTCCGGGGTGCCGTGGATGACGTTGGCGTTCCAGGAGTCGACGAAGTCGCGTTCCATGGGGCTGAAGGTGTAGGCCTCCGCCTCCTCCGGAGTGGGCACCAGGCCGGGGCGGCCGGTGCGCAGCCGGACCATGCTGAGGGCGGCGGCCAGCACCTGGCGGCGGGCCTCCTTCTCGTCGTCGGCGGCGAGCGCGGAGACGCCGATGAGGGCGTACGGGGCGTCGAGCACGGCGGACGGCTGGAAGGACTCCCGGTACAGGTCCAGGGCCGGGATGGTGTTCTGCGCCGAGAAGTGGTGGGCGAAGGCGAACGGCAGGCCGAGCGACCCGGCCAGGCGGGCGCTGAAGCCGGAGGAGCCGAGCAGCCAGATCGGCGGGCGGTGCGGGGACTGCACGCCGCCGGGGGACGTGGCCTGCACCGGGCCCGGGACGGCGTGGATGCGGCGGTAGCGGTGACCGTCGGGGAAGTCGTCGTCGAGGAACCGGGTCAGCTCGGCGAGCTGCAGCGGGAAGTCGTCGGCGCCGTCGCCCAGCCGGTCGGTGCGGCGCAGGGCGGCGGCGGTGGCGCCGTCCGTGCCGGGCGCGCGGCCGAGGCCGAGGTCGATCCGGCCCGGGGCCATGGCCTCCAGCGTCCCGAACTGCTCGGCGATGACCAGCGGGGCGTGGTTGGGCAGCATCACGCCGCCCGAGCCGAGGCGGATGCGCTCGGTGTGGGCGGCGAGGTGGGCGAGGATCACGGCCGGGGAGGAGGAGGCCACGCCGGGCATGGAGTGGTGCTCGGCGACCCAGTAGCGGTGGAAGCCGCGCCGCTCCGCGAGGCGGGCCAGCTCGACGCTGGTGCGCAGCGCGTCGGTGGCGGTGCGGCCGGCCCCCACGGTGACCAGGTCCAGTACGGAGAGGGGGACGGGGGCGCTGCCCCGCGCTGCGCCGCGAATCTCGTCTGCCGCCACGGTGGGGTGCCTCCTGCTGTGGGCCGTGTGCTGTCGTCCCGGGCCACAACAGGGGACTGTCTCCGCTTATTCCCGGCCGCGGTGTCCCGGGGCGGTCAGGCGGCCTGCTCCCAGTCGCCGCGCGCGCAGCCGGACGGAGGCGGGGGGCCGGTCTTCTCGCGGGCCCGAAGGACGGTCCAGGTGAGCGCGGCGGCGGCGAAGATCCACCACGGCAGGGGCCACACGGCACCCCACCAGCCGGCGCGCGGCTGCCCGAGGGCGTCCACGGCGGCGGTGACCATGGCCGCGGCCAGGCTCCAGCACAGCAGGCGGGCGGAGAGCCGGACAGCGCTTGCGGGGGATCTGAACGGGCCCGGTGCGGCCATCGGGGGGGCATCCTTCACGGCACGACTGGCTGCGGACGTGGACAGTGTGCACGCGATGGACACCGGAAGGGGAACGCGCTTTTGGTCAACTCAAGGGCCCGGTGGTGCGGCGGAGTTGAGCATTCCTCAGCTTCCGGGTGGGGCACGGGAGCACATGCGCCCCGCTTTGCCCCGAATAAGCGGTAGGGCCGATTCCGGCCCGCGTGGCAGGCCCGTCCGTGGGCACCGGCCCCTTCGGCCTGTTGCCGGGAGGATGCCTTGGACTTCATGACGCGGCGTGCGGTGAGATGCCTGAAGGTGACGTTCACGATCGCCGTGAGCCTGAACCTCGTCGAGGCCGTCTCGGACCCGAGCGGGGCGGTGTGGACGGCGATCCGGCTGGCGGCAACCGCGGCCTTCACCCTGGCTCTGGCCGCCTGCGCCGTGCTGTGGGTGCTGCGGTGGCGCCGCGCGGGGGACTGATGGGCGGGCGGACGTACAGAGCCGGTTCGCTCGACCGTCGGCGCGGCGCCCGGGCGGCGGGCGTCTTCGGGGCCGTGGTCGCCGGGCCGCAGGAACTGCTCGACTCCGGTGTCGGCTGGGACTTTCTCCTGGCCGCGGCGGTCGGGGCCGCCGCGGGCGCGGTCGTCGGCTTCGCCTTCCCCTCCGTCCTGTCCCGGCGGCGCCGGGAACGGCCCGCCGTCCCGCCCCCGCCGCATCCCCCGCCCCCGCCGCCCGAGCGGAGGACCTGAGACCGCCTCACAGCAAGGCGGCGCTCATGCCTGCACGATCGGCTCCCGCGTGAACAGCGCGCCCAGCTCCGGGGCGTTGACCCGGCGGTCGGCCAGACGGAGGGCCTCCCAGACCGTGACCTGGTTCGCGGTGAGGACCGGCTTGCCCAGCTCCTTCTCCAGGGCCGGGATGTGCGCCGCCGTGTGCAGGGCCGTGTCGGGCAGGAGGAGCGCCTCGGCGTCGGGGTGGTCGGAGTTCCGCGCCAGGGCGAGGAGTTCCGGCTCGCCCCACGTGGCCGCCTCGGCCGCCGTGATGACGCCCGAGCTGCTGACCGACACGATGTCGACGCCGTCCGAGCGCAGGAACTGCGCGAAGAGCTGCGCCACGTCCTCCGGGTACGTCGCGCCGATCGCGACCCGCCGCACCCCCAGTTCCCGTGCCGCGTGCACGAACGCGAAGGACGTCGAGGAGGCGGGCATGCCGGCCGCCACGGCGAGCGTGCGGACCTGCTCCTGGGCGCCGTCCCAGCCGTGCACGAAGCTGCCGCTGGTGCAGGCCCAGACGACCGCCTCCGCGCCGGCGTGCCGCAGTTCCTGCACACCCGTCGCCAGCCGTCCCGCGGAGCCCCTCTCCAGCAGCGCGTCCACCCGGTGCGCGTCCTCACCGATGTCGGTGTGCACCAGGTCCACCCGGATGTCGCTGCCCAGCAACTGCTCGATGCGGGGATAGTCGTCCTCGGCGAAGTGGCCCGGGTAGAGGAATCCCAGTGCTGTCATGTCCAGCCTTCCTGCTGCTCTTCTTCCGGCACTACGGGACCGGGGTACGCCCCCGGCGGTACGGGACCGGAACGCGCCGCCGGATCGATCAGCGCTTGGTACGGTCCCACCGCACGGGTACCCAGTCGGCGCAGCGCCGCCCACATCGCCGCTTGGTTGGCCGAGATCACCGTGATCCGCAGCTCGGCCTCCGGCTGGGCGCGCAGCCGGAGATCGTCAGGTCGGCCTGGGGGACACAGGCCTCCAGGGACCGGGTGACCGGGACGGTGTACGGCGTCACCAGCGCCACCCGGTGCACCTCCAGCTCCACCAGGGCCTCCGGCAACGCCCCGGCACCCAGCGCCACAGCTCGCGGTCGAGGGCGAAGGGGGCGACGACGCCGACCCCGCGCGTACGCGTCGCCCAGCGTGAGGCCGGTGCCTGCCATGGACACCACTGTTCCCGGCGGGCCCGGCCCCTGTTGACGACGGTGGGTTCGGGTGCGAGCGTGGTCGATCCGCCCGGATCACCCGCCGGCCGGCGCCGGGTCAATCGTCGTCGCCGGCGGCCCCGCGCGGCCCCCGGCCCCGAACGGCTGGAGAAACGGCTGCTCATGCCCACCCCCACCCTGCTCGTCCTGGACGCCGACCCCCTCCCCCGCCTCGGCCGCCTCACCGGCCGCGCGCGTATCGAACACACCGACGCGGCGGGGCTCGCGGAGCGCCTCCCGCGCGCGGATGTACTCCTGGTGTGGGACTTCACCTCGCGCGCCGTCCGGGACGCCTGGCCGGGCGCGGGTCCGCGCCCGCGCTGGGTGCACACCGCGAGCGCCGGGGTGGACCATCTGATGTGTCCGGAACTGGCCGCGTCCGACACGGTCGTCACCAACGCCCGCGGCGTCTTCGATGAGCCGATCGCCGAGTACGTCGCCGCGCTCGTGCTGGCCATGGCCAAGGACCTGCCGCGCACGCTGGAGCTCCAGCGGGAGCGGACCTGGCGGCACCGCGAGTCGCGCAGGGTCGCGGGGAGCCGGGCCGTCGTGGTCGGGTCCGGGCCGATCGGCCGGGCGATCGTGCGCACGCTGAAGGCGCTGGGCATCACCACCGCGCTGGTCGGCCGGGCCGCGCGCTCCGGCATGCACGGCCCGGAGGACCTGGACCGGCTGCTGTCGCGCGCCGACTGGGTGATCGTCGCCGCGCCGCTCACCGAGCAGACGCGCGGGATGTTCGACACCCGCCGCTTCGGCGTGATGCAGCCGTCCGCCCGGTTCGTCAACATCGGCCGCGGCCCGCTCGTCGTCGAGGACGCCCTCGCCGAGGCCCTGCACAGGCGCTGGATCGCGGGCGCCGCCCTGGACGTCTTCGAGACCGAACCCCTGCCCGCGGACAGCCCGCTTTGGCAGGCCCCGGGCCTGATCGTGTCCCCGCACATGAGCGGCGACACCGTCGGCTGGCGCGACGAACTCGGCGCCCAGTTCGTGGAGCTGTACGAACTCTGGGCGTCCGGCGAGCCGTTGCGGAACGTGGTCGACAAGCAGCGTGGGTACGTACCCGGACACTGACGTTCCTGGGAGGGTGGATGACCGAGCTCACCGAGCTGACCGCCGTACGACTGCTCGACGGGTACCGCAAAGGCGAGTTCAGTCCCGTGGAGGCGGCCCGGGCGGCGCTGCAGCGGGCCGAGGCGATCCAGCCGGAGGTGAACGCCTTCGTCCGGCTGACCGCCGAGGACGCGCTGGAGCGGGCCCGGGAGTCGCAGGAGCGCTGGCGGCGCGGTGAGCCACGGGGGCTGCTGGACGGGGTGCCCGTCACGGTGAAGGACATCCTGCTGCTGCGCGGGGCACCGACCCTGCGCGGCTCGACGGCGGTGGATCCGGCGGGGCGCTGGGACGAGGACGCCCCGTCCGTGGCCCGGCTGCGGGAGCACGGGGCGGTGTTCCTCGGCAAGACGACGACGCCCGAGTACGGCTGGAAGGGCGTGACGGACTCGCCGCTGAGCGGTGTGACCCGCAACCCGTACGACCCCTCGCGCACGGCGGGCGGTTCGAGCGGCGGCAGCGCGGCGGCCGTGGCGCTGGGCGCGGGGCCGCTGTCGCTGGGCACGGACGGCGGGGGCAGCGTCCGCATCCCGGCCTCGTTCTGCGGGATCTTCGCCCTGAAGCCGACCTACGGACGCGTGCCGCTGTACCCGGCGAGCGCCTTCGGCACGCTGGCGCACGTCGGGCCGATGACCCGCGACGCGGCCGACGCGGCCCTGCTGCTGGACGTCATCGGGCACCCGGACTCGCGCGACTGGTCGGCGCTCGCCCCGCCGCCCGGCTCGTACGCGGAGGGCCTGGCCGGCGGGGTGCGCGGGCTGCGGGTGGCGTACTCGCCGACGCTGGGCGGGCAGGTGGCGGTGCGGCCGGCGGTGGCGGCGGCGGTGCGGCGGGCGGTGGAGCGGCTGGCGGAGCTCGGCGCGTACGTCACGGAGACCGACCCGGACCTCACCGACCCGGTGGAGGCCTTCCACACCCTGTGGTTCAGCGGGGCCGCGCGGGTCACCCAGCGCCTCGCGCCGCACCAGCGGGAGCTGCTCGACCCGGGTCTGCGGGAGATCGGCGCGCGGGGCGCGAGGTACTCGGCGCTGGACTACCTGGCCGCGGTGGACGTCCGGATGGACCTGGGCCGGCGCATGGGCCGCTTCCACGACACCTACGACCTGCTCGTCACGCCGACCCTGCCGATCACGGCGTTCGAGGCGGGTGCCGAGGTGCCGAAGGGGTCCGGCCACCGGCGCTGGACGGGCTGGACGCCCTTCACGTACCCGTTCAACATGACGCAGCAGCCCGCCGCGAGCGTGCCGGTCGGTTTCGACGGGGACGGGCTGCCGGTCGGTCTGCAGCTCGTAGCCGCCCGGCACCGGGACGATCTGGTGCTGCGGGCCGCCCACGCGCTGTACGAGGCCGGGGCGGCTCCGGGCAGCCGGCCTACGCCCTCCTGAAAGGTCAGCGTCTCCCCCACCGCCCCCGGTCAAGGGCACCCGGAGGGGAGGTGGGGGACTTGAAAAGAGCGGCATGACCAGAAGGCGGTCGGGTAGCCGCGCGCCCATGGCTCCACCAGAGAGAAGCCCACACAGAAGTCCGGAACACCTGTCCAGGCCCGGCTCCGGGCCCACCCGCCGGTCGCTGCTCGCGGGGGTCGCGGCGCTCGGCACGCTGGGCGCGGCCGGATGCAGCCGGGTCGCGACCGCCTCGGACGTCGCGGGCGGCGACCTCCTCGACCGCCTCCGGGCGGCGGGCGTCGTCCGTCTCGGCATCGCCGGCGAGATCCCGTTCGGCTTCATCGACAAGAACGGCGAGCTGACCGGAGAGGCACCGGAACTGGCCAAGGTGATCTTCAAGCGCCTCGGCGTCGACCGGGTCCAGCCCGTGCCGACCGAGTTCGGCTCGCTCATCCCGGGCCTGAACTCCCAGCAGTTCGACGTCGTCGCCGCCGGGATGTACGTCAACCCCGAGCGCTGCGCACAGGTCATCTTCGCCGACCCGGACTACCAGATGCTCGACGCGTTCATCGTCCGCAAGGGCAACCCCAAGGGACTGCACTCCTACCAGGACGTCGTCGAGAAGAAGGCGAAGTTCGCCACCGGGACCGGCTACGCCGAGATCCAGTACGCCGTCGAGGCGGGCTACGAGGAGAGCGACATCCTCGTCGTCCCGGACCAGGTGGCGGGACTGAACGCCGTCGAGGCCGGGCGCGTGGACGTGTTCGCCGGCACGGCGCTCACCGTGCGCGAGGTGGTGAAGAAGTCCGCCAGGGCGGAGGCCACGGAGCCGTTCAAGCCGATCGTGGGCGGCAAGCCGCACGTCGACGGGGGCGCCTTCGCCTTCCGCCCGACCGAGACGAAGCTGCGTGACGCCTTCAACGCGGAGCTGCGCAAGCTCAAGAAGAGCGGTGAACTCCTCCGCATCCTCGAACCGTTCGGTTTCACCGAGGCCGAGATGACGGATCTGACCGCGAAGGAGCTGTGCGGCGGATGACCTCGGGACTCTGGGAACTGGTACTCAAGGGCGTCTGGGTCACGATCCAGCTGCTCGTCTGCAGCGCGCTGCTGGCCGCGGCGGTGTCCTTCGTCGTCGGCGTCGCGCGCACCCACCGGCTGTGGATCGTCCGCTTCCTCGCGGGCTTCTACACCGAGGTGTTCCGCGGGACCTCGGCACTGGTGATGATCTTCTGGGTGTTCTTCGTGCTGCCCCCGGCCTTCGGCTGGCAGCTGGTGCCGCTGTGGGCGGGCACGCTGGCCCTCGGCCTGACCTACGGGGCCTACGGGTCGGAGATCGTGCGCGGCGCGCTGACCGCGGTCGACCCGGCGCAGCAAGAAGGCGGGATCGCGCTCAGCTTCACGCCCTGGCAGCGGATGCGGCTGATCCTGCTGCCGCAGGCGGTGCCGGAGATGATCCCGCCGTTCTCCAACCTCCTGATCGAGCTGCTCAAGGGCACCGCCCTGGTGTCGGTCATGGGCATGGGCGACCTGGCGTTCAGCGGCAACCTGGTGCGTCTGGCGCTGCAGGAGAGCGCGGAGATCTACACGTACGTCCTGCTCCTCTACTTCGTGCTCGCCTTCCTGCTCACCCGGGTCATGCGCTCTCTGGAGAAGAAGCTCAAGGCGGGCGTCGGCAAGGCGCCCGCCGACAAGACCAGGGCTGCCGAGCCGGTCGTGGTGGAGGCGGTCCGATGAACTGGGACTGGAGCGCGGTCTCCGACTTCATGCCCGACTTCTGGGAAGGCCTGCTGGTCACGCTGCAGATCCTGGTGCTCGGCTCGCTGATCTCGTTCGTGCTGGGCCTGGTCTGGGCCCTGCTGACGCGGGTGCCGACGCGCTGGGTGACCTGGCCGGTGGGGGCGGTGACGGAGTTCGTCCGCAACACCCCGCTGCTGGTGCAGCTGTTCTTCCTCTTCTACGTGCTGCCCGAGTGGGGCCTGACCTTCTCGGCACTGGCCACCGGTGTCTTCGCCATCGGGCTGCACTACTCGACGTACACCATGCAGGTCTACCGGGCCGGCATCGAGGCCGTGCCGGCCGGCCAGTGGGAGGCGGCGACGGCGCTGAACCTGCCGCTGCGCCGGACGTGGACCGCGGTGATCCTGCCGCAGGCGGTGCGCCGGGTGGTGCCCGCGCTCGGCAACTACGTCATCGCCATGCTCAAGGACACGCCGCTGCTGATGGCGATCACCGTCCTGGAGATGCTCGGTCACGCGCGCCTGTTCTCGCAGGAGCACTTCCGGTTCACCGAGCCGCTGACGGTGATCGGCGTGGCCTTCATCGTCATTTCCTACCTGGCCTCCCTTGCCCTGCGAGCCCTGGAGCGACGCCTTGTCCACTGACACCCTCCCCGAGCCCGGGACGAACCGCGGGAAGAACCCGGCCGCGAGCGGCGGCGAGCTGATCCGGCTGGAGAAGGTCACCAAGCGCTTCGGCGACCACACGGTCCTGGACCACCTGGACTTCTCCGTGGACGCCGGCAAGCACGTGACGCTGATCGGCCCGTCCGGGTCCGGCAAGACCACGATCCTGCGGCTGCTGATGACGCTGACCAAGCCCGACGAGGGCACGATCACCGTGGACGGGGAGCGGCTGTTCCCGGCGCCCGAGAAGCAGGTCCGCGAGGTCCGCAAGAAGATCGGGATGGTGTTCCAGCAGTTCAACCTGTTCCCGAACATGACGGTCCTGCGCAACATCACCGAGGCGCCGGTCACGGTCCTCGGCCTGTCCAAGGACGCCGCCGAGGAGCGGGCGCGCGAGCTGCTGGAGCTGGTCGGGCTGACCGACCACCTCGACAAGCACCCGGCGCAGCTGTCCGGCGGCCAGCAGCAGCGGGTCGCGATCGCCCGGGCGCTGGCGATGCGCCCGAAGGTGCTGCTCCTGGACGAGGTGACCTCCGCGCTCGACCCGGAGCTGGTCGCGGGCGTGCTCGACGTGCTCAGGGACGTCGCCCGCTCCACGGACATCACGATGCTCTGCGTGACCCACGAGATGAATTTCGCCCGGGACATCTCCGATCAGGTGCTGATGTTCGATTCGGGCAGGATCATCGAGGCCGGTCCGCCGGAGAAGATCTTCAGCGAGCCGGAGAGGAACCGCACCCGGGAGTTCCTCAGCGCAGTGCTCTGACTACGGCCCGTGAACAGGCAGAACGCCGAACCGCCGAACTGGGGCATGCGCCTGGCATGTGCCAGAGTGCCATCGCCCCAGTTCGGATGCCCGGGAATCTTGTCAACCCCCGCCCCCCGCAGCGGCTTTGCCGGTTAACCTGGACACGGTTCACTGACCGGATTGCGGCCCTACAGCAAGCGCAGGGGGAGACCACCGTGGCGCTGAAGCACGAGCCGACCACCCCGCACCACTCGGCCCAGGAAGCGCTGCGCGTCCTGGAGACGGTGGCGCGAAACAGTTCGGGCGTCACCGACGCCGAGCTCGCCCGGCGCACCGGCATCGGCCAGGAGCGACTGACCACGCTCCTGCGCATGCTGCGCCGCGAGGGCTACGTCGAGCAGACCACCGACGGCGCCTACGTCACCGGCGAGACCCTGGCCCGTCTCACCTCCGTCCGCCGGCGCGAGCAGGCCCTGCGCGACAAGCTCCAGCAGACCCTGGACCGGCTGCGCGACTCGGTCGGCGCCGCCGTCTACATGAGCCGCTACGTCGACGGCGAGATCAGCGTCACCCAGTACGCCGACAGCCCGGCCACCCCCAAGGTCAACGAGTGGGTCGACTTCCGCTCCTCGGCCCACGCCACCGCCATCGGCAAGAGCCTGCTCACCCAGCTCGACCACGCGGGCCGCCGCGACCACCTCGCCCGGCACAAGATGGCCCGGCTCACCTCGCGGACCATCACCAGCGACCGGCTGCTGCTGTCCCGGCTGGAGGCCCAGCCGCCGACCGTGCCCGTGCTGGACCTCCAGGAGTACGCGGTCGGCACGGTCTGCGCGGCCGTCCCCATCACGGCCGGCTCCTCCGTCGGCTGCCTGGCCCTGTCCCTGCCCATCGAGCACGCCCACCGCCTGCGCCAGGCCGCGGACACCCTCAACCGCAACGCCGCGCCTCTCCTGCTGTCCATGGCGATCTAGGGCCTGCCGGGTGGGTCCGGAGCACCCCTTCGGACCAGGTACTATTTTCTCCGTCGCCCGCCGCGGAACACGGTTCCAGCGGCCGGCGGGAGTCATGCGCCGCTAGCTCAGTTGGTTAGAGCAGCTGACTCTTAATCAGCGGGTCCGGGGTTCGAGTCCCTGGCGGCGCACGATGATGATGGCGAGGCGTGTTCGCGGAAAGCGCGAACCACCTCGCCATCTCTGTCATTGTGCGCCTTCGGCGTGTACAGGGAGTCAGGGCGCCACGGACGTTCCCCGGTCGACGCCGGAGACGAGGTCGCCGTACGGGCCCGTGGACTGGCTGTAGGCGGTGACGAACCCGGCGCAGGACACGACGACCACGGCGAGGAACGCGAGGACGCCGACCGCGGTCATGGCCCGCCTCGCCCGGCTCGGTGCCTGAGCCGTGGCCACGACACGGCGGCCGCTGGTGTAGCGGACCATGACGTAGTCGCCCTCGACGGTCGTCGCGGGGCCGCCGTCCTCCTCGAAGCGGATCACCCGCCCGTCACGCGCGATGAACTCGTACACGTGGTGGAGCCCGCCCCGCCCCGCCGGATACACCCCGAGGCACCGGCCCTCGGCCGTCAGCCCGCTGTTCCAGGCGCCCCGCAGCCGCAGCCAGCGCCGCACCGCACGGCAGGCCATGCAGACCGCCGGCAGCATGACCAGGGCGGGCACGACGTAGCGGATCACGTCCATCGCGCACCCCCGAGGCCGGTGCGCCGGCCCCGAGCGGCCGGCGTGGGAGGAACCTACCCACGCCGGCCGCGGCGGTGACTCAAGAGAACCTCAGAGGTTCAGAAGGTGACGTCCGAGCAGGCGTAGAACGCGTTGGCCGTGTCGGCGATCGTCCACACCGCGACGATGACGTGCCGGCCGCTGAGCCCGGACGGCAGCCTGCCCGTGTGGGAGAGGGTCTGCGGCGGCCGCTGCCCGTTGTACGGCACCGTGAAGAACGGCGTGAGGTTCAGGTCGGACCGGGACAGGTTGTGGTTCTGGTTCCAGCCCGGCTTGGTGACGTAGTACTTGAAGTCGGTCGTGGCGTGCATGGCCGTGAACTGCCAGCGGAACGTGTAGTCCTGGCCACCCGTCACCTGCGTGGCGGGCCACGCGCCGCCCGACGGCGTACGGGGCGCGCTGAGCTGGCTGAAGTGACCGACGCCGCCGTTGCATATCTGCCCGTCGGCCGGTCCGGAGGCCGGGAAGCCCTTCGGCCCCTCGACGCTCTGCGGCTCCCACTGGATGGAACCGCAGTTGGTCACCGTGCCGTTCTGACAGAGCTTCTGCCGGCTGATGGGGAGGTCGGTGTAGCCGTGGCCACTGGCGCCGCCGGAGGAGAGTACGAGGGCTCCGGTCGTGGCCAGTCCCACCGCGAGTGCGGACAACTTGGTCCTTGTGCGCATGCTGCCGCTCCTGGAGAACGTGGGGGAGATTCACTGAGGCGTGCAGGTAGGTCTAGACCAAGTCTGAGAGTAAGGACGTTACTTGAACATGTCCATACCAATCACGGAGTTGTTTCCCCGCGGCCCGCGCAGAACGCCACCGTCAGGTCCTTCACGAGCACCTTGCGCTCGTAGTCGTCGAGTTCGACGAGCCCTCGCATGGTCAGCCGGGTGACCGTGTCCTCCACCGAGTCCACGACCGAGGTGAGCACGCTCGCCCGGTGCCGGGCGTCCAGGGCGGCGATCCGGCGGCGGTGCATCGCGGCCGCGACCTCGGGTGCGTACTCCACGCGGAGCGGCTGCACGGAGAACACCTCAAGGCCGACCGGGGCGGCGTCCGACGCCACCAGCCGGGTCAGGGACACGGCCGCCGCGTCGCCCGGACCCTTCGCCCCGCCCGGCGTCTCCACCGGCACCCGGGCCAGGGCCGCCTCCACGCACTCGCGCAGATACGACTCGTGGTCCTCGACCCCCAGCGTGGCCCGCGCGGTGTCCCGCACCCGCCACACCACCTGGACGACCACCCGCAGCGCGACCCCGCTCCCGTCGGCGGCCGGCAGCGGCTCACTGCGCCAGTGCCGCAGCCGTACGTCCACCCGGCGGCGCAGCAGCAGCGGGTTGACCCACAGCAGTCCGGAACGCCGGACGGTCCCCCGGTAGCGGCCGAACAGGTCCAGCACCCAGGCCCGGCCGGTGCGGCCCCGGGCCAGACCGCCGAAGCCGAACAGGCCCAGCGCGCCGGCAGCCGCGTACGCCGCCCACTGCGCGGGGCCGAGCCCGGCCCCGGCCTGCGCGGGCAGCCGCAGCGCCTCCACGACGAGCGGCGGCAGCAGCCCGGCCCACCAGGAGGCGGCCGCGCACCCGGCCGCCCCGCACGTCCCGGCCAGCACGCCGACCGCCCCGGGCAGCACCCGCGCGGGCCGTTCCGCCAGGTCGGGGTCGAGCTGCGGCACGGGCCGCGGCGCCGCGGTGGCCGCGCGCCGTGGCCGGGGCTGCTCGCCCGTGCCCGGCCTGCGGCCGACCACCGTGGGCCGCAGCTCCACCGTGGCCGGGCCGGGGTCGTCGCGGAACAGCAGGTGGACGGGGATCTCGGTGGTGGCCTCGTTCTGGATGAGCCGGACGGGCCTGACCGGACCCTCGGCGGGTCCGTCGGGTCCGGACGGGTGGGAAGTGGTCGTACTCATGCGTGCCTTCAGCCTCCGCGCCAGATGCGTCACAACGGTGGTCCCCGGTGCCGGGTCCGGGCCCGGCGGGTGCGAGCCTCACGGACCGGCCGGGGGTCGGATCCGGCCAGGTCGGCCGGGGTGAGGGCCGTCCGGTCCGACCGGCGTTCGAGGCCGGCCGGGTCGGCCCGGGTGTGCGGGGCGGCTCCGCCGGCCTACGAGAAGAGCCGCCGCCAGGTCTCCGGCCCCGGGTAGCCGTCGGCCGCGCCGCCCCGCCAGCCCTGGGTGCGCTGGAACGCCTCCACCGCCCGCCGGTCCGCCTCGCTCCAGCGCGGCCCCGGCCCGGCCGCGTAGAACCTGCCGAACCCCTTCCGCACCAGCTGCCTGCCGAGTCGGGTGACGTACACGTTGTCGGCGCCGGGCCGGAACACCGCCCGCCCCGGGTAGCCCGGGACGCCGTGGGAGGACGGCGGCGGCCCCACCGCACCGCCCTTGACGTCCTCGCCCTCGCCGGTGACCAGCAGTTCCCAGATGCGCGGGCCGGGCAGCCCGTCCGCGTCGGCGCCCGTCCAGCCCTGCGCCAGCTGGAAGGCCCGGGTCGCGCGCAGGTCCGCGTCCGTCCAGCGCGGCCCCGGGCCCGAGGCGTAGGAGGCACCGGCCCCGCGCGCGACGAGCATGCGGCCGAGCAGCGTCACGTACTTGTTGTGCGCGCCGGGGCCGAAATACGCCGCCCCCGGAAACGGCGTGGCCGCCGGGGCGCCCGGCTTGCCGCCGCCCGGCTCCGGGGCCGGCTCCTCGGCCGTGACGCCCTTGTACCGGTAGGGGACGTACCGGTCGGAGTCGCTCCAGTAGGCGTACGGGGTGGACTGCCGGCGGGTGTGCGGGCGGGTCTGCTCGTAGGCCGTGTAGTGGCGGTGCGTGTCGTCCGTCCAGCCGCCGAAGATCGTGACGTGCGATCCGCTCTCGGGGGCGGGCGCATTGTGGAACAGCAGGATGTCGCCCGGCTGGAGTTCCTCCTTGGAAATGGGATCCGCGTACTGGGCGAGGCTGCCCGTCCATTCGTTCCCGGGCAGTTTCCAGGCCATGGAGACATAACCGGAGCAGTCCTGCCGGTAACCGTCGGACCAGTAGGCGTTCACGCCGTACGGCACCTTCGCGGCGACCCAGGTCTCCGCCCGGTCGATGATCTCCGCGCGGGTGATGGCCGAGGGCTTGCGCGGCAGTGCCGGACGGCCGGCCGGGCCGTGCAGCGGTGCCCTGTCCCCCTGGGGAGTGTCGGGCTCCTCACCTGCGGGAACACCCGGCCGGTGGGGGGCGTGCGACGGGGCGGCCGCGGTCGGTGCGGCGTGTCCCGCGCCGAGCGCGGCGGACGCCACGGCCGCGAGGGCGAGGGCCCGGTGGGCGGCCGGGTGGGCGGTTCCCCGGCCGGCCCGGGAATGCGGCAGGACGCGGCGCCAGTGGACACAGCCGGGGCAGTCGCAGTCGCTCGCGGGGTCGGATTCCTCGAATACCGGAGACTCCATGCGATTCCCCTCACACTTCCGGCGGAAAATGCGGTGCCCGTGGACGTCCGGGCGCGCGTCGCCAGTTTCGCAACTGTCTTCCGCACGCGCATGCTGACGGTCCGAATGATGTACGCGCCCCCCTCCCCGGGGGACCCCGCGGGCCCGGCGGAGTGGTCCGGAGCACCTCCGCGCGTCCTGTAGAGTTACGACGTCAGCGCGCGCCGCTAGCTCAGTTGGTTAGAGCAGCTGACTCTTAATCAGCGGGTCCGGGGTTCGAGTCCCTGGCGGCGCACCGACCAGGAAGGCCCCTCGGAGACGAGGGGCCTTCCCGCGTGTCCGGACAGCCGTGCGTCCGGCTTCCCCCTGGCCGGAACTTTTCTGTGGCCGGAACCGGGGCCACCGCACGTTTGGCCGGATACCCTCTCGCCATGGCAGCGCGTGACCTCCAGGAGCGGATCAAGAAGCTCATCATCGACCGCCGGCTGGCCTCCGGGGCCCCGCTGCCGACCGAGCCCGAGCTGATGGAGTACCTCGGCGCGAGCCGGAACTCGGTCCGCGAGGCGCTGAAGGCGCTCCAGGCGATGGGCATCGTCGAGATCCGGCACGGCTTCGGCACCTACGTCGGCCCGATGTCCCTGGCCCCGATGATCGAGGGCCTCGCCTTCCGCACGGTCGCCGGGCACTACCGGGGCGAGGACTCGCTGCTCCAGCTGCTCGAACTGCGCGAGGCCGTGGAGACCGGTCTGGCCTCCCGGCTCGCGGGGCGGATCCCGCAGGACGACCTCGTTGAACTGGACGCGCTCGTGGACCGTATGGAAGAGCAGGCCGCGCAGGGTGCCGGCCTCGCCGAGACCGACCGCGCGTTCCACGCCACCCTCTACCGGGGGCTGGACAACGTGCTGCTGAGCGAGGTGCTGGAGGCGTTCTGGGACGCCTTCCACCGGGTCAGGACGGACCTCGGGGGCGTGCCCCAGGACCCGAAGGTGACCTGTCGGCAGCACCGGGAGATCCTGGACGCGGTGCGGTCCGGCGACGCGATGCGGGCGGAGGAGGCCATAAGGGAGCACTTCGGCAACATCCGTGCCCGCCTGTCCACAACGACTCCACAGGGTCCTCACACGCGCCACAATGAACGCGTATGACCGGTAAACACCGCGTTTCGTATCTTGCGATCATGACGAACGCCGTAGAACCCTGGATTTCTGGTTTTTCAAGATGCTGCGGTTTCGTGGCAGTTGGGGGGATGTGATACCGGTTGCGGACCGGGCGGGGGTAGGGGCCCCGTTCGTGAAGCGATGCCGTGGGGGGCATCATGCAACCGGAAGGTCGCGTTGCCATGTCTATAGGGTGTGGATGACGTGGTGACTGCGACCCACCACTGATACGTCTGTGAAGGTCGAGGGGGACCGCAGCAGACGGTAGGAAGCGACGAAACACGCGGCGATCCGCGTGTGGGGGGATGACTCATGACGTCGAGGCCCACGGGTGCCCGGCAGGACCACGACCCGTCACAGACCACCCAGCTGAGGGTGCCGTCTCACCGGATGAGCACCACGGGGACGTTCCGGCGGATCAAGAAGACGCTGCCGAGATACGACTACGAGCACTACAGCCGGCTCGCGGGACCCCTCACCCAGCCCGATCCGAGCAAGCCGTACAAGGTGCAGTACCGCTCGCTCATCTCCCAGGAGCCGCACCGCATCCGGGTCGCCCTGATGCTGGCGGCGGCCCCGGTGCTGTCGCTGGTGCTGCTGTTCTGGCTGCTCCAGCCCGAGCACTGGACCGAGCGCGACTACCCGGCCTTCGACTGGCTGCCGGCGCTCGACATGGTGATGCTCGTCTCGATCGGCCTGATCGAGTTCTTCCGCTGCATGAACGTGCTGTCCAACGCGCACGCCACGCTGGTCGCCCGCGACCCGGTCCCGGTGGTGCCCGAGGTCGGTACGAGAGTGGCCTTCCTCACCTCCTTCGTGCCCGGCAAGGAGCCGCTGGAGATGGTGACGAAGACCCTGGAGGCGGCGGTGAAGATCCGCCACCGGGGGCTGATGCACGTCTGGCTGCTGGACGAGGGCGACGACCCCGAGGTGAAGGCGGTCTGCGAGCGCCTGGGAGTGCACCACTTCTCCCGCAAGGGCGTCGCGAAGTGGAACCAGGCCAAGGGCCCGCACCGCGCCAAGACCAAGCACGGCAACTACAACGCCTGGCTGGAGGCGCACGGCGACGACTACGACTTCTTCGCCTCGGTCGACACCGACCACGTGCCGCTGCCCAACTACCTGGAGCGGATGCTCGGCTTCTTCCGCGACCCGGACGTCGGCTTCGTCATCGGCCCGCAGGTCTACGGCAACTACGACTCGTTCGTCACCAAGGCCGCCGAGTCGCAGCAGTTCCTCTTCCACGCGCTGATCCAGCGCGCGGGCAACCGCTACGGCGCCCCGATGTTCGTCGGCACGTCCAACGCTGTGCGCATCAAGGCGCTCAAGCAGATCGGCGGCCTGTACGACTCGATCACCGAGGACATGGCCACCGGCTTCGAGATCCACCGCCACAAGAACCCGGCGACGGGCAACAAGTGGCGCTCGGTGTACACCCCGGACGTGCTCGCCGTCGGTGAGGGCCCCAGCGCCTGGACGGACTTCTTCACCCAGCAGATGCGCTGGTCGCGCGGGACGTACGAGACGATCCTCAAGCAGTACTGGAAGGGCTGGTACTCGCTGCCGCCGAGCAAGCTCTTCAACTACACGATGATGATCATCTTCTACCCGATGTCCGCCCTGAACTGGATCCTGGCGGCGCTGAGCTGCTGCCTGTTCCTGGGCCTGGGCGCCTCGGGTGTGAACATCGACCCGGCCGTGTGGCTGATGCTCTACGGCAACGCCTCCGCCCTGCAGATCGGCCTGTACGTCTGGAACCGCCGCCACAACGTCTCGCCGCACGAGCCGGAGGGCTCCGGCGGTGTGGCCGGCATGGTGATGTCGGCGCTGTCGGCGCCGCTGTACGCGAAGGCGCTGATCGACTCCGCGCTGCGCCGCAAGAGCAAGTTCGTGGTCACGCCCAAGGGCGACTCCGCGAGCCCCGACCGCTGGTTCGGGACGTTCCGCTACCACTGGTACTTCATCCTGATCTTCGGCGGGTCGATCGCGGCCGGCCTCGTCTTCGGCCACTCGCACCCCGCGATGATCATCTGGGCGACCTTCGCGATGCTGATCACGGCCACGCCGATCTTCGCCTGGCGCTGGCAGCTGAAGCAGGACGCGAAGAAGCCCGCCGCTCCCTCCGGGGAGCCGCCGCAGGACTCTGCGGGCCCGCACCGGACGCAGCCGCTGCCCGTCCCGCAGCAGCACGCGCCGCACGCCCCGCAGCACAGGCCCGGTTGGGCCGCCCCCGGCGCGAACGGGGAGGTCGGGGGGACCGACCAGACCATGCAGATCGCCCTTGGTGGACTTGGGGGACGTAAGGAATGAACGACCGTGCAGGCCGCCGCCGGGCCCGTCGACTCGCGATCGGCACGGCGGTGGTACTCGCGCTGGCCGGGATGAACGGGCCGTGGCTCTACCGCTTCAGCACCGAGAAATACCACCAGTACAAAATCAACAAGCCGGAGTACAAGGCCGCCAACGGCAAGTGGGAGATCATCGAGTTTCCCGAGGAGTACCGGCAGAACACCATCCACGCGGCGCTGCTGCGCACCGGCAAGGTGCTGCTCGTCGCGGGGTCGGGCAACAACCAGGACAACTTCGACGCGAAGAAGTTCGACACGCGGATCTGGGACCCGCTCAAGGGCACCGTCAAGAAGGTCCCCACGCCCGCCGACCTGTTCTGCACCGGCCACACGCAGCTCGCCAACGGCAACCTGCTGATCGCGGGCGGCACCAAGCGGTACGAGAAGCTCAAGGGTGACGTCACCAAGGCCGGTGGCCTGATGATCGTCCACAACGAGAACCCGGACAAGCCGATCACGCTGCCCGCCGGCACGAAGTTCACGGGCAAGGAGAACGGCAAGACGTTCGTCTCCAAGGACCCGGTGCTGGTGCCGCGCGCCAAGAAGGTCTTCGACAAGGCGACCGGCAAGTTCCTGCGCAACGACCCGGGCCTCGGCCGGATCTACGTCGAGGCGCAGAAGCGGGGCAAGAAGTTCGAGACGGGCACGCAGGACAACTACCGCGTGCACGGCCTGAAGGGCGCCGACGCCAAGAACACCTACGGCATCGCGCAGAAGCTCGCCCTGGACAAGAAGGACTTCCAGGGCATCCGGGACGCCTTCGAGTTCGACCCCGTCGCCGAGAAGTACATCAAGGTCGACCCGATGAAGGAGGCCCGCTGGTACCCGACGCTCACCACCCTGAGCGACGGGAAGATCCTCAGCGTCTCCGGCCTGGACGACATCGGCCAGCTGGTCCCGGGCAAGAACGAGGTCTTCGACCCGAAGACCAGGAAGTGGACCTACACGGACACGGTCCGGCAGTTCCCGACCTACCCGGCGCTGTTCCTCATGCAGAACGGCAAGGTCTTCTACTCGGGCTCCAACGCGGGCTACGGGCCGGACAACGTGGGCCGCGACCCGGGCGTGTGGGACGTGGACACCAACAAGTTCACGAAGATCCCCGGGCTGAGCGACCCCAAGCTGATGGAGACGTCGGGCACGGTGCTGCTGCCGCCGGCGCAGGACGAGAAGTACATGGTGATCGGCGGTGGTGGCGTCGGCGAGTCCCAGCGCTCCAGCGAGAAGACCCGGATCGTCGACCTGAAGAGGCCCGACCCGCGCTTCGTGGACGGCCCGTCCCTGGACAAGGGCACCCGCTACCCGAACGCCTCGATCCTGCCGGACGACAGTGTGCTGATCTCCGGCGGCTCGGAGGACTACCGGGGCCGCGGCGACTCCAACATCTTCGAGGCGCGGCTGTACGACACGGAGAAGAACGAGCTCAGGCGGGTCGCCGACCCGCTGGTGGGCCGCAACTACCACTCCGGTTCGATCCTGCTGCCCGACGGCCGTGTGATGTTCTTCGGCTCGGACTCGCTCTACGCCGACAAGGCCAACACCAAGCCGGGCAAGTTCGAGCAGCGCATCGAGATCTACACCCCGCCCTACCTCTACGGCGACGCCGACCGGCCCTCGCTGGCGGGCGGGCCGCAGACCATCGAGCGCGGCGGCACGGGGACGTTCACCTCGTCGGACGCGTCGAGGGTGGACAAGGTCCGGCTGATCCGGCCGAGCGCCGCCACGCACGTCACGGACGTCGACCAGCGCTCCATAGCCCTGGACTTCAAGGCGTCCGGCGACAAGCTGACGGTGACCGTGCCGAAGAACCGGAACCTGGTCCAGGCGGGCTGGTACATGCTGTTCGTGACGGACGCCGAGGGCACGCCCAGCAAGGCGCAGTGGGTCAAGGTGCCGTAGCGGAACGGCTGCGGAACGGTTGAAAGGGGCGCCCTCCGGTCAGGAGGGTGCCCCTTTCGCATGCCTTGCGGGGTGCGTCAGCCGGTGGCCTTCGCCAGCTTCAGGGCGTAGTCCGCCCACCACTGGCCGGCCTTCGGGCCGCCCTTGCACTCGCCGTCCGACTCGCCGGGCCGCTTGACCCACAGGTACGCGTCGACCAGCGGGTCCGCCGTCTTGGTGGTCGGCGTCTCGCCCAGCGCGCGGCCGGGCGGGTTGCACCAGCGCTCGTCCGGGTTGCCCTCGGTGTACGGGCCCTTGCCGTTGCGGCTGGTGTCGATGACGAAGTGCTTGCCGCCCACCTTGGCGGAGAGCTGCTTGCCGTAGGCGATGGAGTCCTCGGTGGAGTAGAAGTTGGAGACGTTGACCGAGAAGCCGTCGGCCTGCTCGATGCCCGCGCGCTGCAGCGGTTCGAAGATCTGGTCGGGGTTCTGCCAGCCGGCGTTGCCCGCGTCCAGGTAGACCTTGGTGTTCTTCAGGGCCTTCAGCTTGGCGACGGCGCCCTTGAGGAGGTCGTAGCGCTCCTCGTGGAACTGCTCCGGGGTGCAGCCGTCCACGAGGTGGAGCAGGGCGTCCGGTTCCAGGACGACCGTGGCCGGGCGGTCGCCGATGCCCGCCGCGACGCCGTCGAGCCACGCCCGGTAGGCGTCGCCGTCGGCGGCGCCGCCCTGGGAGTACTGGCCGCAGTCGCGGTGCGGGATGTTGTAGAGGACGAGCAGGGCCGTACGGCCGGCCTTGTCGGCGGCCTCGGTGAAGCCCCGGGTCTGCTCCTCGGGGTTGTCCGGGCCGACCCACTCGGCGACCGGCTGCTCGGCGATCTTGCGGATCTGCTCGGCGTCCTGCTTCTTGCCGGCCTTCTCCAGCGCGGCGACCTGCCGGGCCGCCGTACCGTTCGGGTTGACCCAGAACGGGGCGGTCTCCTTCGGCTGCTGGGTGATGCCGGCGCCCGTGTCGGCGCCCTGCTCCGGACCCTCGTCACCCCCGTCGCCGCCCGAACATCCCGCGATCAGCAGTGCCGCCCCCAGCACCACCGCGGACACCCGCCTCCCCGCACGCGCCCCGACCCCCCTGCTGCCGTACATCCAGCTCCCCCTTGGGTGCAGCGTTCCGAGGCTCAATCCTGACATACGTCCCGCAGCACCCACGAGGCCAGACCCGAGCTGCGCGGATGACGCAGCGCCACCGCACCGGGACTTGGCGTCATCCACCTCTAGGCCCGGGCGGTCCTTCGGCTCTAGAGTCTTCCCTGTGGGGCCCGGCCTCCGGCCAGAGATTCACCCACCGTGTCTACCGTGACCTCCCGCGCAGCTCGCCGGGTTACTCCCGCAGCCCGTGCGCGCGGTCGAGGCCGGCCCGGCCGGCGGCTTCAGGGGGAGCGGGCCGCCGGCCGGGTTGGGTGGCACCGCCGGCCGCTACAGGCCGGTTCCGGTCAGGTACGCCGAGACGACCACGTTCGCCGTGTAGCTGCGCGTCGTACGGTCGAAGCTGCCGCCGCAGGTGACCAGCCGCAGCTCGGCCCGCCCCGACTCGCGGGGTCCGTAGGCCTGATGGGCGTCGAAGCGGTCGCGGGTGAGGACCTGGACCGACTCCACGGTGAACTCGGCCACCTTCGCGTCCGCCCGGATCACCCGGATCGTCTGGCCCGGCCGCATGGCGCTGACCTTGTAGAAGACGGCCGGCCGGGTGTCGGTGTCGACGTGTCCGACCAGCAGCGCGGTGCCGGGTGCCCCCGGCGCCGCCCCGCCGGCGTACCAGCCGACCACGCCCGGCTGGTCGTAGGGCGGCGGGTCGAGCGCCCCGCGTGCGTCCAGGCCGCGGGCCACGACGGGGGCCTGGACGCCGAGCCCGGGGATGTCGACGCGCTGTGGCAGCGCGTCGGTCAGGGGACGGTGGGCCGGGGGCAGTTTGACGTCCGGGGGCCGGCCGGCCGCCGCCATGTCGCCCGTGGTGGGGGCGGATATGCCGTGCCGTACGTCGGTGACCTCGCGGCCCCACAGCCACAGGCCGAGCAGCAGCACCACCCAGGCCATACCGGCCAGCAGCCGGCCGGTGCCCGCCGAGTGCCTCCGTTCCTGGTCGGACATGGTCAGCCCGTTCCACGGCTCCGGCGGAACCCGCCCAGCGTGACGACCACGGCGGCCACGCCGGCGAGCACCAGACCGGTCACACCCTGCGCGGTACCGGGCCCGGTACCGCGCTCCTCGGCGGCGACGAGGTCGGCGGCACCGCCCCCGCCGGCCCGGACGGGCGCGACGGGCGAGGCGGGCGCGCCGGGCCGGTGCCCGGCGGACCCCGGCTCGTCGCCCTCGGCGCCGGGATCAGGGGGCGCGGACCGCCCGCCACGGGGGACGGGCGGCGGCCCGCCGGTCCCGGGGGTGCGGGGCTGACCGTCGGTGCCGAGGGTGCGGGGCTGACCGTCGGTGCCGGAGGTGAAGGGCTGACCGTCGGCACCGGAGGTGAAGGGCTGACCGTCGGTGCCGGAGGTGAAGGGCCGACCGTCGGTGCCGGAGGTGAAGGGCCGACCGTCGGTGCCGGTCGCGAGGGACGACCGGTCGCCGGTGTCGGGGGCGGGCGCCTGCCCCGCGCTTGCGGGGCCCGGCTGCTGCCCGTCCTCCCCGGGTGCGGGCGGTCGCAGGGCCGGGCGCCCGTGGGCGGTGCCCTTCCGGACGGTGAACGTGCCGGTGCGGTCCGTCTCCCCGCACGGGACCCGCACGGTGTACGTGCCCGTTGCGAGCGTGGAGCGGACGCGGCTCTCGCCGGTGAGTTCGCGCGGGGCGTCCGCGACGGTGAGCCGCGCGTCCGTGACGAAGGCGGGCGAGACGGCGACGGCCGTGCGGTGGGGGCAGCCGGTCACGCGGAGCGTGACGTCCGTGCCGGGCGCGGCGGTCGCCGGGGACACCGACACGCTGCCCGCTGTCCCCGTCGCCCCCTTCTCCCCGGTGTCCGCCGCGTACGCCGTCGGCGACAGGGCGGCCGCGGCCAGGACACCCGTACAGAACGTGACTCTCAGGGAACCCATCGTGAACCTCCAGATGTCTGGAGCCTCTCCCGCGCGGCCGGTCACCGCATCCGCAGCGACGCGGTGACTGCTCCGTACGGGTGGCGACGGGTTTGAGGGCGGCGGAGCGTGCCGCCGGAAGGGGTCAGACCCGTTCGACGAGGTCCGCGATCGAGTCCACGACCTGCGACGGACGGTACGGGAAGCCCTCGACCTGGTCGGGCCGGGTCAGGCCGGTGAGCACCAGGAACGTCTGCATCCCGGCCTCGATGCCGGCCAGCACGTCGGTGTCCATGCGGTCGCCGATCATCGCGCTGGTCTCGGAGTGCGCCCCGATGGCGTTCAGCCCGGTGCGCATCATCAGCGGGTTGGGCTTGCCCGCGAAGTACGGCTTCTTGCCGGTGGCCTGGGTGATCAGCGCGGCCACCGCGCCGGTCGCGGGCAGCGGGCCCTCGGTGGAGGGGCCGGTCTCGTCGGGGTTGGTGGCGATGAACCGCGCGCCGCCGAGGATCAGCCGGACCGCCTTCGTCATGGCCTCGAAGGAGTACGTGCGGGTCTCGCCGAGGACGACGTAGTCCGGCTCGTGGTCGGTGAGGATGTAGCCGATGTCGTGCAGGGCGGTGGTCAGGCCGGCCTCGCCGATGACGTACGCCGAGCCGCCCGGCCGCTGGTCGTCCAGGAACTGGGCGGTGGCCAGCGCCGAGGTCCAGATGCTCTCGATCGGCACGTCCAGGCCCATGCGCTTCAGCCGGGCGTGCAGGTCGCGCGGGGTGTACATCGAGTTGTTGGTGAGCACCAGGAAGGGCCTGCCGGACTCGCGCAGCTTCTTGAGGAAGGCGTCGGCGCCGGGGATCGGTACGCCCTCGTGGATGAGTACACCGTCCATGTCGGTGAGCCACGACTCGATGGGCTTGCGGTCTGCCATGTGCGGGATCTCCTGCCGTACGCGGTCCAGCGTGCGACCCAGCCTAAACAGTGGCGGGATCTTGCGGAATGGGCCGCCGGCCGCGTCCCGACAGGCGGGACGCGGCGTCCCCGTCTCTCCTGCCGGGGGTGCGTCAGGGGCGTCTGCGGACGAGGAGCAGGACCCCGCCCCCGATGAGCAGCCCGGCAGCGGTGGCCGCGGCGATCTGGACGCCGGTTCCGGTGCGGGCCAGTTCCTCGGCGAAGGGGAAGCGGTCCGTCCGGGGCGGGACGGAGGCGTCGGGGTCGGGATCGGGGTCGGCGTCGGAGCGCGGCTCGGTGCCGGTGTCGGTGCGCGGCCCGTCGCCCTCGATGCGGAAGCGGTAGTCGTTGGACTGGCCGACCCAGTCGCCGTCGTCGTCGTGCCGCTGCACGACCGCGGCGTTGGCGGTCACGTCGTTGGGTGCGGCGTCGGAGGTGACCGCGAGCCTGACCTTCACGGTGACGGTCCTGCCCGGGCCGACGGTGAACCCGCCGAAGCGGTCCTCCTCGCCGGTGAACGCCCCGACGAGTTCGTCCTCGCCGGTCTTCTCGAACCGCACGGGGTGGGCGCGGGTCCCTTCGAAGAACTCCAGCCGGGGCTGGGACGGTTCCAGGGCGCGCCGGTCGTCGACGAGCACGACGACGGGGTGGATGGCGGAGCAGGTCCGGTCGGTGGTGTTGGTCAGGTCGAGGTACCAGGTCCCGAACCCGCCCCCGGCCGTGTAGGCGTCCGGCCCGCCGCGCAGGCGGGTGGTGAGCGGGAAGGTGTGGTCGTCGGGCGCGGCACAGGCGGGTGCCGGTTCCTCGGCGTACGCCGGGGGAGCACCCGTGAGCAGGGCGGCGGCTGCCGCCGCCAGGCAGAGACGAGCGGGCGTGCAGAGTCGCATGATGATGTGACATAACCGGGAAACGGCGGAGGGAAGTCGGCCGGGCCGGGAAGCACCCCGAACGGCGGTGCGGATCCGCCCGGTCGGCGGAACAGCTTCGGGACCGGCGGAGGCCCGGCCTTTACCCGTCTACCCGTCCCCCTCCCGAACCCCGGCCCCAGCTGCGCCGCCCCGGCCGCCGCGGCTCACCCCGCGCATCACCCGCTCCGGCGGACAGACCTGGGACCGGCTCCTCACCCATACACCGGCCCCAGCCCCAACTGCGCCACCCCCACCGCCACGACTCACCCCCGCAGATCACCCCGGTCGGCCGACAGGCCTGAGGCCGGCTCCTCACCCCTCACCCCGCCCGAACACCGGCCCCAGTACCAGCTGCGCCGCCCCCGCCGCCACGGCTCGCCCGCCCCCCGGCGCGAGCCGTACCGGCACCGCGTCCTGGCCCGTTCGGCGGGCCCGTTCCTCCAGCACCGCGCCGACCCCGCGGAGGAACGGCTCCGGTGCCGAGGTCACCGTGCGGCCGCCCAGCAGGACCACGTCGATGTCGAGCAGGCCCACCAGGTTCGCCGCGCCGGCGCCCAGGACGCGTGCCGCCTCCTCGATGTCGCCGCGCGCCACCGCACCGAGGCACAGGGCCTCCACACAGCCGCGGTTGCCGCAGCCGCAGGGCGGGCCGTCCAGCTGGATCACCTGATGGCCGAACTCCCCCGCCCCGGTCCTGGCGCCGCGGTGCACGCTGCCGCCGATCACCAGCCCGGCCCCCAGCCCCGTGCCCAGGTGCAGATAGGCGAAGGAGCCGCCCTCACCCCCGACGGCCAGGCCCAGCGCCGCGGCGTTGGTGTCCTTGTCGACCACGACCGGCACCCCGAGCCGCCCGGCCAGGGCCTCCCGAAGGGGAAAACCGTCCCACTCGGGGAACCCCGTCACCCGGTGCAGCACCCCCCGCGCATGATCGAGCGGCCCGGGCAACACGACCCCGACCCCCAACAGCGCCCCATCGCCCCTGCCCCGCACCACACCCGGCAGCAACCCGGCCGACCTGCTCGGCGACGCCACGTCGACGTCGGCATCACCCGGCGCCGCCCCCTCGGCGCCACGCGGCAGGGCCACATCCGGCCGCCTCGGGAACGCCACGTCCGGCCCGCCCGGCAGCGCCCTGCCATGCCCGTCCGGCGCCACACCATCGCCCTCGCCTGACGCCCCTCCATCGCCCTCGCATGACGCCCCTCCATCGCCGCCGCCCGGCGCCGCCCTGTGATCCTGGCCCGGCGGCACACCACCGACGCCGCCCGCCAACACCCCGTCAAGCCCGCCCACCGGCGTCCCGTCAGGCGGCCCCGCCGACCGCCCACCCGTCAGGACTCCCGCCACCGCCTCCGTGACGGCTCCCAGCACGGCCTCCGCCCCCGCCCCCAGGTCCAGCGCGCTCCGCCGTTCCCCCACCACGGCACCCCGCAGGTCCACCAGCACGACCCGCAACTCGTCCCGGTCCAGGTGGACTCCGACCGCGTGCCCGGCCTCCGGCACCAGGCGCAGTACCGTGCGCGGTTTGCCCCCGGTCGACGCCCGCCGCCCCGCCTCCGCCGCGAGACCGTCCTCCCGCAGCCGTGCCGTGATCTTGCTGACGGCCTGCGGGGTGAGCCCGGTCCGCTCCGCCAGCTCCAGCCGGCTGATGCCCTCGGCCCCGGCCGCCCGCAGCAGGTCCAGCACCAGCGCGGTGTTGTGGCTGCGCAGGGCGAGCAGATTCACCCCGGCCGCTGCCCTCGCCCCAGCCCCCGCCCCGCGCATGCCGGCCGCTCCGGCCGTACCGTCGTTCGCCCTGTTCACGCCCTCCATTGTCCCCGGCGCTTGCACTTTGGCAACAGCGTTGCGAAAGTGGACGGCATGACTGGCACACCCCTCCGCGTCGGCCTCGTCGGCTACGGCCTCGCCGGCTCCGTCTTCCACGCCCCGCTGATCGCCGCCACCGAGGGCCTCGTCCTCGACACGGTGGTCACCTCGAACCCCGAGCGGCAGCAGCAGGCCCGCGCCGAGTTCCCGGACGTACGCCTGGCCGCCTCGCCGGACGAGCTGTTCGACCGGGCCGCCGAGCTGGACCTGATCGTCGTGGCGTCCCCGAACAAGACGCACGTGCCGCTCGCGACCACCGCCCTGGAGGCCGGCCTCCCGGTCGTGGTCGACAAGCCCGTCGCGGGCACGGCCGCCGAGGCCCGCGCGCTCGCCGCCCTCGCCGAGGAGCGCGGCCTGCTCCTCTCCGTCTTCCAGAACCGCCGCTGGGACAACGACTTCCTGACCCTGCGCAAGCTGCTGGCCGAGGGCGAGCTGGGCGACGTGTGGCGGTTCGAGTCCCGCTTCGAACGCTGGCGGCCGAAGCCGAAGGGCGGCTGGCGCGAGTCCGGCGACCCGGCAGAGATCGGAGGTCTGCTCTACGACCTCGGCAGCCACGTCGTCGACCAGGCCCTGGTCCTCTTCGGCCCGGCGGCCGCCGTGTACGCGGAGACGGACGTCCGCCGCCCGGGCGCCGAGACCGACGACGACACGTTCATCGCGATCACGCACACCGGCGGCGTCCGCTCCCACCTCTACGTCTCCGCCACGACCGCCCAGCTCGGCCCGCGCTTCCGCGTCCTGGGCTCGCGGGCGGGTTACGTCAAGTACGGCCTGGATCCGCAGGAAGCGGCCCTGCGCGAGGGACTCCGCCCCGGCCCGGACTGGGGCGCGGAGCCCGAGTCGCTGTGGGGACGCGTGGGCTCCGGCGAGTCCCCGGTGACCGGCGGCGGCCGCCCCGAACCGACCCTCCCGGGCGACTACCCCGCCTACTATGCGGCCGTGGCGCAGGCCCTGCTGGCGGGCGCCCCGAACCCGGTGACCGCGCTGGAGGCGGCCGCCGCCCTGGACGTACTGGAGGCGGCCCGTCGTTCGGCCCGCGAGAAGACGGTGGTGACGCTGTGACGCCCAAGAGCCCGCACGGTTCCTCGCACGACCAGGAGCTCACCCCGAAGTTCCATCCGGAACTCACCCCGAGCCTTGAGGAGCTGGAGAAGGAGGAACGCCGCCTGGTGTTCCGCCGGTTCACCCACGACGACGCCTGGGAGCTCGGCTCGCTGCTGGTGGAGCTGGCCCGCGAGCGGCAGGCGCCGGTCGCCATCGACATCCACCGCGCCGGCCAGCAGCTCTTCCACGCGGCGCTGCCCGGCTCGACCCCCGACAACGACGCCTGGATCGCCCGCAAGCGCCGGGTCGTCGAGCGCTACGGCTCGGCCTCCTACCTGGTCGGCGCCCGCTTCCGCGCCAAGGGCAGCACGTTCGAGGAGTCCTCGCGCCTGGACCCCGACACGTACGCGGCGCACGGCGGCTCCTTCCCGATCACCGTGGAGGGCGTGGGCGTGATCGGCGCGGTGACGGTGTCGGGCCTGCCGCAGTTGCAGGACCACCGGCTCGTGGTGGAGGCCCTGGAGCGGTTCCTCGGCCGCTGAGCCCCGGCCGGAATCATCACCGGTTCCCTCCGGTTGGCACCTGCGTACACGTGATCACGCAGGGCGCCCACCGGAGGAAACCGAACAGATGAGCACTCCCGTGAAGGAAGCGGTCGGCAGGTACGGGATCTGGAGCGTGGGACTGCGCTCGGAGGACCCGGACCGCCGCGGTGAACTGGCCGAGGCCGCCGCCGAACTGGAGGAACTCGGCTACGGCGCCGTCTGGCTGGGCGGCAACAGCTCCGCCGCCCACGCCGCCCCGCTGATCGAGGCGACCTCCGGCCTCACCGTCGGCACCAGCATCCAGAGCATCTGGCAGCACGAGCCGGACGCGGCCGGCACGGCGTTCGCCGAGCTGGAGGCGGCCCACCCCGGGCGCTTCCTGCTGGGCCTCGGAGTGAGCCACGCCAAGCGGGTGGAGCAGTACGCCCGCCCCTACTCGTCCCTGGTCACCCACCTGGACGGCCTGGACGCCGCCGGAGTGCCGGCCGACCGGCGCCTGCTGGCCGCCCTCGGCCCGAAGTCGCTGCGGCTGGCCCGCGACCGGGCGGCGGGCTCGATCCCGTACCTGGTCACACCCGAACACACCGCGCACGCCCGGGAGATCCTCGGCCAGGGGCCGCTGCTCGCCCCGGAGCTGGGCGTCGTCCCCGAGCCGGACCCGGCCCGGGCCCGCGCTCTGGCCCGCGGGTTCTTGGAGACCTACCTCCCGCTGCAGAACTACACCAACAACTTCCTGCGCCACGGCTTCACCGAGGAGGACCTGGCGGGCGGCGGCAGCGACCGTCTGGTGGACGCCCTGTTCGCCTGGGGCGACGACGAGGCGATCCGCGCGAAGATCGACAGCTTCTTCGAGGCGGGCGCGGACCACGTGGCCCTGCAGGTGATCGAGGAGGGCGCACGCGACGCCCTCCCGCGCAAGACCTGGCGCGACCTGGCGGCCCTGCTGGGCTGACGTGTGCGCAGGGGCCGCGTCAGGGGCGCGGGGAACTGCGCGACAAGCCACACACACCCCGCGGCCGAACCACGACCGCAGTTCCCCGGCTCTCCCCAGCGGAGCGCTACGCGTCCTTGAACTCCTGCCGCTGCCGCCCCAGCCCCTCGATCTCCAGCTCCACGACGTCCCCGGCCCGCAGGAACGGCTTGGGCTCGGGCGCCCCGAGCGCCACCCCCGCCGGCGTGCCGGTGTTGATCACATCGCCCGGGTACAGCGTCATGAACCGGCTGAGGTACCGCACGACCTCCCCCACGGAGAAGATCTGCTCGGCCGTCGTCCCGTCCTGCTTCAGCTCCCCGTTGACCCACAGCTTCAGGGAGAGGTCCTGCGGGTCGGGCACCTCGTCCGCCGTCACCAGCCAGGGCCCCAGCGGGTTGAACGTCTCGCAGTTCTTCCCCTTGTCCCAGGTGCCGCCCCGCTCGATCTGGAACTCCCGCTCGGACACGTCGTGCGCCACGGCGTACCCGGCGACATGCGCCAGCGCCTCCCGCGCCGACTCCAGGTACCGGGCCGTACGTCCGATGACGACGGCCAGCTCGACCTCCCAGTCGGTCTTGAGCGAGCCGCGCGGCACGAGGACGGTGTCGTTCGGCCCGACGACCGTGTCGGGGGCCTTCATGAAGACCACGGGTTCGGCGGGCGGCTCGGCGCCCGTCTCGCGCGCGTGGTCGTGGTAGTTCAGCCCGATGCAGACGATCTTGCCGATCCGCGCCAGCGGCGGCCCGATCCGCAGCCCGGTGGCGTCCAGCACGGGCAGTCCGCCGGCGGCGGCCCGGACGCGGGCGAGCGCCTCCTCGTCGGCGAGCAGCGCGCCGTCGATGTCCGCGACGACGCCCGACAGGTCCCGCAGGGTCCCCTCGGCGTCGAGCAGCGCGGGCCGCTCCGCCCCCGCCGTACCGACTCGCAGCAGCTTCATGATCAGTCTCCCTCGATCGCGGGCGCCCGCCCGATACGCGACCCGGGTGCGGCGGGGCAGCCATCGGAGGACTGGTCGATCCTCCAAGCCCGGTGTTCGCTCCGCAATACCCCGTTCACGTACTGGACCGCCAGCTCACGGGCCGGGCTACCGGTACAGCACGGCCCGCTCGACGACGCTCCACGTCGTACTGGTCACCACGTACAGGGCGGCGGCCAGCGGCACCACGGCCACGGTGACGAGCGTGAAGAACGACAGGAACGGCATCACCCTGGTCACCGCCCCCAGCCCCGGCACCTGCTCCCCGGCCGGGACGGCCGGGACCGCCGGGTTCGCGGCCATCATGCGCTTGCTCAGGCGGTAGCCGAACGCGGCGACACAGGCGACGACCGCGAACAGTCCGGCGTACACGAGCCCCGCCCCGCCGAAGAGGCCGTCCTGGAGCGCGTCGGACCACCGTCCGCCCAGCGGCGCGGCGAACAGTTCGTGGGCGAGCAGCCCGTTGGCGCGCCCGCCGATCGTGTCGCTGGAGAACAGGTGGTACAGCAGGAAGAACGCGGGCACCTGGAGCAGCCCGGGCAGGCAGCCGGCCAGTGGGGAGACCTTCTCCTCGGCGTGCAGTTCCAGGACGGCCCGCTGGAGCTTCTCGGGGTTCTTCCCGTGCTTCCTCCGCAGCTCGGCGATCTTCGGCTGCAGGGCGGTCCGGGCCTGCTGACCGCGCGCCGCGGCCCGGGACAGAGGGTGGACGAGGAGCCGTACGAGAGCGGTGAACAGGACGATCGCTGCGGCGGCGGCGGACGCGCCGAACAGCGGCTGGAGCAGGTCGGCGAGGTGCTCGACCAAGGTGGCGAAGACGGACATGGGTGAGCCCTCCGGGGGTCTCGTCGTGCCGGAACGAAAGACAGACGGCATGACGACCCGCGCGGGGTCACCGAAACGCTGGTGGGGCCCTACGCGACGGTCGCCCGGAGGGCGTGGCCAGGTGCGCGGGGACGGGTGCGCCCCCGGGCGTCGGGATCGCGCTGAGGCAGGAAGGCCGTACGGCGGTCGCGGTCGCGGAGGGCCGTGCGCACCCGGGTGCGCGGCACGGCGGGCGCGCAGCGCGAGGCGACGACGGCGCACAGCGCGAGGGCGGCCGAGGCCGTGGCGGTCGCGGCCAGGGCGACGGTGGCCGAGAGGCTGCCGGTGTCGAGCAGCGCCACCTGGACGATCAGGAAGAGCAGCACGAGAGCGGGACGCAGAGCCGTCCAGCCGCGGTTCATCGGCCACCCCTCCCCTCGTACACGTGTATGCCCTGCCGTCGGTTATACAGGATCAGCCTCCCGCGCGGACCGGCCACTTCATAAACGGGTTTGAGAAAGCCTCGTCGGAACCCTCGACAACCCACCCGCCACACCCGATGCTTCTCGATGCCACCGGCCCGTCGCCCCGCACGGGCCCCCACCCGCGACGCCGGTCCGGGAACCGGCGCCTGCCCCGAAAGCCTCTGGGCCCGAATCCCTTTACGGAGGAGCCGTGATCCGACGCAGATCCCTGCTGGCCGCAGCGGGGGGTACGTTCCTCGGCAGCGCCCTGGCGACGGGCACCGCGCACGCGGACGCCACGATCGCCGTCAACCCGTCGACCACGTACGGCACCTGGGAGGGCTGGGGCACCTCCCTCGCCTGGTGGGCCAACGTCTTCGGCGCCCGGGACGACTTCGCGGACCTCTTCTTCACCACCAAGTCGGTGACGTACAACGGCAGATCGCTCCCCGGCCTGGGCCTCAACATCGCCCGCTACAACCTCGGCGCGTGCAGCTGGAACAGCGTCGGCGGCGAGACCATGGTGGAGTCGCCCAACATCCCCGGCTTCAAGCAGATCGAGGGCTTCTGGCAGGACTGGAACAACGAGGACCCCACCTCCTCCGCCTGGAAGTGGACGGCGGACGCCAACCAGCGCGCCATGCTGGTCAAGGCGGTGCAACGGGGCGCCGTCACCGAGTTGTTCGCCAACTCCCCCATGTGGTGGATGTGCGCCAACCACAACCCCTCGGGCGCGGCCGACGGCGGCAACAACCTCCAGACCTGGAACTACCGCCAGCACGCGAGCCACTTGGCGGCGACCGCCCTGTACGCGAGGTCGAACTGGGGCGTGAACTTCGCGACGGTCGACCCCTTCAACGAGCCGGCCTCCACCTGGTGGACCGCGACCGGCACGCAGGAGGGCTGTCACATGGACCCGGCCGTCCAGGCCGCCGTCCTCCCTCACCTGCGCGGCGAGCTGGACAAGCGCGGCCTGACGGGCATCCGCATAGCCGCCTCGGACGAGACCGACTACGACACGGCCCGCTCCACCTGGGCCTCCTTCGACTCGTCCACCAAGGCCCTGGTCTCCCAGGTCAACGTGCACGGCTACCAGGGCTCGGGCGGCCGCCGCGACCTCCTCCACACGGACGTGGTGACGACGTCCCGCAAGAAGCTGTGGAACTCCGAGACCGGCGACAGCGACGGCACCGGCCTGACCATGGCGTCCAACCTCTGCTACGACTTCCGCTGGCTGCACCCCACGGCGTGGTGCTACTGGCAGGTCATGGACCCCTCGCCGGGCTGGGCGATGATCGCCTACGACCCGAACACACTCCAGCCGACCACCGTCCAGACCAAGCACTACGTGCTGGCCCAGTTCAGCCGCCACATCCGCCCTGGCATGACGATCCTGGACACGGGGGTGAGCTACGCCGTGGCCGCGTACGACGCGCGGTCCCGCCGCCTGGTCCTGGTCGCGGTCAACACGGCCACCACCCCCCAGACCCTCACCTTCGACCTCTCCCGCTTCACGACGGTGACGGGCGGCTCCTCAGGCCTGGTCCCCCGCTGGAACACGGTGACCACGGGCGGCGGCGACCTCTACACCCCCCGCTCGGACATCCGCCTGTCCGGCAAGTCGGTCAGCGTCCCCTTCGCCGCGAAGTCGGTCCAGACGCTCCACGTCGACGGTGTGACGCCGTAACCGGACCCGGCGACCGTTCGGGGCGAACGGTGAAGCCCCGGTGATGAGCGTGCGAGCTGACGCGGCCTGGCCTGCGCATCTCTCACGCTCGTCACCTCCCGGCAGTACGGTGTCCCCCATGCGCCCCGACACGCCTGCCGAAAACGTCGACCACACCGCCGAGGCGGCACGCCTGGAGCGGACCGCCGGCCTGTACCCCGAGGACGCCGAGGCCCTGCTGCTGCGGGCGGCGGCCCACCTGGAACTATCCGGCGACCGCCCCACCGCGACGAAGCTCTACGACCGCCTCCTGTCCTCCCCCGAGGCCCTCGACCACCCCCACCTGGTGCGGTCCCTCAAGGCCTCGAACCTCTGGGAGTACGGCCACGAGGCCGAGGCCCGGGCGATCATCGACGGCGTCCGGGCGGCGGCCCCGAGGGACCCGGCCCCCTGGGTGATCGTGGCCGAGGCCCTGGAGTCGCACGACGAGCTGGAAGCGGCGCACGACACCTTCACGGAGGCCGTGCGCCTCCTGCTGACGGACGTGCCGCGGCCCCCGCAGCCGACCCACCCCCTGCTCTTCGGCCGCCACCGGGTCCGCCGCATGCTGGGCCGCTCCCACGACGAGTGGGACGCGCTGGCCGACACGGTCCACTCCCTCCCGGTCTCCCTGGACGAACTCCACGACCCCAAGCGCGTGTGGTCCCTGGGCTCGGAGAACCCGGCGGAACTGGAAGCGGAGATCCTCCGCCTCCGCGCGGAACTGGGCGCCTACCGCGAGGCCCTCTCCCGCCCGTTCCCGGTGGCGATCCTGCATTGGCCGGCGTCCGAGCTGACGGAACTCCTGGAGGCGTATCCGCCGCTGGCCGAGGAGTACCCCTCCCACGAGGAGCACCTTTCCTCGATAGAGCGCGCCCTGCGCGAACTCGCCGCCTCCGGCACGCCGAACCTTGGCATCGTCACCGGCACGGTCCCGTCCTACGAGGCCTTCGCGGCCTCGGAGGGCTCCTCCCCGGGCGACGCGACACTCCTGCCCCAGTACGCCACGACCCTGGCAGCCCGGGGGCGGGCGGTGGCTTGGCCGCCGCAGGACAGCGCGAGCTGCTGGTGCGGATCGGGGCGCGCTTATGGGGAGTGTCACGGCAGCACTGCCTGAACCGGCCCAGCAACGGGACACGAACACCCCACAGGCAGGTTGCCGCCGAGCCGCCCCGCCATGCGCGGAATGCTGACGCACCCGCGACGCCGGGCGGCCGGACAACTCACCACTGCACTAGGAACGCTCGGCACAGCTTCCCGGGCCGCTTGGTCGCTTCTTTCCCGTGCTGGAGCGTCCTCGGGACGGGGCGCGGAAGCACGACACTGACCAGAGATCGCGCGGCCCCCGGCAGCGCCTGTGAACCCTGTCCTGGCGCGGACTACCCTCTGCCGTGTGTCCGAAGATCCGACTTGGGAAGCGCCAGAGGGTTCCTGGGCTTCGTCCGCCGCCCGCCGTCGCAACATGCAGGCCATCCGCAGCCGCGACACCAAGCCCGAGAAGCTGATCCGTCGGCTGGTGCACGCACACGGCCTGCGCTATCGCGTCGCAGCCCGTCCGCTTCCCGACCTGCGCCGCACAGCCGACATGGTCTTCCGTTCAGTAAAGGTCGCTGTATTCA
Source organism: Streptomyces sp. NPDC094143 (assembly GCF_040303825.1). Taxonomy (NCBI): domain Bacteria; kingdom Bacillati; phylum Actinomycetota; class Actinomycetes; order Kitasatosporales; family Streptomycetaceae; genus Streptomyces; species Streptomyces sp. NPDC094143. The sequence goes on from NZ_JBEOTZ010000003.1 coordinate 205,618, forward strand.
TCGACGGTTGCTACTGGCACGGCTGCCCAGAGCACTACGTGCCTCCCAGGACCAACTCCGGATACTGGTCAGAGAAGGTGCTCCGCAATGTGGAACGCGACCGAGACACTGACCAGCGACTCAAGGAAGCCGGGTGGCTCGTCCTCCGTTTCTGGGAGCACGAGCCCTCAGACAGATGCGCCGACAAAATTGCTGCTACGGTCATAGCCCGCCGTACCAGCCCCGGGCAAAACCCCTGACACAGGAATTTCCATCTGCTCAGCGTCCGCTGTGGTAGCGGGATTTCCGTCGCCCTCCATGACGTAACCCTCAAGCAACTCTTTTCGGTGCTCTGGCCGCAGGACCGCAGCAATAGCACGCCCCACGGCTTCAGCAACGGGGGGCGGGAATGCGTTACCAACTTGACGGTATCGAGCGGTCTTCCGCCCCTGAAAATCCCAATCCCGCGGGAATCCTTGGATGATGGCAGCCTGCTCGACTGTCAGCATCGGCCCAGCGGCCCTGAAGAGGTCCCTCTTGGGGTCACATTCCTTGCGATCGTTAGCAACACCCATAGCGTTGACACCCATCGCCGCCCATGCACGCTTCGCCCGGGTTGGACCAAGGTCTGCCCCGCCGTGCTTTCTTGATCCGCCCACAAGGGTTGGCGCTACGCCCCTCCCCGCATCCCTGGCGTTCTTCGCCTCCATCAGCCATTTATAGAATACGTCTCTCCCGGTCCAATCACCGGGCATGGCCAACTCGCCGTCCTCGTTTTTATCCCAGAAGTCCTCGCAACGCTCCCTCATGGTCCTTCGGAGCTTGCCGACCACGGAAACTTGCCTTCGCGATACCCGCTGCGGCCACAGAAATTCCACGCCTTCCTTGATCACGTCCTCATGGATCGCAACCAAGATGGCACGGGGACGCAACTGAGGAACTCCAAAATCGCTTGCGTCCAGCCTGCGCCAAACGCGTCGCATCACTTTATCCTGGTAGCGAGGAGTTTCAGAGATGTCGATTTCCGGAACCATATAGCCCAGGTCCCGAAGTCTGTCGAGGATCCACATACGGTACTCGATGAAAACCTCGGGCGGCTCCAGAATACCTCGAACATTTTCAATCATCACAGCCCTCGGACGGAGCGCCTCAGCAATGTCCAGGGCAGCAGGAAACAAGTCCCTTTCGTCATCCTTTCCGAGCCTCTTCCCTGCCAGGGAGAAGGGAGGACAAGGAACGCCGCCAGCCAGCAGATCCAGCCTTCTGCCATCAAGGCCGAGTTCCTTGTACTCCTCGGAGTCAAGGAACTTCTTGACATCCATAGGCCTCAGTGCCTTCGCTCGCTCCGTGGTCCAGCCGGGCCAATCGCCCACGTTCGCACGGAGCGTGTCCACCGCATCCGGCTCCCACTCGACGAGCGCCAAGTGGTCGAAGCCGGCGTTGTGCAGCCCAACAGCCTGTCCGCCTGCCCCTGCACAGATCTCGATCGAGGTCAGTGGCGTAGCGAACTGCGGACGCTGCTGGCCGCTGGGGCGCATGTGCGCTCCTTCCGGAGGTGACTCAAAACTGTTGCCAAGTCTTACAGAGACGATGATCGTGCACCGCGTAAGGCAACAAGAGTCTCGCACTGCTCACGATTCCCGGCCCAATCCGGGGCTGAGGCGGGCCGGGAGGGCTGCCCGACGCCAGCCGCCGCCGATGTGCCTGAGCAGGGCCTCAATGTCGTTCGGCGCGAGGCCAGCCGCCACCGCTGGCTCCTCCTGCAGGTCGGCAAGCTGCTGCACGGTGGGGTCGTCGAGGATCTTGCCCATGAACTCCAGCTTCTGGTCCAGGCGTGCCGTGACGACCTCGTCGATGGTGTTCCGGACAGCCAGAACGGTGACACGAGTGTCTGTCCCGGGCGCCAGCCCCAGCCGATGGATGCGGTCAAGGCTTTGCAGGAACCGCCCTGCCATGAAGTCACGGTCCACGTACACAGCGTCATGGCAGATCTGGTGCAGGCTGATGCCCTCCCCCAGAGTCGCCGGATTGGAGATCAGCACTGTGCAGCCCGGGTCCTCGCGGAAGCGCCGCAGCTGCTCGTCCCGGTCAGGCGTGCCACCGTAAACGACCGCGGGACTGTACTTCTCCAGCATCTGCTCCAGAGTCGTGAGGCTACGGACGAACGTCGTCCAGACCAGCGTCTTGCGGCCTTGTGCGGCGTTCTCCGCCACGATGGCCACCGTCTCCTTGTACTTGGGCGACAGCTCATAGTCCGGCAGGTTCTGCAGGAGCGAGTACAGGGAACTGCCTTCCGGAACCTCCAGCGGCGGCAGCTGATATGCCAAGGGCTCGTACCGGCTACCGCCTTCCAGGAGGAGCGCTGGGCTGGTGGCCGCCATCAGCAGCCGCAGAGCTGTCTTGCCGAGTGAACTCAAGTCATCCCGGGCAGCGCGGCTGCTCTCACCACCCACCAGCGAGCTGTAGATCTCGTTGTGCAGCGGAGGCATGTCGACGTACCGCATTCTCAGCCAGACCGGGGGAAGGCCAAGTTCCTGCTTCGTCGTCCGGGTGAACAACGGCCGGAGGACGGAGCTGGCGTAGGCAAGGTCCCCACCTGCCACGGCCTGTACTACCGTTCGCTGCCCATGCCCTGGCCAGACGAAGCCGAGCAGATTCTCCAGGTCCTTCGAACCATTGGGCGCCGGCGTGCCGGTGAGAATCATCCGCCTCTCAGCCAGAGGACCAAGAGCCATGCATGCGGCACCGTACGTTCCCCGGGCCCCCAGTTTCATCCGGTGCGCCTCGTCGAGGACGATCATCGAGGGGCCCGACTTCAGCCAGCTGGCCAACGTAGCCAGAGAGCGGTCAAGCCGCTCGTAGTTGACGATCAGTACTTCCGCCCACTGATCCATGGAGCCGTCGAGAACGTGGGTGCGCAGCGGGTAGCTGAAGCACACGGCTGTCTCATAACGCCACGACTCGTACGCCGACTTGGGGCAGACCACCAAGAGCCGGCTCACGCGGCCCTCAGTTTTCTGCGCCGCATACACCGCTAGGGCTACACGCGTCTTCCCCGCTCCGGGAACGCTGAAGTTGGCACCATGCTGAAGTGTCAGCAGCTTCGCGATGTCCCGGAGCTGGAACTCGCTGAGCTCAGCCTTCCACGTCTCGCCCAACAGGCGCGGTACCTCGTCTGGGCTGACCTCCCCTTGAACCTTGGAACCGTCGAGACGTTCCTTGACGGTGTTGGCGTCACGGACCACCCCCGCTACGAGGTTTCGGAGCTCAGGAGCCCATTCCACCCCCTGGTGATGCGGCCAACCGCTCAGAACACTGAGGTCCGCCAGCAATTCGTCGAGGGCAACCGACGCAGCGAGCGGGCCGAGCTGGCCGCCCGTACGGAAACGGGCGGCCAGCCGGACAAGATCTTGTTGATACTGGTCGGTCGTCCTGAGGACGACACGGGTGCGCGTCTCATCGAAGCCGAGATGCAGAGACGTTCCGGGCGCGTTCCCCGTCACTGGCGACCCTCCGCGGCTGCGGCTTCCAGCAGCCAGGCCACCCCGTCACCGGGGCTGGGGAGGCCTCTGCCAGCCTGCTGTGCGAGCTTGCGAAGGCTGGCACGCAGCTTCAGCACGGCTTCGTCGAAAGCCTCCTCGTCCAGACTCCTGGAAGTACGGGCCTGGACGAGGTCCATCACGCACTGATCGATACTCGCGCAGGCTTCCGCGAGCCGCGTAGGCGCGAGCTGCTTCCGCTTACGCAGGCGCGCACTGCGGCCGGCAGCTTCGATCGCGTCATCGAATGCCCTCTTGGCATCGTCCAGCACAGCCTGGCCCTGTGCTTTGTCGCTGTCAGGCAACGGCGAACTCCCGCTGCGGATCGCGGCGCTGGCCCGCAGAATCTGGTCGTTCAGCGCTCGCGCCCGGGACACGGCAGATGAGGCCGCTGGAACCGCGAGATCAAGCCCAGGGATTGCCACCGTCTCCTCAACGGCCGAACCGCTGTCTGACGCGGCTAGCGTGGCCGGCAAGGTACGAGCAAGATGATCCTCCTTCAGGAAATCCTCATCAATGTGCCGCACGTCCGTCTTCGAGAAGTCCAGAAGGATGGCAGCCAATCGCCACTCCTTGAGGATCTCCGCTTGGTCCCGGTCGACAGACTCAAGCTTCACGTAGAGACGATGAAGCTCCTTGAGGCGTTCCTGGGCGCCTTCCCAGTCCACGAGCCGCAGCGTCACGCCTCCACCGCTCTTGCTGCGGTCGATGAGCTCCCGGATGGTGCTCAGGATCCAGCGCTCCTGGTGATAGGTCTTCACCTGGATGCGGAAGGCCTTGGCGATCTGTTCCGGAGTGCGACCGAGCGCAGCCTGCTCCTCCATCGCAAGAAGCCGGTTGATGTACGAGTAGTCGCGACGGTGGTCCTTGCGCAGCTGGAGTGACAGCTCGACAGCGTTGATGTCCGCCCATGTGAACGACTCGGGCAGCACGCCGACACGCATCGACTGCGCACCGAGCTCCTGCAGTGCAGCGGCCCGAGTGTTTCCGTTCACGAGCACGCCCTGATGTGTCACAAGGCCGGGATCGTTCTGTCCGAACTGCTCCAAGCTCTCCTTGAGCTTGTCAAAGTCGGTGTCACGGATATTCGGATCGGCCGGCGAAGCCTTCAACAGGAAGCGCAGGTAGTCCTGGCTTTCTGCGCACCAAGGATCCTTCTCGAGCAGCTCATCACGGGTTGTGTCATGGCTGCGCTGAGCCCGGATCCGGTGCGTACTGGGGTTGAAGTACAGCCCGCTGAGAGGCAGGTCGACGACCTCGACATGAGCCTGCTGCTCGTTCCAGTCAACCGTGACGGTCTCCCTGGTGCCGCCGGCTGCCTTGACCTCCTCCACCTTCTTCTTGATCAGCTCACTGAACTCAGCCGCGCGCGGCGGCGGCGGGAGTTCCCGCAGCATCGTTCTTCCCCGTCCTGTCTAGTTGTCCTGATCGTCCATGTCGTGCAACGCGTCGGCGACGGCCTTGCGGGACTCCTCTGGGAGAGTCCGGTAGATGCCCCACATCTTCTCCATGGGACTGAGCGACCTCTGGTCGGCCGCGATCCATGCCAGGAAGATCTGCCGCTCCATAGGAGCGAGCGATTCGGCAAGGTCCAGGATCATGCCGAGATCGACCTCGCGATCGGTGCTGCCGGCCCCGCAACGCTTGCACTCGGTGACAAACTGGTAGTCGTCCCCGCCGTCTGGCAGCACAACCTTTCTGCGGGCCACATTCAGAACCGACAGCGTGATGCCATCCTCGTATGCTTCACCACCAGCGATTCCGCAGGACCGGCAGAGGTGGTTGTCAGCCTGGAAGATCTTGAGGCGCTGTGCAGTCGTCAGGCTGTTCTTGTGCTTAGGCGCCTTCGACTTGCCCGGGACCCAGACATCGGCGCCCCGCGCTACGAAACGCTGTTCCTGCTGCTTCAGAGACACGTCATCGCGACTCGTGTCGATCCGCCATCCATGGTCTCTGAGATCCCGGGTCCGCCGGTCGATCTGAGCGACTTCCGGAAACGCCGCCCGCAGCTGAGGCTTCGTGAAGACGTTCCCCTCCCCCACCACCTGTAGCAGCCATAGAGCCGCACGCGCCATGCTTCCCAGTTTTGGGTCCTGCCACGACGGCAGCGTCATCTATCGCCTCCGGTCATATCAAAACGGCATACCGCAATCAGCCGTGCATGGCGATAGAAACCGACACATACCCGGCCCGCTTCCCCCCGCTTGCTTCTCGGGCGGCTGCCTCACCAGTCTGGCACCACCACCCGAAAGGAAGTCCAGCAGTTGAACACTTGCTCCGCAAATAGCAAGCGGCAACTCTCGTCCCTTCAGGCACAATTGCCGGACAGGCTCAGGGTCGACCACCAGGGGCTTCGCAGGCGAGGACGCTGACCAGGAACCAGAAATACGGGTGAGGAAGAAGCTCATGGGCCGAAGCGAGGCCGTCCCAGCCGGACGCAACTGGATAGACAAGAAGGTTCGCAGTGACGTTCCGCCGGGTCAGCGAGCCTTGGCCAGAGCCCTCCAGGATCTATGCCGCCACATCACACCGCCACCATCGAGCAAATCACCACAAGGAGCTCCCACTCAGGCGGACGCAGCCCGGCACCTACTGTGCAGCGAAAGCTCACTCTCCAGATTCCTGAGCGGACAGTCGGTTCCGCGGCTGCCCTCCGTAGAGCATCTGTACAAGACGGCCGTCGCCGATGCTGGCGGCGAACACGTTCTCGGCATCAGCCTCGATGACCTGCGGAGACTTCACAAGACCGCGTTAGATGAGCGGTGCCAGAGCTGCGTTGCCCTGCGGTCACAGCTGGCATCCGCTGAGGCGCAGACAACAACAGCAGAAGCGGAGCTGGCCTCACTACGGCAGTCAGCCTCAGACAGCGCGGCTGAACTGGAGTCTCTCCGGCGAGAAGTCAAGTCGCTCAGGAATGCCGTCTTCGAACTGCAAGCCACCAGGGCCGGCTTGCAAGCACGGCTCACCACTCAGGCGGCGCTGGCTCCGCTGCCGGTCCCCCGCCGGAGAGGGGACCGGCAGCGGAGCAAGAACGATGTGTCGGCAGCACGGCAGGTAGCGAAGCGGGCAGCCGAGTTGCGGAGTGGCGGTCGGCAAGACGCCGCACTGGCATTGCTGCGTCACACCACAGAAGTTCTCAGCCCTGTAGAGATCGCGGCGTTGTTCAGAGCACTCCGCCAGGAACGGCAGAACGAACTGGTGGACAACTTGATTCACATCTTTGGCCGCGACCGCCGAGATCAAGAAGTGATGCACGTGACCTGGGAACTTCATAAGCAGGGCGCAGCAGATGACGTCGGCGCCCTGCTCCGGGCAGCGATGGAGTGATACGCCGGCGCCGCAAGGCGGCGCTCCTGCCCAGGAGGGCCACAGAGAGACGCCATACGGCTTGGCACCCCCGCTGGCCGCGCCCCAGCCAGACGGAGGGATCACTAGCAACCGTGCCCTTAACCGGGGGTTCCGATGCCCGGCCCGGTCGGCTCCATGACAGTCCCTCTCCCGCTCGCCCCCGACGGGCCGCCACTCCGCCTTCTCACGCTTGCCGAACGTTGCCGAACGCTGACGGCTGTACTGTCCGAGGGACGGCGGTACAGTTGTTCGGGCCGACACCACTTCGAGTGGCGACGGCGTACCTCTGCATGCCCTGAGGAGATGGAATGACACAGGAGCGCGCCGTAAGGCGTTCATCGAAGGTGAAGGTCGCGGAATTCCTGGCGGCCAAGGGTGAGGGCAAGGTATTCAAGAAGCTCGAACTGTTCGAGGGTGTCCCCGGGGTGGCTCAGGTGGATCGCCGTATGCGCGACCTACGCGAGCTGGGCTGGCAGATCGACAACTACAAGACGGACCCGCACCTCCAGCCCGACGAGTACCGGCTCACAGCGATCGGCACTCGTATCGACCTTGGTGAACAGCCTGAGCGCCCTTCACGGCCGCGGATCTCCGCTAGTCGCCGCCGGGAAGCCATCGAAGCAGTCGGCTCTCTGTGCCAGTTGTGCGGCACAAGGGCCGGCGAGGCTTTCCCGGATGACAAGGACGAGAAGGCGGCCCTGGGTGTTCACCTCATCGATCCGAGCCCGCCAGCGAACACGGAGCTGTCGAACCTGCGCGTGGAGTGTCAGCGTTGCAGCCGCGGAAGCGGGGCCGGCAAATCGCTGCCGACTCGCGAAGAGATCCTGGAACACGCCTCTAGCCTCAGCAGTCGTGCCGAGAAGCGACGCCTGTACCGGCTTATGCAGTCAGGGCAGCCCGAGCGTGATGAAGTAGAGCAGATCTTCGTCCAGTGGCTCCGGTTGAAGCATGACGACAGGGTGGAGGTCATGCTGAAACTCGCAGGCGCTCTGATCGAGGAGGACTGACGTCCCCTCCCACACCCGGGATGACCGGTGCGCTTCGAGGCGCCGGTCACTCCTGCCGCTCTGAACCAGCCCGAGTGAGTTGGCGCGATGCCCCAGAACCGGCAGCGCCGGCACTGCTGGCGCCGCCCAACGGCAGGGTAGTCGGCTCGCTCACCGACCCTGCCGCAGGGCCACCTGCTCGGCTTCGAATCGCGTCTGCGCCCGGTCGAGCATGTCGTCCGCGTCCCGGCCATGGGCTTGGAACCAATGAAGGAAGTCGGTGATCGCCGCGATCGCTGTCTCTTCCGCCACGGTCGAGGCCAGCCTGTTCACCTCTGGCCGGTGAGACGACTGCACCGCGGCGGCGTAGCCGAGGAGGGCTTCGGCTCGCGTCACACCGGGAGCTGTCATGTGACCGTTGTGCGCCGTCAGGTTCGTCGCCAGTTCGCACCATGTGACCTTCCGGTCCGGACGCAGCAGCACACCCCAGCGATCGGCGAGGGCGTCCACGAGGGCCATTCCTCTGCCACCCTCGGAGTCCGGGCCGGCATCACCGAGGACGGGCAGGGCGCGGGTGTCCGGGTCGTGCACTTCGATGCGCAGATGCGTGCCGTTGAGAGAGACGGCCAAAGTCGCTGGAGTGCCGGGGCCGACGTGCGTGATGACGTTGGCGACCAGCTCGCTGAGGCACAGCTGGGCCTCGTCCACAAGGTCGTCCAGTCCCCAGACGCCCAGGTGCATCCGCATGATCCGGCGAAGTGCGGCCACCTCCGCGGGTTCGGCCGTGAAGGCGATGTCCCACGGCTTGCGCGGCATGCAGGCTTCCTGACACACGGGGACCCCCCTGATAGCAGTCGGCGACGCAACGTCACAGGCGTTCACTGAGCGTTGCTCTCGGAAAAGAGTGCGGTGACCACATCCCGTCATGCAATGTGCAGCGAAGGATTCCCACTTCTGAGTGATGGGCAGGCACACCCCTTGGCGCAAGACTGAATGCCCGCTAGTTGAAAGAGGGTTGGGATGGCCGGATCACCCACGGCACGCCGTCGGCGCCTCTCGATCGAGCTCAAGAAGCTCCGCGAGAAGAGCTCCCTCACCTGCGCCCAGGTCGGCGAGGCCCTGGACTGGAGCGGATCCAAGGTCAACCGGATGGAGACGGGCAGCGGACGCGTCCAGCCGTCGGACATCGACGCCCTGTGCCGCTTCTACGGCACGAGCGATGAACTGCGCGAATTCCTCAAGTCACTGGCCCGGCAGGCAAAGGTGCGCGGCTGGTGGCAGGTGCACGGCGCCGGCGTTCCCGAGTGGTTCAACATCTACATCGGCCTGGAGCAGGACGCCTCTACGTTCCGCCAGTACCAGTGCGAGGTCGTGCCGGGTCTGATGCAGACGGAGTCGTACGCGTCCGAACTCCACCGGGCCGGGGGACACATGCCCGCCGAGGACACCGCGAGAGCAGTCCGAGTGCGTATGGAGCGGCAAGCCCTGCTGCGACAACCGGATGCCCCGGATGCCTGGTTCATCGTGAACGAGGGTGCTCTGCGCCACATCATCGGCGACCGGGCCTTGATGCGTGAGCAGTTGGAACGGCTTCTCGAGACAGCCGACCAGCCGAGCGTGACCCTCCAGGTTCTTCCTTTCGATGCGGGGACCTATCCGACCACCGGTTCCTTCACCATGCTGGGCTTCCCCGCTCCGGAAGACCCGGATGTCGTGTACCGAGACGGCATCACGGAGGCCGTGTACCTGGAAGGCGAGCATCATGTGCGTGAGTACACCAGGGCGTTCGACGGCTTGCGGGCAGCAGCCTTGAGTCCTCAACGCTCGGCCCGGTTGATCGAGTCGATTGTGAAGGATTACGCACAGTGATATTGCCCGAGTCCGGCGGTGGTAGCCGTCTGATGTGGTTCACGTCGTCCTACAGCAACGGCGCAGGGGGTGAGTGCGTCGAATGCGCCCTCATCGAGGACGGGGCCCTGGTCCGCGACACGAAGGTCGCTGAGGCGCATGTCATTTCGGTGGGCTGTGATGCTTGGCGGTCCTTCCTGCAAACGCTGAAGTGCGGAGGGGCGCCCGGATAGAGCGGGCTGAATCGCTGGTTTGCCAGGATGCACTCACGGCCGCCCCGTTCTTCCTAGGTTGGCGGTGGAGGGTCGGGGCCGGGCGGTTGGGTGCAGTGTGCGTCGCCGGGTGCCGGCCCAGAAAAATCTTCTTGGGGCTCGTCCGAAGGCTCCGGCAGGTGTTTCTCGCAGCCCTGCGGTTTCAGCCCCGCTCCCCCCGTTCGATGCAGAACTCGTTGCCCTCCGGGTCGGTCATCACGACCCAGCCTCGGCCGTTCGGGAGGGTGCGGTCCGTTTCGATGCGGGCGCCGAGGGTGATCGCGCGTTCGACCTCCTCCGCGCGGGTGCGGCCCGTGGGCGCTAGGTCGAAGTGGAGGCGGTTCTTTGTCTTCTTGGGGTCCCCGGTCCTCACGAAGAGGAGGCCGGGCGTGCCGGCCGGGAGTTCGATCAGCACCTCGTCGTCGCCGGGCTTGTCCGTGTCGGAGATCGGGTGGCCGAGGAAGTCGGACCAGAAGCGGGCCAGTTCGTACGGCTCGCCCGTGCAGTCGAAGGTGATGTGGCGGAGGTTGGGATTCAACGGCCGGTTCCGTCCCGTCGGTTGGCCAGTGCTGGCGTGTGTTCCGCAGCATCGTCGACAGGGCCGGGGCTGTCGAACTATTTCGGGTTCTCGGGGAGGTTCCCGTCGCCGCCCAGGTTGGCGACCATGCGGCGCAGGACGTTGATCGTGGTAATGAAGTCGGCCTGGGAGATGCCCTGATGGGTCTGGTGGTGGACGCGGAGGTTGCGTTCCCTGGCCCGGAGGCGGGCGGCCTCGCCCTCGTCCGTGAGGGTCAGGCCGCCTGTCGTGTCGTCCTCGGTGAGCCAGCCCCGGGCCGTCAGGTCGTCGTAGACCGCGTCGAAGTCGGTGTGCTGGTCGTCGTAGGGGGTGAGGCGAGCGGTGAGGGTGGCGCGGGTCCAGGTGCCCGGGGCGCCGGAGGCGTGGTTGAGGGTCCACCAGTGGGGCTGGGTGAGGTTCTCCACCGCCAGTTGGGCGCGGATGGCTCCCACGACCCTGCGGTAGGCCTGGCCGGTCCATGAGCCGATCGGCTGGGCGGCCAGTTCGTCCTGGGGGTAGTCCTTGAGTTCCTCGACGTGTGGGGTCATGGGTCCTCGTTGTCCCGTCTGTGCCGTGGTCGGTCGGACGCGATGAAAACTAGGACCTCAAGCAAGGTCGAGGTCAAGGACGAAGGTGCGGATCGCCTCGTGGAGGCGGGCCGGCTGGTCCAGATGGACGTCGTGGCACGCGTCGGGGATGCGGACCACCTTGGTGCCGGGGCGGTGAGCGAGCATCCTCGCCGGTTCGTCGGGGCGCATCGTGCCGTGTTCCCCCTGGACGAGGAGGGTCGGGCGGGTGATGCGGGACCACTCGGACCAGTAGGCGGTGGTGGCCAGTTCGGCGACCGTGTCGATGATCGTGGTGCGGTCGAAGGCCGGGTGCCAGCCGTCGTGCTTTCTCTCCAGGGTTCTCGTCCATGCCTCGTGGCCCAGGAAGGCTGCCGCCTCCCGCAGGGACGTGAAGGGGGTCGGCCAGCTGTCCAGCCAGGTCGCGATCCGGGTGGGAAGGTCGGGGGCCGGGCCTGCCGGGCCCGCTTCGACCAGGATCAGGGAGTGCACGAGGTGCGGGTGCGACGCCGTCAGCAGCATCGCCGTGTGGCCGCCGAGGGACTGGCCGAGCAGGGTCACGGGGGCCAGGTCCAAGTGCTCGATCAGGGTGACGGCGTCCTCGACGTGCGCCGCGCGGGTGGTGGCCGGTGGGGTGCGGGTACTGGCGCCGTGGCCTCGGGCGTCGTACGTCACGACGCGGTGGCCGTCGGACAGCAGGCGTGCGGTGAGGGTGTCCCACTCGCCCTGGTGGCCCGCCAGGCCGTGCAGGAGGAGGAAGGTGATCTCCGGGTCTGCGGCGGGGTGGTGGTCGGTGTAGGCGAGGCACGTGCCGTCGGCGGTGGTGAGGGTCGCGGACGTCGGAGGGGGCATGGGCGGCTTCCTGGCATCGACGGCCGAACCGGGCGGCTCTGGTCGCCTCGGGGACCCCGGTGGCTCCGGTGACCCGGTGACCCCGGTGGCTTTGGTGATTCCGGTGCCTTGGTGACCCCGGTGGCTTTGGTGGCTTCGGCTGTTGCGCGACGGCCACCGTCGGTTTCCTCGCCTTGGTCACCGTGATGGCCGTCGGTTTCCTCACCGTGGTGGCCGTCGCGCACGGCACCGGAGCCTACGCCGCCGGGCTCAGGTCCGCTCGGCCGAACAGGAGGGCGTAACCCGGGGGGAGTTGGGCCAGGATGCGGGTCACCAGATCGTCGCCGATCAGGGGTGGGAGCACGCTGAGGACGGAGCTGACGTCCCAGCGGGCCGTGGCGGGAGTGGCTCCCGGGGTGCGGGACGCCACCTCGTCGACGAACCTCGCGGCGGTCAGCCGGTGCGTGGCCGGGATCTGGGCGGCGATCAGGCGGGCCGCCTCTTCGGGGAGGGCGCGGGCGAGGTCGACCCGTTCCTCGCCGATGACATGGGCACCGAGGGCCGCCAGGACGGTACGGGTGACCTGTTCGGCCTTGGTCCGGGTGTCGTACTGGCCCGACGCGCGGACTGCCTCGACGAGCCGGGGCCAGCCGTTGTCGTCATCGTGGTCTCTCGCGGTCACACCGGGCACTGTCGCCGTGCTCATGTGCGGGTTTTTCCTCCGGGTGCGTGGGTGCGGTCCTCCCGGGGCGCGCCACCGTGCGTGCGTACCGCACGCGGTGGCGTGCCCCGGGGACGGGCGGTGTTCGCGGGGTGGTGCGGTCAGCCGCTGATCTGCTTACGGCTGTCGCCGCCCGTGATGTGGATGCGGCGGGGCTTGGCCTGCTCGGCCACGGGAATGCGCAGGGTCAGGACACCGGCCTCGTACGAGGCGTCGATGCGCTCCGTGTCGAGCGTGTCGCCGAGGAAGAGCTGGCGCGTGAAGGTGCCGGTGGGACGCTCGGCGACCAGCGTTTCCGCGCCCTCGGGGGCGGGGGACCTGCGCTCGGCTCGCACGTTGAGGACGTTGCGTTCGACGTCCAGCTCGATCGTCTCGGGGTCGATGCCGGGGAGGTCGAAGTGGACGAAGAAGTCGTCCCCGGAGCGGTAGGCGTCCATCGCCATCGCGGACGGGCGGGTGGCGGAGCCCAGGACCTGCTGGGTGAGCCGGTCGAGTTCACGGAAGGGGTCCGTGCGCATGAGCATCACGGGTCACTCCTCTCTTCAGGCGCTGTGAGTGCGATGCCCTACGTTCTATGACTTCTTATATAACTCGGAGGAGGAAACTTGACAACCCCCGACTCAGGTTGGAGTGCGGGGTGGCTCGGGGCGTGTTCCGCGCGGGGTTAGCCTCGTGATCTCGCAAGCGAGGCAGGAGGCAGATATGGCGAAGGTTCCCAGCGCGGTGGTGGCCGCGAGCGGGCTCGTGGGCGGGTACGGCGTGGCCCGGTGGACCAGGCAGCGGCCGCTCGGCGGGGTGGTGCTCGCCGCAGCCGGTGCGGCGGCCGCACGGCAGTGGCGGCAGCAGGCCGGCGGGGTGGCCGCGGGGGCGTTGTCGGCCGCCTATGTGGCCGCGTTCGCCGGGTCTCACCCGCTGGCCCGGAAGGTGGGGGCCTGGCCTGCCGTGTTCGGCGTGGCGGGGGCCGTGGGGCTGGCGTCGTGGGTGGTGGCGGACCGGCGGCGGGGTGGGGCGTAGGCCCCGGGAAGCCGCGCGGCCCGCGGCCCGGCCTCGTGCCGGCAGGCCGGGCCGCGTGGGCACACGGTGATGGGCATACAGTGATGCGCACACAGCGAAGAACCCGGCCCTGTCATCAGGGCCGGGTTCTCGTATGGAGCGCCGGGCAGGCCTTGCACCTGCATCTCCCCACAGGAAGTGGGGCGTCTTTCCTTGGACCACCAACGCATCGTCCCTCTGCCGGAGTTCGGCGAGCGGGCGCAGATCAACTATAGCGCAGGTTCCGGTGCCGCCGGCCCGCCGGACCTTGCGTGGGCGGGCAGTTGCCCCGCTGCCCGCCCACGTCCGGAACGTCGAGTACTGCGCCGACCGTCGGGGCTTCGCCGACCGTCGGGCTACGCGACCGTCGGTGCTACGCCGTCGCCGGGCTGGACCCCGGCGCGCCCGGATCCGAGCCCGGACTCGACCCCGAGCCCGGACTCGACCCCGGGCCCTGGGAGCGCCGTGGCCGCGGACGCCGGGCTACGCCTTGCCCGCCGCCGCCGTCAGCGGCTTGGCGATGTCCTCCAGGGAGCGGCGTTCGGCGTTCACCGCCAGGAGCATCGCCACCAGGCCCGCCAGGCACATCAGCGTCGCGCCGATCGAGAAGGCGAGGACCGTCTCGCCGACGACGCCAGATTCCGTGAGCTTGGCGAACAGCAGCGGGCCGCTGATGCCGCCGGCCGCGGTGCCGATGGCGTAGAAGAAGGCGATCGACATCGCGCGGGTCTCCATCGGGAAGACCTCGGAGACCGTCAGGTAGGCGCTGGAGGCGCCCGCCGAGGCGAAGAACAGGACAGCGCACCAGCACGCCGTCATCGTGGCCGCGCTCAGGGAGCCCTGGTCGAAGAGCCAGGCCGTGCCGAACAGGAGCAGGCCGGACAGGATGTACGTGCCGGAGATCATCACGCGGCGGCCGACCGTGTCGAACAGCTTGCCCAGCAGCAGGGGGCCGAAGAAGTTGCCGAGTGCGATGACCGCGAAGTAGTAGCCGGTGCTGCCGCTCGGGACGTCGAAGAACGTCGTCAGGATCGCGCCGAAGCCGAAGGTGATCGCGTTGTACAGGAACGCCTGGCCGATGAAGAGGGAGAAGCCGAGGATGGCCCGCTTGCGGTAGTCGGAGAAGACCGTGCGGCCGATCTCCAGGAAGGAGACGCTGCGCCGCTGGTGGATGGTGATATCACCCTCCGGGGGCGGCAGCGGCTTGCCGCTCTCCCGTTCGATCTCCTGCTCGATGGAGGAGACGATGCGTTCCGCCTCTTCGTCCCGGCCGTGGATCAGCAGCCATCGCGGGCTCTCCGGTACGTGCCGCCGCACGAGGAGGATGACCAGGGCCAGGACCGCGCCGAGGGCGAAGGTCAGACGCCAGCCGACGTTCGCCGCGAAGATGTCGGTGTCCAGGGCGACGATCGACAGCAGGGAACCGAAGACCGCGCCCAGCCAGAAGCTGCCGTTGATCATCAGGTCGACGCGGCCGCGGTACTCCTTGGGGATCAGCTCGTCGATCGCGGAGTTGATGGCCGCGTACTCGCCGCCGATGCCGAAGCCGGTGAGGAAGCGGAAGAGGAAGAACCACCAGGTGTCGAAGGCGATCGCGGTGAGGGCGGTGGCGGCGAGGTAGACCGCCAGGGTGATCATGAAAAGTTTTTTGCGCCCCCACTTGTCGGTCAGGCGGCCCCAGAACAGGGCTCCGATGCAGGCGCCCGCCACGTAGAGGGCGGCCGCCATGCCGGTGACCTCGCCCGAGGTGATGGGCAGGCCGCTGCCCGGTTCGGACAGGCGGCTGGCGATGTTGCCGACGACGGTGACTTCGAGACCGTCGAGGATCCACACGGTGCCGAGGCCGATGACGATCGTCCAGTGCCAGCGCGACCAGGGGAGGCGGTCGAGTCTGGCGGGAATGTCGGTGGTCAGGGTCCGGCCGGTCTCGGCCTGCGCGGTGGTCATGGGCTCCCTCCTCGTCGAGAAGAACCCCCTTCGTCTGCCCTGACCATCTTTCGTTACGCCCCGAGCGCGTGCGTCACCGTGTAGATGAGCAGGCCCGCCAGGGAGCCGACCACCGTGCCGTTGATGCGGATGAACTGCAGGTCGCGGCCGATGTTCGCCTCGATCTTCTTCGTGGTGTGCTCGGCGTCCCAGCTCGCGACCGTGTCCGTGATCAGGGACGTGATCTCCTTGCGGTAGGTGGTGACGACGTAGACGGCCGCGTCCTCCACCCACTTGTCGACCTTGTCCTGCACCTTGCGCTCGCCCGCCATCCGGGAGCCCAGCGACAGCAGCGAGGCCCGTACGCGCAGCCGCAGCTCGCTGCGCTCGTCCTCCGCCGCCGCGACGATCATGGACCGGACGGCGGTCCAGGCGCTGGCGATGAGGTCCTGGACCTCGCCGCGGCCGAGCACCTCGCCCTTGAGCCGTTCGACGCGGGCGCGGGTGTCGGTGTCGGACTGCAGGTCGGAGGCGAAGTCGGCGAGGAAGCGGTCCAGGGCGCCGCGCGCGGGGTGGGCGGGCATGTCGCGCATCTCGGTGACGAAGCGCAGCAGTTCCTTGTAGACGCGCTCGCCGACCTTCCTGTCGACGAACTTCGGGGTCCAGCCGGGGGCGCCGCCCTGTACGGCGTCCATGACGGAGTCGCCGTGCAGCACGAGCCAGTCGTGGGCGCGGGTGACGATCAGGTCGACGACCCGCCTGTGGCCGCCGTCGGCGACGACCTTCTCCAGCATCTTGCCGATGCCGGGCGCGATCTCCTGGGCGCCCGCGCGGCGGGTGATGGCCTCACCGACGACGGCCTGGACGTCGGAGTCGCGCAGGACGGTCAGGGCGCCGCGCAGGGCGGTGGACAGCTCGGCGGTGACCCGGTCGGCGTGCTCGGGGACGGCGAGCCAGGCGCCGAGGCGGCTGCCGATGCCGACGGCGCGCAGCCGCTGCCGTACGACGTCCTCGGAGAGGAAGTTCTCGCCGACGAACTCGCCCAGGGAGACGCCGAGCTGGTCCTTCTTCTTGGGGATGATCGCCGTGTGCGGGATGGGGATGCCGAGGGGGTGGCGGAAGAGGGCGGTGACGGCGAACCAGTCGGCGAGGGCGCCGACCATGCCCGCCTCGGAGGCCGCGGCGACGTAGCCCGCCCAGGCGCCGGCGCCGGAGTTCTGGGCGATCTTGGCGAGGACGTAGACCACGGCCACGAACAGCAGGAGTCCGGTGGCGGTGAGTTTCATCCGGCGTACGCCGCGCTGTTTCTCCTCGTCCGCAGGGCTGAAGGTCGTCATCGCACGGTTCACGGTGGCGCCGGGGCGGGCATGCTCCCCGCCGACGCCGACCTTTTGTCCCGTTTCAGTCCGTTCCATCCGCTCCACCCGCTCGGTGATCCCGCACACATTGTCCCTTCCTGACCGACTCCTGGAACGGAACAGGAGTTCCCGGCGTCTGTCGGGAGGGGGTATCGCCACGGGGTCCTGTGAGCCTCCCCCGGTCCATGACGCATCATGGGCACATCAGATCGGAGCCTGGGCTCCCATCGCCCGAGGAGAACTACACAGCATGACCCGAGGACGTGGCTACGCCCTCTTGGCCCTGGTCGTCGCAGCGATCGTGGCCCTTTCCACCGCCCTGTACGTCGGGGTGGCGTCCGACAACGGCGAGCCGGGCCGTAACGCCCTCGGTGACGGCCGCGCCCCGAACTCCGCCGCTCCCGCCTCCACCGGCACCTGGGTCAGCACGTGGTCCACGTCCCCGGCCGCCGGCGAGCCCGGCACCGAGACGACGGGCATGGCGGACCGTTCGGTGCGCAACGTCGTCCACACCAGCGTCGGCGGTACGAGTGCCCGCGTGACGCTGTCCAATCTCTACGGCCGGTCCCCGCTGAGCATCACGGGCGCGTCGATCGCCCTGGCCGCGGGCCCCGGCACGCCGGCCGCGCTGCCGGACACCCTGCGGCAGCTCACCTTCAACGGCGGCCCGACGGTCGTCATCCCGCCGGGCCGGCAGGTGATGAGCGACGCCGTGCGCATCGCCGTCCCGCACGACTCGGACGTCCTGATCACCACGTACACGCCGGCCGGCTCCGGCACGGTGACGTACCACCCGCACGCCCGGCAGATCTCCTACCTCGCGCAGGGCGACCACACGCGGGACACGACGGGCGCGCCGTACACCGAGCAGACCAAGAACTGGCGGTACCTGACAGCGCTGGACGTGCTGAGCAATGAGTCCGAGGGGACGGTCGTCGCGCTCGGCGACTCGCTCACGGACGGCATCACGTCCACGATGAACGCCAACAACCGGTGGACCGACGTCCTGTCCGACCGGCTGCGCGCGGAGATCGCCGCCGGGCGGGACCTGCCGCGCTACAGCGTCGTCAACCAGGGCATCAGCGGCAACCGGGTCCTCACCGACGGGCTGGGCCGCCCCGCGGACAACCCCAGCGGCCTGAACCGCTTCTCGCGGGACGTGCTGCAGCGGACGAACGTCAAGGTCGTCGTCATCGACCTCGGCGTCAACGACATCCTGCGCAACCCGCGGCTCGCCGACCCCCAGGCGATCCTGGGCGGCCTGCGCACGATGGTGGGCCAGGCCCACGCGCGCGGCCTGAAGGTCGTCGGTGCGACCCTGATGCCGTTCTACGGCCACCGCGGCTACACGGACGCGCGGGAGTCGGTGCGCCAGGCCATCAACGCCGAGATCCGTTCCGGGCGGGTCTTCGACGCGGTGGTCGACTTCGACGAGGCGCTGCGCGACCCGTACGACCCGCGCCGGCTGCGCGCCGACTACGACTCGGGCGACCATCTGCACCCCAGCGACAAGGGCTACACGCGGATGGCAGAGGTGTTCGACCTGGAGTCCCTGAAGGGCTCGGCGCCGGCGGAGCTGTAGTCCGACGGCGGTGCGTCGGCGGGCGGCCGGGCCCGGGCCCCGGGCACGTCGCTCCGGCTCACGGAGGCGCGCTCCCCCTCCGGGGGCGGGCAGCTCCCCGCGTCCGGCCGCTGAGGAAGACGACCGGGCCCGGTGACGCCCGCCATCCGCCCGGCACGGCGTTCCACCGCCGCAACCGCCGCACGGGCCCGGGCGCAGGCGTCCTCGGTTCCGACCGGGCGCAGGCGTCCTCGTCCGACCGGGCGCAGGCGTCCTCGGTCCGACCGGGCGCAGGTGTTCTCGGACCGACCGGACGCAGGCGTCCTGGGACCGGCTCGGCGTTCGACTGCTGCACACGCCGGGCAAGCTCAGGCGCCAGGCACGCTTCGCTCGCTCACCGAGGCGCGCTCCCCCTCCGGGGGCGGGCAGCTCCCCGCGTCCGGCCGCTGAGGAAGACGACCGGGCCCGGTGACGCCCGCCATCCGCCCGGCACGGCGTTCCACCGCCGCAACCGCCGCACGGGCCCGGGCGCAGGCGTCCTCGGTTCCGACCGGGCGCAGGCGTCCTCGGACCGACCGGACGCAGGCGTCCTCGGTGGTCCGACCGGGCGCAGGTGTTCTCGGACCGGCTCGGCGTGCGACCGCTGCACGCGCCGGGCGGGCCCCGGCGGCACCTGGTTCAGTCCAGTTCCCGGCGTTCCGTTCCTCGGTCCAGTTTCCCCTGGCGCCGGGCCTCGCGGATGCGGAGTTTCTCCGCGCGGGTGAGCTTGCGCTGGACCCCGACGCCGCCCCAGAAGGCGAACCCGGTCACGATCACGCGCGGGGCCCCGGGTTCGCCCGGCACGCCCTCCTCGCGGTGGTCGAAGCCGCCCATGACGCCGATGCCGCGGACGACGACCTCGACGCCGGGCGGGACGACGACCTCCACCCCGCCCATGATCGCGATCGCGTTGATCTCGACCTCGCGCTCGGTGAAGTCCGCCTCGCGCAGGTCGATCTCCCCGCCGCCCCAGAAGGCGAAGCAGGTGAACCGCCGGGGCATCGTCCAGCGCCCCTTGCGCTGGAAGCCGGACATCACGGCGACGGCCCACGTCGAGGACCCCTCGCCGCCGACGATCCGCCCGGACCAGCCCGGCCCGGCGGCGGGCTCCTTGCTCAGCGACACCACCGGGGCCGTGACGCCCGGGACGGGCAGGTCCCGGGTGATCGGGGCCAGTTCCCCGTACGTCCGGGCCCGGTACGTCGCGTCCAGGCGCTCCTCGAACTCCGCCATGTCGAGCCGGCCCTCCGCGAGGGCGTCCCGCAGGACGTCGGCGACCTTCTCACGGTCGGCGTCGGAGGCGCGGAGGTCCGGGACTGCGTCGTCGGTCATACCCAGCAGCCTACGAGTCGCCCCTGCCGCGCACTACGTGGTCGCGCGCTCCGCGTACATCTTCGCGATGACCGCCTCGATGTCCGGCTCCCGCACCGACAGGTCGACCAGCGGGTACCGCGCCGCGATCCGCGCCACCAGCGGCGCCGCCGACTCGGCCGCCGGGAACACCAGCCACTGCCGCGGCCCGTCCACCCGGACGACCCGCGCGGGCGCCGGCGCCTCGATGGGAGGCAGTTCCCGCTCCAGGTCCACCACCAGGGTCCGCTCGCTCTCCCCGGCCTCGTGCAGCCCGGTGAGCGGCCCGTCGTACATCAGCCGCCCGCGGTCGATGACCATCACCCGCCTGCACAGCTGCTCGATGTCCTGCAGGTCGTGCGTGGTCAGCAACACCGTCGTACCGCGCTCGGCGTTCAACTCCCGCAGGAACTCCCGCACCTTCGCCTTGGAGACGACGTCCAGCCCGATGGTCGGCTCGTCCAGGTACAGCACCTCCGGGTCGTGCAGCAGCGCCGCCGCGATGTCCCCGCGCATCCGCTGCCCGAGTGAGAGCTGCCGCACCGGCACCTCCAGCAGATCGGCCAGGCCGAGGAGTCCGACCAGCCGGTCGAGGTTCTCGCGGTAACGGGCGTCGGGGATGCGGTACATGCGGTGCATCAACCGGTAGGAGTCGATCAGCGGCAGGTCCCACCACAGCGTCGTACGCTGCCCGAACACCACCCCGATGCGGTGCGCGAGACGGACGCGGTCCCGGGAGGGGTCGATGCCCGCCACCCGGACCCGCCCGGCGCTGGGCGTCAGGATGCCGGTCAGCGTCTTGATCGTGGTGGACTTGCCGGCGCCGTTGGGTCCGATGTAGCCGACCATCTCACCGCTCTCCACCCGGAACGAGATCGAGTCGACCGCCCGCACCTGCCGCCGCTCCCGCTTCAGGAAACCGGTCTTCCGGCGCACCTCGAAGACCTTCTCGACCCCGTCGAGCTCGATGAACCCGCTGTCCGAACCGGTCAACTCAACTCCCTGTACTCCGGTACGAGCGAAGCCCCGTCCGCCACGCCAGCCCCGCCAGGACACCGCACGCCAGGGCGACCAGCGGCGAGGCGTACGCCGTCCACCCGGGCAGACCGATCGGGTACGGCCTGCCCAGCACGTGGGCCGCCGGCACCCAGTTGACGAAGGCGAGCGGCACCATGAAGGTCACCCCGCGCACCAGGTCCTTGCCGAACACGCCGGGCGGGTACTGCAGCAGCGTCGTCCCGCCGTAGGTGAAGGCGTTCTGCACCTCGGCGGCGTCCTGCGCGAAGATCTGGAAGGCCGCGCCCGCCACGAACACCGCCGAGAAGATCGCCGCGCCGCTGACCACCATCACCGGCACCAGCAGCACCTTCGCCACGGTCCAGTCGACGTCCACCGACACCAGCGCCCAGCCCAGCACCACCGCCCCCTGGGTGACCCGGCCCAGCCTGCGCAGCGCGAAACGGTCCGCGCCGACCTGGGCGAGCACCGGCGCGGGCCGCACCAGCAGCGTGTCGAAGGAACCGTCCCGCATCCGGGAGCCCACGGTCTCCGTCGAGCCGAGCAGCAGGTCGGCGATCCCGAACGCCGTCACCGACAGCCCGTACAACAGGGCCACCTCGGGCAGCGACCAGCCGCCCAGCGAGTCCACCTGCGAGAACATCAGCAGGATCGCCACGAAGTCCAGGCCGGTCACCGTCAGGTTGCCGATCACCGTGACGACGAAGGAGGTGCGGTAGGTCATGCTGGAGCGCACCCACATCCAGGCGATCAGCCGGTAGGCCCGCATCCCCTCGAACAGGGCACCACGCTCACCCACCCTGCACCACCACCCGCCGGGTCGCCGCCGACTGCGCCAGCCGCCCCGCCGCCAGCAGCGCCACCGCCCACGCCGCCTGGAACGCCAACGCCCGCAGCGGATCCGTCTCCCCCATCAGCACGTCGGCCGGCATCTGGATCTGCGCCGCCCACGGCAGCACCCGCACGACCTCGCCGAAGACGCCCGGGAAGGCGTTCAGCGGCAGCACCATGCCCGAGAAGAAGATCCCGGTGACCATCAGGGCCTGGTTGACGCCCATGCCGTCCATCAGCCAGAACACGCTCAGCGCCGCCAGGTAGCGGATCGCGAAACTGACCACCGCCGCCAGCAGCAGCGTCACCACGAACGCCGCCCACGGGACGACGTCCGCCGGCAGCGCCATCGGGAAGAACGCCGCGCCGAACAGGAAGGGGATCACGCCCCGCCCCAGCATCTGGAACAGCGCCCGCCCCAGGTCCCCGGCCAGCCACCACAGCTGCAGATCGACGGGCCGGTACAGGTCGACGGCGATCTCGCCGGTGCGGATGCGCTGCATCAGGTCCCTCTCCGCGCCGCCGCCCTGGATGGCGAGGGTCGCGTAGAGGCACTGCCCCAGCCACACGTAGGTCACGGCCTGCGTCTGGTCGTACCCGCCGAGGTGCGGCTTCTCGTCCCACAGCGCGAGATACGTGTAGACGAGGACGACGCCGAAGACCGTGTTGGTGAACACCCCGGCCGCCGTGGCCGCCCGATAGGTCGCGTACCGCCGGAAGCCCCCCGCCGCGACGGCCGCGTACAACCGCCCCGAGCCCACCTCCACCGCCCTCCTCGCCGACCGGCACCGAAGCGCAGGAGCCTAGTGCCCCCGGGGAGGGCCTGCCACGGAATATCCCGCGCCGACGGGGACGCCGCGGGGCGAGCCGGCACCGGCATTGACGGTACGATCCGTTGCGTCCGCGTGGGCCGAGGCGCCCGTGGCCAGGGCGAGCGGCGTGACGGCGGTGCCGGCCGGGGCGGAGCACCGAGCCGACGCGCATTCGGTCGGATCACCCTCGGGGATGCGTCCCTCGTGGGGCGGATCCCGCGCGAGCAGGATCTCGACGCGCACGGGCGGTCCAGGGTGCGGTCCGCCCACGGCCCGCCTGGGCGTTCGTCCGCGCGCCGCCCGCCTCGCCCCACGGCTCACGACACGGCCCTCGATCAGGGAACTGATCGCCGGATGGGACAGTCTTCATCACAGGGGCGCAAGAGCGAGCAGAGACATACGGGAACGACGTACGACGCGAAACAGGAGTCCGTGCACGACATGAGTGACGAGCCTCAGCCGCAGCAGCCGAACCAGGGCTGGGCACCGGGAGAGCCGCAACCGGACGGCGACTCCGGCACGCCCGGAGCGGCCGCGAAACCGAAGCGGACGGGCTGGCGCCGGATCATCCCGACCTGGCGCATGACGCTGGGCGCGTTCCTCGTCGCCGCGCTGCTGCTCGTCGGCGGCTTCTTCGTGGGCTACTCGCTGGTGAAGATCCCGCCGGCCAACGCGCTCGCCACCAAGCAGGCCAACGTGTACCTGTACGCCGACGGCTCCGTGATCGCCCGCGACGGCGAGGTCAACCGCGAGAACGTCACCCTCGCGCAGATCTCCAAGGACGCCCAGCACGCCATCCTGGCCGCCGAGGACCGCGACTTCTACACCGAGTCCGCCGTCGACCCCAAGGCCATGGTCCGCGCCGCCTGGAACACCGCCCTCGGCAAGGGCAAGCAGTCCGGCTCCACGATCACGCAGCAGTACGTGAAGAACTACTACCTGCGCCAGGAGCAGACCGTCACGCGCAAGGCCAAGGAGTTCTTCATCGCGATCAAGCTGGACCGCGAGGTGAGCAAGGACCACATCCTGGAGGGCTACCTCAACACCAGCTTCTTCGGCCGCAACGCCTACGGCATCCAGGCCGCCTCCCAGGCCTACTACGGCATGGACGCCAAGGACCTCGACGCCGGCCGCGCCGCCTACCTCGCCGCGCTGGTCAACGCGCCCAGCCAGTACGACGTCGTCGCCCACCCGGAGAACCGCGAGGCCGCCGAGTCCCGGTGGAACTACGTGCTGGACGGCATGGTCAAGAAGGGCTGGCTCAGCGAGTCGGAGCGGGCCGGCATGAAGTTCCCCATGCCGAAGGAGTCCACCCTCTCCACCGGCATGTCCGGGCAGCGCGGCTACATCGTCCGGATCGTGAGGGACTACCTCGTCCAGAACAAGATCGTCGACGAGGCCAGGCTCGACGCCGGCGGCTACCGCATCACCACCACCCTGCAGAAGCCCAAGCAGGACGCCTTCGTGAAGGCCGTCAACGACAAGCTGATGGACAAGCTCGACAAGAAGGACAACAAGGTCGACCGCTACGTCCGCGCGGGCGGCGCCGCCGTCGACCCGAAGACCGGCAAGGTCGTGGCGATGTACAACGGCATCGACTACGTCAAGCAGTACACCCCCAACGCCACCCGCAGGGACTTCCAGGTCGGCTCCACCTTCAAGCCCTTCGTCTTCACCGCGGCCGTCGAGAACCACAGCGAGACGCAGGACGGCCGCGTCATCACCCCGAACACGATCTACGACGGCACCAACCAGCGCCCCGTCCAGGGCTGGGCCGGCGACCCGTACGCCCCCGAGAACGAGGACCAGGTCTCCTACGGCGACATCACCGTCACCGAGGCCACCGACAAGTCCGTGAACTCGGTCTACGCGCAGATGGCCGCCGACGTCGGCCCGCAGAAGGTCAAGCAGACCGCCATCGACCTCGGCATCCCCGAAGCCACCCCCGACCTCGCCGACGGCCCCGCCATCGCGCTCGGCACGGCCACCGCCAGCGTCCTCGACATGGCCGAGGCCTACGCCACACTCGCCAACCACGGCCGCCACGGCGCCTACACCATGGTCGAGAAGGTCACCAGGGAAGGCACCCCGATCGACCTGCCCGAGAGGCGCACCCGGCAGGCCGTCAGCCGCGAGGCCGCCGACACCACCACCAAGGTCCTGCAGAGCGTCGTGCAGAACGGCACGGCCGCCGCCGCCCAGGCCGCCGGCCGCCCCGTCGCCGGCAAGACCGGCACCGCCGAGAAGGACAAGGCCGCCTGGTTCGCCGGCTACACGCCCGACCTCGCCGTGGTCGTCTCCGTCATGGGCCAGGACCCCGTCACCGCCGACCAGAAGCCGCTCTACGGCGCCCTCGGCCTGCCCCGCATCAACGGCGGTGGCCCGCCCGCCGAGATCTGGGCCCAGTTCACCCGCGACGCCCTCAAGGACAAGCCGGTCAAGGACTTCGACCTCAGGCTCCAGCCCGGCGCCGACGTCTCCCAGGCCCCCGGCACCGAGGCCCCGGCCGACCCCGCCACCGGCGCCACCGACGGCGGCTCCTCCACCGGCGGCCAGGACGACGGCACCGAGACGCCCAGCCAGACCCCGAGCGCGCCCGAGGGACAGAACCAGGGCCAGACCGACGGCGGCACCACCGACGGCGGCACGGGCGGCGAGTCCCCCACCGGCGGCGGCACGGCGGACGGCGGCACCACCGACGGCGGCGCCACCGGCGGTGACGGCGGCGAGGCCGACGGCGGCACCACAGGCGGCGACGGCGGGACGGCCGACGGCGGCACCACCGGCGGCACCACCGGCCCCGGCTGGGGCGTGGTCCCGCAGGGCGCGCGCCGAGAATGACTCAGTGACCGCTGGTCGCCTTCAGCCCCACCACGGCGACCAGCAGCAGGCACACGAAGAAGATCCGGGCGGCGGTCGCCGGCTCCCCCAGCACCGCCATGCCGAACACCGCCGCCCCGGCCGCGCCGATCCCCACCCACACGCCGTAGGCGGTACCGATGGGCAGGGTCCTCGCGGCCTGCGACAGCAGCAGCATGCTGGCGACGATGCCGGCGCCGGTGAGCACACTCGGGACCGGGCGCGTGAAGCCGTCGGTGTACTTCATGCCCACGGACCACCCCACCTCGAGCAGACCGGCGACGACGAGCAGAACCCAGGCCATGACGGGCACCTCCGGGAAACGGGCTGACGGTGTCGGTGCGTCGTCTTCGCCTTGATCCCGGTACGGCGCGTCTCGTCGGGGGTCCCTCCAACGTAGCAAAGCCGGACGGCACGCCGAAGGGGCCGGTGACGAGCGTCACCGGCCCCTTTCCCGCTGCTCCGCGGACCTACAGGTACAGGCCCGTCGAGTCCTCCGAACCCTCGAACCGGTCCGCGGCCACGGCGTGCAGGTCGCGCTCGCGCATGAGCACGTACGCGATGCCCCGCACCTCCACCTCGGCACGGTCCTCCGGGTCGAACAGAACCCGGTCGCCCGGCTCCACGGTCCGCACGTTCTGCCCCACCGCGACGACCTCGGCCCAGGCCAGCCGCCGGCCGACCGCCGCCGTGGCGGGGATCAGGATGCCGCCGCCGGAACGCCGCTCGCCCTCGCTGGTGTCCTGCCGCACGAGTACGCGGTCGTGCAGCATCCGGATGGGCAGCTTGTCGGGATGGGTGCTGTGCTCGTTTCTGTTGGCGCTCACGCCCTGAAACCTACCTGTCTTCCCGGGGAACGTCCGCAGTCGGGTCAGCCCTTGCGGCGCCGCGCGCTCACCGCGAGCAGCCCGACCACGCCCACCACGACGAGCGCGACGGGCACGACCCGCTCCAGCCGGGGCGCCCCGTCCTCGTCCACGAAGCGCGCGCGCACATCCGTGACGGCCTTGTTGACCCCCACGTAGGCCCGCCCCAGGGTGTGGTCGATGTTCGACGCGACCTTGGCCTTGGCATCCCCGGCGATCGTCTTCGGGTGCACCCGCACCCCGATCTCGTCGAGGGTCTCGGCCAGGGTCGCGCGGCGGCGCCTGATGTCCGCCTCGATCTGCGCCGGGGTCCTGGTGTCCGCCGTGTCCGCCACCGTGTCGCCTCCGAAGTCGGTGTGAGCCTGTGCCGGACAGTCTGTCAGCTCCACGGCTCACCGCATCGCGTCGACCCCCGGTTAGGCTGGCCGGATGAGCGAGCGACTCCAGCCGGGGGACGTGGCCCCCGCCTTCACCCTGCCCGACGCCGACGGAACCGAGGTGTCCCTGGCGGACCACAAGGGCCGCAAGGTCATCGTGTACTTCTACCCGGCCGCCCTCACGCCGGGCTGCACGAAGCAGGCCTGCGACTTCACGGACAACCTCCAGCTGCTGGCGGGCGCCGGCTACGACGTCATCGGCATCTCCCCCGACAAGCCAGAGAAGCTCGCGAAGTTCCGCGACAAGGAGTCCCTGAAGATCACCCTGCTCGCGGACCCGGACAAGAAGGTCCTGGAGTCCTACGGCGCCTTCGGCGAGAAGAAGCTGTACGGCAAGACGGTCGTCGGCGTCATCCGCTCCACGGTGATCGTGGACGAGGAGGGCAAGGTCGAACGGGCCCTGTACAACGTCAAGGCCACGGGCCATGTCGCCAAGATCTTCAAGGACCTGGGCATCTGAGACCCCTGCCCCTTCCGGGAGCGGCTCGCACCGGCGCACTCCGGTACGAGCCGCTCCGCTTTTCGGGCGTGACCGTCCGATAGTCGGTTCGTTACTCCGTACGAGATCGCGAACGCGTGGTCGAGGACGGAGTGAGCGGGAGGGGCTCGATGGGGGCGAGTGCGTACACCAGGGAGCGGCTGGAAGAGGCGGCCCGGGGGGCGCGGACGCTGTCGGAGGCGTTGGGGAGGCTGGGGGTTGATCCGGGGAGTTCGACGCGGCGGTACGTGTTCGAGCGGATGAAGAAGCTCGGTGTGGACGTGTCGCACTTCGAGCGGGAGGGCGTGAAGTGGACGAGGGAGGTCCTTGAGCAGGCGGTCGCCGCGTCGACGAACATGTGCGAGGTGCTGCGCCGGCTCGGGCTCGATGTCGTCGGCGGACATCACACGCACATCAGCCGCCGGATCAGGGCCTACGGCATCGACACCTCGCACTTCCGGGTGCCGACCCGGCGTGGGGAACCGCGGCGTCGGAGAACTCCCGAGGCCCTCCTCGTCGAGCAGCCGCCCGAGCGCGCCCGACGCGTGCCGGGCGACCGCCTCAAGTGGGCGATGACGACCCGGGGAGTGGAGGAGCGGTGCGCGCTGTGCGGCACTGAAGCGGTCTGGCGGGGCCGCCCGCTCCCCCTGGAGGTCGACCACATCAACGGCCGCTGGCAGGACAACCGGATCGACAACCTTCGCCTTCTGTGCCCCAACTGCCACGCCACCACGGACCAATACCGGGGACGCGGCAAGGGGCGCGCCTCGTGAGCGGCAGGCGGGCGCGGCCCGACCGTGAGGAGCTGCGTGCCGCGGTCGCCGAATCCGTTTCCATCGCCGAGGTACTGCGCCGCCTGGGCCGATCGGGCAGCGGCACCCAGCGCGCGCATCTGCGCCGCTGGATCGCCGAGGAGCAGCTGAGCACGGAGCACTTCCTGGGCCAGGCACACCAGCGCGGCAAGTCCCGTCCGGCCCTGGCGAGGCCACCCGAGGAGATCCTGGTCAAGCACGAAGGCGAGCGCCGGACCCGCACGGCCGTACTGCGCCGGGCGCTGCGGGAGGTGGGCGTACCGGAAGTCTGCGCGGAATGCGGCGTCGGTCCGGAGTGGCTGGGCAGGCCCATGACGCTGGAAGTGGATCACATCAACGGCGACTGGAGCGACGACCGGCCGGAGAATCTGCGCCTGCTCTGCCCCAACTGCCACGCAGTCACGAGTACCTGGTGCCGAGGAGGGCAGCGACGACATAATCTCGCCCAGTAGAGTAGGGATCTGTTGGGCGCCCGTACGCCAACGGCTGAGCGGCGATCTTTAGGTGGTCGTGTCTGTCGGTTCGAATCCGACCGGGCGTACCGAGACGCAGCCCCGCACCTCGTCCGGAGGTGCGGGGCTGTGTCGTTTCAGCCCACCAGCTCCCGCACCACCGGTACCAGCGCCCGGAACGCCTTCCCCCGGTGGCTGATCGCGTTCTTCTCCTGGGGGGTCAGTTCCGCGCAGGTGCAGGTCTCGCCCTCCGGCTGGAGGATCGGGTCGTAGCCGAAGCCGCCCGTGCCGGTGGGTTCGTGGCGCAGGACGCCGCGCAGTCGGCCCTCGACGACCCGTTCCGTGCCGTCCGGCAGGGCCAGGGCGGCCGCGCAGGCGAAGTGGGCCTGGCGGTGTTCGTCGGCGATGTCGGACAGCTGGGCGAGGAGCAGGTCCAGGTTGGCCTTGTCGTCGCCGTGGCGGCCGGACCAGCGGGCGGAGAAGATGCCGGGGGCGCCGTTGAGGACGTCGACGCAGAGGCCGGAGTCGTCGGCGACGGCCGGCAGGCCGGTGGCCTGGGCGAGGG
Source organism: Streptomyces sp. NPDC094143 (assembly GCF_040303825.1). Classification (NCBI taxonomy): domain Bacteria; kingdom Bacillati; phylum Actinomycetota; class Actinomycetes; order Kitasatosporales; family Streptomycetaceae; genus Streptomyces; species Streptomyces sp. NPDC094143. The sequence continues at coordinate 234,638 of NZ_JBEOTZ010000003.1, forward strand.
CGTGGGCCTTGAGCAGGGCGTTCTCGGCGAAGGTGACGCCCGTTTCCTTGACGTCGGGGATGTCCGGGTAGGCGTCGGCGCCGACGAGTTCGTGGGGCAGTCCGGCTTCGGCGAGGATCGCGCGAAGTTCGGTGATCTTTCCGGCGTTGCGGGTGGCGAGGATCAGGCGACTCATGGGCCCCACAGTATTGCGCGCCCCGAAGGGGGCGCGGGGAACTGCGCGAGCACCACCGGCGGACCCGCGGCCGACACGTGCGGTCGGCCCGTGGCGTTACGGCGTGCAGACCTTGGTCAGTTCGCCCGCCGCGTCCGTGACGGGGCTGATGTCGGGTGTCTCGTCACCGTTCTTGATGGACGTGCGGACGTTGTCGACGGCCTTGTCGAGGTCGTTCACGGCCTTGTCGACGTCCGCGTTGTCCGTCTTGTCGCCGATCTCGCCGAGGTTCTTGTCGATGGAGTCGAGGGACTCGTCGAGCTGCGTGGGGTCGTTCGCGGCGTTGTCCACGGCCTGCTGGAGGTCCGTGACGCTGTCGGCGATGGCGTCGGCGGTCTGGACGCAGTCCAGCGCCTTGTCGACGGCGGCGCAGCCGGTGGTGAGTCCGGCGGTCAGCGCGACGGCCGCCAGGGTGGCGGCGACGGCTGCGGTGCGGCGTCGGCGGCTCGCGGCCATGGAGCGGTCCCTCTCGTTCGGGCGGGCCGGTCGGGCCCGTGTGGCTGGCCGGGCGCACAGGGATGAGCCGTGCGCCCGTACTCCTTCAGACGCGCCGGTGCTCGGCGCGGTTGCCCGTGCCGAGCACTTGCCTTGGTGGGGATTTTACTTTTCGAGGGTCGCGGCGAGGGCGGTGCGCTGGTGGGCGGCGAGTTCGGTGCAGCCGGCGACGGCGAGGTCGAGGAGGGCGTCGAGTTCGTCGCGGGCGAAGGGTTCGGCCTCGGCGGTGCCCTGGACTTCGACGAAGCGGCCGTCGCCGGTGCAGACGACGTTCATGTCGGTGTCGGCCTTGACGTCCTCCTCGTAGCAGAGGTCGAGGAGGGGGACGCCGCCGACGATGCCGACGGAGACGGCGGAGACGGTGCCGGTCAGGGGCTTGCGGCCGGCCTTGATCAGCTTCTTGCCCTGGGCCCAGGCGACGGCGTCGGCCAGGGCGACGTAGGCGCCGGTGATGGCGGCGGTGCGGGTGCCGCCGTCGGCCTGGAGGACGTCGCAGTCGAGGACGATGGTGTTCTCGCCGAGGGCCTTGTAGTCGATGACGGCGCGCAGGGAGCGGCCGATGAGGCGGCTGATCTCGTGGGTGCGGCCGCCGATGCGGCCCTTGACGGACTCGCGGTCGCCGCGGGTGTTGGTGGAGCGGGGCAGCATGGAGTACTCGGCGGTGACCCAGCCTTCGCCGCTGCCCTTGCGCCAGCGCGGGACGCCTTCGGTGACGGAGGCGGTGCAGAAGACCTTGGTGTCGCCGAAGGAGACGAGGACGGAGCCCTCGGCGTGCTTGCTCCAGCCGCGCTCGATGGTGATGGGGCGGAGCTGCTGGGGGGTGCGGCCGTCGATTCGAGACATGGCGCCGAGCCTATCCGTACCTGCGCAGCGGGCCCCTCCCGTGGTGTGGAGGGGCCCGCTGCGGTGGTGTCAGGGTCCGTCAGGGGTGAAGCCCGGGACGATCCCCGCGCTTCACATCATGTCTTCGATCTCCGCCGCGATGGGGTCGGCGTCGGTGCCGATGACGACCTGGATGGCGCTGCCCATCTTGACGACGCCGTGGGCGCCGGCGGCCTTCAGGGCGGCTTCGTCGACCTTGGCGGGGTCCACGACCTCGGTGCGGAGGCGGGTGATGCAGCCTTCGACTTCTTCGATGTTGTCGATGCCGCCGAGCCCGGCAACGATCTTCTCAGCCTTGGTGGCCATGTTCGTTCTCCCTGATCCGAACCGCTTTGTCGCAGTAACCCACAGTTGGCCCATCTTCGCGAGCGGTCTCGTGGTGTGTGCCGAAGGATGGCGTCACGTTCGCGCGACCGTCCGAACGACTGGTCTACACCACGAGTCCGTCTCTCGACAAAAGTCCCTCGCTTTCGAGCCCGCCGACGTAGGGGAGCGGAATGAGTGCCGACAGCCCCGCCGGCGCCGAGGCCGCCGCCGGTCCCGCGCGTGCCCGCTGGAACCGGCTGTTCCGAGGGCTGCAGAAGATGGGTCGCAGTCTGCAGCTGCCGATCGCGGTGCTGCCGGCGGCGGGGATCCTCAACCGGCTGGGGCAGCCGGACGTGTTCGGGGCGGACGGGCTGGGCTGGACGGACGTCTCGAAGGTGATGGTGGGCGCGGGCGGGGCGTTGCTGGACGGTTCGCTGGGGCTGCCGCTGTTGTTCTGTGTGGGCGTCGCGATCGGGATGGCGAAGAAGGCGGACGGTTCGACGGCGCTGGCGGCGGTGGCCGGTTTCCTCGTGTACTGGACGGTGCTGCGGCAGTTTCCGGAGGACTGTCCCGAGGGGTCGGTGGCGGTGCCGAACGTGGGGTGCCAGGTGACCGACGGGGGCCGGGAGGTGACGGCGTTCGCGTTCCAGAATCCGGGGGTGTTCGGCGGGATCGTGATGGGGCTGCTGGCGGCGTTCTTCTGGGCGCGGTTCCACCGGACGCGGCTGGTGGACTGGCTGGGGTTCTTCAACGGGCGGCGGCTGGTGCCGATCCTGATGGCGTTCGTGGCGATCGCCTTCGCGGCGGTGTGCCTGTGGGTGTGGCCGCCGGTCGGTGACGCGCTGGAGAGTTTCAGCGACTGGATGGACGGGCTGGACGCGTGGGGCGCGGGTGTGTTCGGGGTGGCGAACCGGGCGTTGCTGGTGGTGGGGCTGCACCAGTTCCTGAACGTGCCCATCTGGTTCCAGTTCGGTTCGTACACCAAGCCGGACGGGACGGTGGTGCACGGTGACATCAACATGTTCCTGGCGGGTGACCCGGACGCGGGGCAGTTCACCTCGGGGTTCTTCCCGATCATGATGTTCGCGCTGCCGGCGGCGGCGCTGGCGATCACGCACTGTGCGCGGCCCGGCCGGCGCAAGGAGGTCGGCGGTCTGATGCTGTCGGTGGCGCTGACGTCGTTCGTCACGGGCATCACGGAGCCGATCGAGTACTCGTTCCTGTTCGTGGCGCCGGTGCTGTACGCGGTGCACGCGTTGCTGACGGGGGTGTCGATGGCGGTGACGTGGGGGCTGGGGGTGCGCGACGGGTTCAGCTTCTCGGCGGGGCTGATCGACTACGTCATCAACTGGAATCTGGCGACCCGGCCGTGGCTGATCATCCCGATCGGGCTGGGTTTCGCGCTCGTCTACTACGTGATCTTCCGGTTCGCGATCACGAAGTTCGACCTGAGGACTCCGGGGCGGGAGCCCGAGGAGGACGTGGAGGACAGCGCCAAGGCGTGATCGTCCGGGGCGGGCGGAATTGGCGGGTTCCACTCGTTCGGCCTACCGTGCTACAACTGGTCTACACCACTCACCGGTGGAGGTCGCGCGGTGGATACCGCGTTCCCCTTTCTTTGAGACGCCGCCGTCCCCCGTCGAATTCTTCCTGGGCGGCGCCGTGCCCCATGGAGGAAGTTCATGTCCACAGACACCGCCGCGCCCGCGAGCCCGAGCAGAGGCTCGACCGTGATGGCCGTCCTGCAGCGGATCGGCCGCAGCCTGATGCTGCCGGTCGCCGTGCTGCCCGCCGCCGCCCTGCTGGTGCGGCTCGGCAACACCGACATGCTGGGGCGCGAGTCGTTCCCCGCCTTCATCACCAAGATCGCGGGCTTCATGGCGGCCGGCGGCAACGCGATCCTCGACAACATGGCCCTACTGTTCGCCGTGGGCATCGCCATCGGCTTCGCCAAGAAGTCCGACGGCTCCACCGCCCTGGCGGCCGTGGTCGGTTACCTGGTCTTCAAGAACGTGCTGGCCACGTTCACCGACGGCAGCCTGCCCAAGAAGGAAGCCATCGTCGACGGCAAGATCGTCATGGTCGAGCAGGCGGTGGACGCCAAGGTGCTCGGCGGCGTGGTGATGGGCCTCGTCGTCGCCCTGCTCTACCAGCGCTTCTACCGCACCAAGCTGCCCGACTGGGCCGGCTTCTTCGGCGGCCGCCGCCTGGTGCCGATCCTGTCCGCCTTCGCGGGTCTGGTCATCGGCATCGTGTTCGGTTACATCTGGCCGGTCCTCGGCACGGGCCTGCACAACTTCGGTGAGTGGCTGGTCGGCTCCGGCGCGGTCGGCGCGGGCATCTTCGGTGTGGCCAACCGCGCGCTGATCCCGATCGGCATGCACCACCTGCTGAACTCCTTCCCGTGGTTCCAGGCCGGCACCTACGAGGGCAAGAGCGGTGACATCGCCCGGTTCCTCGCGGGCGACCCGACCGCCGGGCAGTTCATGACCGGCTTCTTCCCGATCATGATGTTCGCCCTGCCGGCCGCGTGCCTGGCGATCGTGCACTGCGCCCGCCCCGAGCGCCGCAAGGTCGTCGGCGGCATGATGTTCTCCCTCGCGCTGACCTCGTTCGTCACCGGCGTCACCGAGCCGATCGAGTTCACCTTCATGTTCATCGCGCCGGTGCTGTACGCGATCCACGCGGTGCTGACCGGTGTCTCGATGGCGCTGACCTGGGCCCTGGGGATGAAGGACGGCTTCGGCTTCTCGGCCGGCGCGGTGGACTTCTTCCTCAACCTGGGCATCGCGACCAACCCGTGGGGTCTGGCCCTGGTCGGCCTGTGCTTCGCTGCGGTCTACTACGCGGTCTTCCGCTTCGCGATCACCAGGTTCAACCTGCCGACGCCCGGCCGGGAGTCCGACGAGGAACTCGCCGAGCTGCAGAAGGCGGAGGCGAAGTAGCTCCGCTGACCGCCGAAGGCCCCGGAACCGCTCGGTTCCGGGGCCTTCGCGCGGATGGACCGCTCAGATCTCGTACGTGTGCCGGGGTACGGCGAGCTCCACGGGACCGTCGTAGACCTCGCGGGCGTCGACGAGGTTGACCTGCGGGTCGGTCCACGGCGGGATGTGCGTGAGGACCAGGCGCCGGGCACCGGCCCGGGTGGCCGTCTCGCCCGCCTCGCGGCCGTTGAGGTGCAGGTCGGGGATGCTCTCCTTGCCGTGCGTGAACGCCGCCTCGCACAGGAACAGGTCGGCGTCCCGGGCGAGTTCGTCCAGGGCGGGGCTCACACCGGTGTCACCGGAGTACGTCAGGACCTTGCCCTCGTGTTCGAGGCGGATGCCGTACGCCTCCACGGGGTGGGCCACCCGCTCGGTGTGCACCGTGAACGGGCCGATGTCGAAGGTGGACGGCTTGACCGTGTGGAAGTCGAAGACCTCGCTCATGGAGGAGGCGGTCGGGGTGTCCGCGTAGGCGGTGGTCAGCCGGTGTTCCGTGCCTTCGGGGCCGAAGACGGGGAGCGGATCGCAGCGGCCGCCGTCGTGGCGGTAGTAGCGCGCGACGAAGTACGCGCACATGTCGATGCAGTGGTCGGCGTGCAGGTGGCTGAGGAAGATCGCGTCGAGGTCGTAGAGACCGCAGTGGCGCTGCAGCTCGCCCAGGGCGCCGTTGCCCATGTCGAGGAGCAGCCGGAAGCCGTCGGCCTCGACGAGGTAGCTCGAGCAGGCCGATTCCGCGGACGGGAACGACCCCGAGCAGCCGACGACGGTGAGCTTCATGAAGCAGAAACCTCCGCTGGCGGGATAAGTCTGGTAGGGGCGTCGGGGGTCGTGCGGTCCGTCGAGCGTAAGGCGCGAAACCTCCGGTAGCTCCTCCGCCAAGGCCCGTTGTGGGCGAACTCACCTGTGGTGTCACCGGTTCGGCTGGCAGGGCCGGGCGCGATCCTCACGAGGACGGGCGCGGGCAGGGAGTACGCCGGTACCGTCTCAGTATGGACACGTCCTGGTGGCTTGCGCTCGCCGCGGTGGTACTGCTCGCGCTCGTCGCCACGCTCGTCGACGGGTGGGGGCGCGGGCCGCGCACGCGGGAGCGGCGGGCCCGGGCGGCGACGGGCGCGGCGGAGGCGGGCCGGCCGCAGCCTGCGGAGATCTGGTGGGCGGACGTGCCCTACGAGGACGCGGCGGGGACCAGGGACCGGCCGTGCCTGGTGCTGGCGGTGCGCGGGGAGCGGGCGACCGTCGCGAAGATCACCACCCGGTTCCGGCACGAGCGCACCGGCGTGATCCCCCTGCCGCCCGGCTCGGTCGGCGACGCCCGGGGCCGCGCGAGCTTCCTGGAGACGGACGAGCTGCGGGAGGTCCCCGTGTGGGGCTTCCGGCGCCGCGTCGGAGTGGTGGATCCGGCCCTGTGGGACCAGGTGCGGTACCTGGCGGGGTGACCGGGAGAAGCGAAGGGGCCGGAGTCGCGGCTCCAGCCCCTCGGTTGTGTCCGTGCCGTCGGCTTACGCCCAGAGCTGTCCCTGCAGCGTCTCGATGGCCTCCTCGGTCGTGGCGGCCGTGTAGACGCCGGTCGAGAGGTACTTCCAGCCGCCGTCGGCGACGACGAAGACGATGTCGGCGGACTCCCCCGCCTTGACGGCCTTCCGGCCCACGCCGATCGCGGCGTGCAGCGCGGCTCCCGTGGAGACGCCGGCGAAAATGCCCTCCTGCTGGAGCAGCTCGCGGGTGCGGGTCACCGCGTCCGCCGAGCCGACCGAGAAGCGCGTGGTCAGCACCGACGCGTCGTACAGCTCGGGCACGAACCCCTCGTCGAGGTTGCGCAGGCCGTAGACCAGGTCGTCGTAGCGCGGTTCGGCCGCGACGATCCGGACGCCGGGCTTGTGCTCGCGCAGGTAGCGGCCGACGCCCATGAGCGTGCCGGTGGTGCCGAGGCCGGCCACGAAGTGCGTGACGGACGGCAGGTCGGCGAGGATCTCGGGGCCGGTCGTGGCGTAGTGGGCGCCCGCGTTGTCCGGGTTGCCGTACTGGTAGAGCATCACCCAGTCGGGGTGCTCGGCCGAGAGCTCCTTGGCGACGCGCACGGCGGTGTTGGAGCCGCCCGCGGCCGGGGAGGAGATGATCTCGGCGCCCCACATGGCCAGCAGGTCACGGCGTTCCTGCGAGGTGTTCTCGGGCATCACGCACACGATGCGGTAGCCCTTGAGCTTCGCGGCCATGGCCAGGGAGATGCCGGTGTTGCCCGAGGTCGGCTCCAGGATCGTGCAGCCGGGGGTGAGCCGGCCGTCCTTCTCCGCCTGCTCGATCATGTGCAGGGCGGGGCGGTCCTTGACCGAGCCGGTGGGGTTGCGGTCCTCCAGCTTCGCCCAGATGCGGACGTCGGCGGACGGCGACAGCCGCGGCAGGCGCACCAGGGGGGTGTTGCCGACCGCGGCCAGGGGTGAGTCGTAGCGCATCGGTGATCAGACCATGCCGCCGGCCACGGCCGGCAGGATCGTGACGTTGTCGCCGTCCGACAGCTTGGTGTTGATGCCGTCGAGGAAGCGCACGTCCTCGTCGTTCAGGTACACGTTGACGAAGCGGCGCAGCTGGTCGCCGTCCACGATGCGGGCCTGGATGCCCGCATGCCGGGTCTCGAGGTCGTTGAACAGCTCGGCGAGGGTGTCCCCGGTGCCCTGCACCGCCTTCTGGCCGTCGGTGTAGGTGCGGAGGATGGTCGGGATGCGGACCTCGATGGCCATGGCTCAGGGCTCCTGTCGGAAGGTGTCGTCGGGTGGTGGCGCGCGGCGACGCGGGAGTGCGTGGTCGTACGCAGGTGGGGCGTTTCGCCGCGGCTCACGGCCGTACGGCGGCAGGGTGCTGCGTCAACAGATGGCGCTGGCGAGCCTGCACAGGTCGACGTGCAGCCGCGCCACGAGCAGATCGCCCGGCGTCTTTTCGCTCACGTCGTGGAAAACCATGGGCTCATCGTATCGATTCCCGGACCGGCTTCCGGAGTGTGATCCCACACTTCGGACGTTATTCATCCGCATGTCGAGATTTCCGCGCTGCGTCCGAGTTCAGACCCGGCTCAGTACGCCTCGACGATCCGGACCTCTTCCTCCGTGACCTCGCCCTCGACGATCCGGAAGGAGCGGAACTGGAACTCGCCGGCCCCGTCGGTGTCGGCGGTGGAGACCAGGACGTAGTGCGCGCCGGGCTCGTTGGCGTAGGAGATGTCGGTGCGCGAGGGGTAGGCCTCGGTGGCCGTGTGGGAGTGGTAGATGACCACGGGCTCCTCGTCGCGGTCGTCCATCTCGCGGTAGAGCCTGAGCAGGTCGCCGGAGTCGAACTCGTAGAACGTGGGCGACATGGCGGCGTTCAGCATGGGGATGAAGCGCTCGGGGCGGTCCGAGCCGGCCGGTCCGGCGACGACGCCGCACGCCTCGTCGGGGTGGTCCTTGCGCGCGTGGGCGACGATCTGGTCGACGAGGGCCTGGGTGATGGTCAGCATGCTCGTCAGGATAAGCAGAAGGGCCGTTCCGTACCGATGGCTGGTACGGAACGGCCCACATGCCGGACGCCCTGAGCGGCAGCCGCAGGGAGTGCCACGAGTACTCCGTGCGGCGGGCGTCCCGCGGGTTGGTCAGCCGACCTTCTCGAACTCCGCGTCGCCGCGGCGCTCGGTGATCTGCGGGTTGCGGCTCTTGAGGACCCGCCAGCCGACGCCGAGGGCGACCGCCCAGCCGGCCGCGACGTACAGGCAGATCCGGGCGTCCTTGTCGTAGGCGATCATGCAGGTCACGCCGACGAGGAAGAGGAGCGCGACCCAGCTGAACAGGGCTCCGCCCGGGGCGGGGAAGGACGAGGCGCGCAGCCGGCCCGCGACGACGGCGGCGCGGTAGCGGATGTGGCTGACGAGGATCATCATCCAGGTCCAGATGCCGGCCGCGGTGGCGACGGAGGTGACGTAGAGGAACGCCTTCTCCGGGACGACGTAGTTCAGGATCACGCCGATGCCCATGAGGGCCACGGAGACGGTGATGCCGACCGCGGGCGTCTTGCGGGCGTTGAGCTTGCCGAAGGCCTGCGGCGCCTCGCTGTTGGCGGCCAGGTCGCGCAGCATGCGGCCGGTGGAGTACATGCCCGAGTTGCAGGACGACAGGGCGGCGGTGAGCACCACGAAGTTCACGATGCCCGCGGCGAGCGGGATGCCGATCTTGCCGAAGGCGTGCACGAAGGGACTCTCGCCGGCGGAGAACTCGGTCCACTTGACGACGGAGAGGATCACCAGCAGGGCGCCGACGTAGAAGACGATGATGCGCCAGGGCAGGGTGTTGATGGCCTTGGGCAGGGTCTTCTCGGGGTTCTCGGACTCGCCCGCGGTGACGCCGACGAGCTCGACGGCGAGGTAGGCGAACATGACGCCCTGGAGCGTCATCAGGCTGGAGCCGATGCCGTTGGGGAAGAAGCCGTCGTGGGACCAGAGGTTGGAGACGGCGGCGGTGTCACCGGCGTCGGAGAAGCCGAGGGTGAGCACGCCGAGGCCGATGACGATCATGCCGATGATGGCCGTGACCTTGATCATCGAGAACCAGAACTCGACCTCGCCGAAGATCTTGACGGAGATCAGGTTGACGCCGAAGAGCACCACCAGGAACACCAGGGCGCTGACCCACTGCGGGATCTCCGGGAACCAGAAGTGGATGTAGATCGCGGCGGCCGTGAGCTCGGCCATGCCGGTGACCACCCACATGAGCCAGTACGTCCAGCCCGTGACGAACCCGAAGAACGGGCCGAGGAACTCACGGGCGTACTCGGCGAAGGAGCCGGAGACGGGCCGGTAGAGGAGCAGCTCGCCCAGGGCCCGCATGATGAAGAAGATCACGACACCCGCGAGGGCGTACATGAGGATGATGCTGGGTCCCGCCTTGGCGATGTTCGCTCCGGCACCCATGAACAGGCCGACGCCGATGGCGCCGCCGATCGCGATCATCTGGACCTGGCGACTGCCGAGTCCCCGCTCGTAGCCCTCTTCGGGCACGTTTTCCGTGTCGACCTGCGCAGAGGTCATGTGTGGTGCGCCTTTCTCCATGCCGACCCGGGCCTCGCGTCGGCCTCGGATCGGGTCTCGATCCCCCCGGAATGATGGAGCTGAGCGGAGTTCGAAACCCGCTCGTGCCTGGCCGGCGGTCGCCGGCTCGGTGGCGCACCCGGCCGAACATTCGGGTGGTGCTCGCCGGGCGGTCGTGAAGATTTATCACGGCCGCAACACTGATCACAGGGACGCGATGTGACACACCACACGAAAAGAACCGGACAAAGCGCACCCGTTTTGGCCATAAAAGGCGGGCTCGGTGACGGGATCGTTATCCGGATTTGAGTGTCCCCTGAGCGAACACGACGTGGTCATGCGGTGGCCACAGGTCCGCACGGATCAGGGCATAAGCGTTCCGACCAGCGTCTCCTGCAGTCCGCCGAGCCAGAGGTAGGCCATGACCATCGGCTTGCGCGGGTCGTCGTCCGGGAGGCGGTAGAGGAGGTCGGTGTCCTCCTCGGCGGAGATCTCCAGCCGCGAGCCGATCGCGAGCCGCAGGTCGTTCAGCGCGCCCAGCCACCGCTGGGACTCCTCCACCGACAGCTTCAGCACCGCTCCGCCCTCACCGGCCGAGGCCGAGGCGAGCGCGTCCAGGGAGCGGACCACCGCGAGGGCGTTGTCCCGCTTGCCGGCGCGCAGGTCGTTCTCGGTGTAGCGGCGGAACTCGGCGGAGTAGGCCCGTCGCTCCTCGGCGTCCCGGGGCGAGGCGGGCTGCTCGGGGTCGCTGTAGGCGTCCGGGAACAGGCGCCTGAGCACCGGGTCGGCGGGCGGCTCGCTCGGGCCCTCGGCGAAAAGCTCGGCGAGCGGGTCGCCGGAGGCGTCCTCGGCGGGGCCGGGGCCGATGAGCTCCAGGAGTTGGACGGCCAGCGACCGGATGATGGAGATCTCGACGTCGTCGAGGGCGACGGCGGCGCCGCCGCCGGGGAGCGGTTCGAAGGTTCCGGGCATGAACGCCTTTTCACTGCTGGGCGGGGGTGCTGGCTACTTGCGGTCCTGCTGGAGGGTGGCCCACAGGCCGTAGCCGTGCATGGCCTGCACGTCGCGCTCCATCTCCTCGCGGGTGCCGCTGGAGACGACCGCCCGGCCCTTGTGGTGGACGTCGAGCATGAGCTTGGTGGCCTTGTCCTTGGAGTAGCCGAAGTACGTCTGGAAGACGTACGTCACGTAGCTCATGAGGTTGACCGGGTCGTTGTGCACGATGGTGACCCAGGGGACGTCCGGCTCGGGTATGGCGAAGACCTCCTCCGCCGACTCGGTGCGTTCGATCTCCAGGGGCGCGGGTGACGTCACACTGCCCATGCTGCCACCCGAGGGGGGTAGTCGCACAAACGGGCCTGGCCGTACGGCGATCGCGTCCCACGGGACCACAATCGTCAGATTGACGAAATGGGGGTACGCTCCTCTCCATGAACACAGCGGACCTTGGGCTGCCGGTGGATGTTCCCTCGACGGCACTCTTCACGGACCAGTACGAGCTGACGATGCTGCGGGCCGCCCTGACGTCGGGCACGGCCGATCGGCGGAGCGTGTTCGAGGTCTTCACCCGGAGGCTGCCGGACGGGCGCCGCTACGGCGTCGTGGCCGGCACCGGACGGGTGCTGGACGCGGTGGAGAACTTCCGGTTCGACCCGGGCGTCCTGGGCTTCCTGCGGGAGCGGGAGATCGTCGACGAGCGGACGCTCGAGTGGCTCGCCGGCTACCGCTTCGGCGGGGACATCTGGGGCTATCCGGAGGGCGAGGTGTACTTCCCGGGCTCGCCCATCATGCGGGTGGAGGGCACCTTCGCCGAGTGCGTGCTGCTGGAGACGGTGATCCTGTCGATCCTCAACCACGACTCGGCGATCGCCGCGGCCGCCTCGCGGATGTCGGCGGCGGCGGGCGGCAGGCCGCTGATCGAGATGGGCGCCCGGCGCACCCACGAACTGGCGGCGGTGGCGGCCTCCCGGGCCGCGTACGTCGGCGGTTTCTCCACCACCTCCGACCTGGCGGCCGGCTTCCGCTACGGCATCCCCACCGTCGGCACCTCCGCACACGCCTTCACGCTCCTGCACGACAGCGAGCGGGACGCCTTCCGGGCCCAGGTGGAGACGCTGGGCCGGGGCACCACGCTGCTGGTGGACACCTACGACGTCGCCGAGGCGGTCCGCACCGCCGTCGAGGTCGCCGGGACCGGGCTCGGGGCCGTGCGGATCGACTCCGGCGACCTGCTGCTGGTCGCGCACCGGGTGCGGCAGCAGCTGGACGAGCTGGGCGCGACCGACACGAAGATCGTCGTCACCTCCGACCTGGACGAGTACGCCATCGCCTCGCTGGCCGCGGCGCCCGTGGACGCCTACGGCGTCGGCACGCAGCTGGTGACCGGCTCCGGCCACCCCACCTCCTCGATGGTCTACAAGCTGGTCGCGCGGGCCGCGTCCGCCGACCCCGAGGCGCCGCTGGTGCCGGTGGCGAAGAAGTCCAGCGGCGGCAAGACGTCGGTGGGCGGGCGCAAGTGGGCCGCGCGGCGGCTGGACTCCCACGGGATCGCCGAGGCCGAGGTGATCGGCACCGGACGGGTGCCGGCCCCGCTCGCGGACCGGCAGCTGCTGGTGGAGCTGGTCAAGGGCGGCGAGGTGGTGGCGCGTGAACCGCTGGACGCGGCGCGCGACCGGCACGCGGCGGCGCGCGCTGGGCTTCCGATGTCGGCCACCCAGCTCTCCCGCGGGGAGCCGGTCATTCCGACGGAGTACCTGCACGAGGGCTCGGGTAGCTAATTGCGGTGTGCCGCGATGCGCCGACCCGCGCCCCTCCCGGCCCCGCTCCCCCGTCAATAGGCTCGGCAGTGCACCGGCCGGGCTCGCCGACCCCATAGCCGAAGGACACCGACCATGCGCCGCGCCTTGATCGTCGTAGACGTGCAGAACGACTTCTGCGAGGGGGGCAGCCTCGCCGTGGCCGGCGGTGCCGACGTGGCCGCCGCCGTCACCGAGCTGATCGGGCAGGCCGCCGGCTCCGGCTACCAGCACGTGGTGGCCACCCGCGACCACCACATCGCGCCCGGCGGCCACTTCTCCGCCAACCCCGACTACGTCCGCTCCTGGCCCGCGCACTGCGTCGCCGGCACGGAGGGCGTCGGCTTCCACCCGAACTTCGCACCGGCCGTCGCCTCCGGGTCGGTCGACGCGGTGCTCGACAAGGGGGCGTACGCGGCGGCGTACAGCGGCTTCGAGGGGACCGACGAGAACGGCACCCGTCTGGCGGAGTGGCTCCGCTCCCGCGACGTCACCGAGGTCGACGTGGTCGGCATCGCCACGGACCACTGCGTGCGCGCCACGGCCCTGGACGCCGCCAAGGAGGGCTTCCGCACGCACGTCCTGCTCGACCTCACCGCCGGAGTGGCCCCGCAGACCACCGAGCGGGCCCTGGGAGAGCTGCGGGAAGCGGGCGTGGAGCTCACCGGCAAGCCGGTCGTCCAGTAGCCCGGCGGGCCGCCGGGGTCAGGTCTGGGCGGTGGGGCGCCGCAGCAGGGACCTGATCGGGCGCCACAGCTCCTGGACCAGGTCCGGGCCGCCCACGACACCGTTGTCGGGGGCCGTGCGCCATATCAGCCCGTCGGGATGGTGGAGGACCGCCGTGATCTCGTCGGGGGTGGGCGGTGCGGCGTTGCCGCGCAGGTAGACCGACCGCATGCCGAGGTTGCGGAGCCTGGTCAGGGCCCGCGCCCGGTTCGCGGAGTGGACGAGCACCCGGACGGCGCCGGGGCCGTCGGCGGCGGGGCTGGGCAGGTTCAGTGCCACCACCACCGTGCCGTTCGGCAGTTTGCAGAAGCCTCCTGCGGCCATGCGGTCATTCCCCCGTGTCGGTCGGTGTCAATAAGAGAGCCACAGGACGCACCTAAACACGGATCGGCGGTGACCCGCCAGTGGGTCACCGCCGATCATGTGCTGACCTGCAAGGATGCGGATTACCTACCCGCGGGGCCGACCTCCAGCTCGATCGTCGAGCCGTCCTTGGCCTCCTTGAGGATCTTGATCTTCGTGTTGGTGTCAGTGATCTTGACACCCGCCGTCGGGTTCGACTCGTCGTAGTAGTCGTTCGTCCGGTCGTTGAAGACCGAGACACCCTTCGAGCCCGGGATGTACTTCGCCACGTCCGCCTTGTGCAGCGTCATGCCGTCGGTGCGGTAGAGGCTGAACGGCGAGTCGTAGGACTGGATGCGGTTGCGCATCAGCGTGCCGTCGGCCCACTTCAGCGCGGTCGGGTGGGAGTCGACCGGCAGGACCAGACCGGTGCCCTTGTGCTCGCTGGTGTTGTTGTCCGCCTGGGAGGTGTCCCACTTCCAGATCAGCAGGCCGTTCTGGTACGCGTAGTGCTCGACCCAGTCCGGGCGCTCGGTGAAGCCGAAGTTGTACGGGCCGGTCTTCAGCGTCTTGTCGTACGACACGTACTGCCGGTTCTCGGCGATGTAGTACTGCGCGTAGTCCTGGGTGAAGGACGCGCCCATGCGGGAGAAGCCGTTCGCCGTCCAGGCGGCGTCCGCCGACTCGGCGTCGTCGGAGAAGACGGGGGTGCCGTCGGCGGTCACCGCGATCCGGTCGGCCGCGAAGCCCTTCATCGCCAGGCCGCCGTCGGTCTGGTAGCGGAAGCGCAGGTCGAACTTCTTGCCCGCGTAGGCGTCCAGGGAGTACGCCAGCTTCTTGTAGCCGTCGACCGTGCCGTGCAGGGCCGGCTTGTCGCTGCCGTCACGCGGGATCGGCTTGCCGTCCACCGTGCCGTCCAGCGCGGTCCAGTTGGCGCCGCCGTCGGTCGACACCTCGGTGTAGAGGTAGTCGTAGTTGGCCTCGATCTCGTACCAGCCGTCGAGGGTCAGCGACGCCGACGTCCTGCCGGTGAGGTCGACGGAACGGGTCAGCGTGTTCTTCAGGTTGTTGCCGCTGCCGCTCCACCACTGCGTCTTGCCCTCGGCGGGGGTGACGAGCTCGGTGGTGACCGCCTTCTTGGGGAGCTCGACGACCAGCGCCTGCTTGTGCTTGGTGTTGTACTCCGCGACGCCCAGCTTGTGCCACGAGTCGACGCCGGCCTTGGCGCGGTCGTAGTTCAGCCAGCCCAGCTGGAGCTTGTCCCAGGCGGTCATGTCGCCGGGCAGGTCACCGATCTCGTTCCTGCCGGCGCCCAGCCAG
This sequence comes from Streptomyces sp. NPDC094143, assembly GCF_040303825.1. Taxonomy (NCBI): domain Bacteria; kingdom Bacillati; phylum Actinomycetota; class Actinomycetes; order Kitasatosporales; family Streptomycetaceae; genus Streptomyces; species Streptomyces sp. NPDC094143. Next base: position 249,749 of record NZ_JBEOTZ010000003.1, read on the forward strand.
GAACCGGACGACATCAGCGTCCAGAAACCGGTGGAGTTCTCGCCGCCCGCGGTGTCGTAGTGGTCGGGCAGGCCGAGGTCGTGCCCGTACTCGTGGGCGTAGACGCCGAGTCCGCCGTTCTCCGGCTGGACGGTGTAGTCGCCGACCCAGATGCCGGTGTCGCCGATCTTCGCGCCGCCGAGCTTGTTGTTCTCGGGGCCGGTGGCGCCGGCGTCGGTGCCGAAGGCGTACCAGCGGTGCGCCCAGATCGCGTCGGTGCCCTGGGCGCCGCCGCCGGCGGACTCGTCCTCACCCGCGTGCACGATCTGGAAGTGGTCGATGTAGCCGTCGGGCTCGTTGAAGTCGCCGTCGCCGTCGAAGTCGTAGCGGTCCCACTCGTCGAAGCGCGCGACGTCCGCCTTGATCTGCGCGTCGGTCCTCCCCGCTGCCTTCTGCTGGGAGACCCATGCGTCCAGACCGTCGCTGACGACGTTCCACACGCTCGGGCAGTTGGTGTCACCGCAGGCGTTGTTGCCGTAACGGGCCTCGTTGTACGGGACCTTGACCCAGTCGGAGACCTCGCCCTCGACCGAGTAGCGGCCCGAGGACTGCTTCTCGTAGTACGTCTTGACCGAGTCGACGCCCTTGCCGGAGCCGAAGTACAGGTCCTGGAAGTAGTCCCGGTCGTAGTCGGCCCGCCAGGCGGTGGAGTTGTCCTTCTTGCGGTCGGGCTTGGGTATCTGGTTGTGCAGCGGGCCCGGGGTGCCGCCGTAGCGCGGGTCGGTCTTGTCGCCGAACTCGACCAGGATCGTGAAGATCTTGTCGGTCTTCTCGCGGCCGAGCTCGACGTACTTGCTGTCGCCCTTCTTGCTCTTGAGCTGGACGACCTTCGAGCCCTCGCGGTCCTTGACCTTGGTCTCGCCGGATATGACCTGCTTCAGGGCCTCCTGGCGCTGCGCCTCCCGGGTCTTGCTCAGGGGGCCTTCGAGGTCGTGCTCGTCGTGGTGACGGTCCGCCGGGTCGTTCCGGTCCACGGTGGTGGACCGGGGAGCGGAGGTGTCGTCGGCCACCGCGTACGTCGAGGCGGTGGCTGTGGCCGCCGCGAGCGCCACACCGATGGCGGCGGCTCTGAACGTCCAGGGTCTACTGGTCACTTGAGTTCCTCCCCCGCGTCCGTGCGCGCGGAAGGAAGGGGTCCCCGGTCAGGTGCGGTCCGCGCGCGCGTGATCAACGCGTGTAGTCAAGTGACGACATTTGACTAGAGGTTTAGCGGAAAAGACAGACCTTGACTTGGACAGGTCAAGTGCACTATGCGGAGCCGACGTTCGTTTTACGGACAGCCGGATGGTTGTTCCCTCGGGATAGGGCGCGTGCATATGTCCACTCCGTGGACGTCATGACTCCGTGCGCCCCCTGTGCACCGCCCTTGTTGATTAGGTCACGCTTACCGCTCGTTCCCGTCGGGCAGCCTGCCGGTTAGAGTCGCTTGGCGGAACGCCCGGAAGCCGGCGGAATGCCAGGCCGACGCCCCCGTGGACCCCCACTTCGAGGACATGATGGCCATGCCCCGCCCGACCGCCGCACAGCTCGCCTACGGTTCGTGCACCGTGATCCTCTCGACCCTCGCCATGCTGCTGCTGTCACAGACGCGTTCGGGTGCGGGGATCGCGCTCATCGCCGTCGCGGCGCTCGCCCTCGGGCTCCTGGTCGCCATGACGGTGCCGCTGCCCGGCAGGCGCTCCGCGGCGGTGGAACAGCCCGCGCCCCGGGAGCCGGTACGGACCCCGGTCGCTGCGGCGGCCCCGGAACCGGTGCGGGAGCGGACGGCTTCCTGACCGCCGCCCTTCGCTTCTTTGCGGCAGTTGGCTCCGCCTTGCCTCAATTGGTGCTGACCACGACCGTTTTGGCCGCCTTGTCGTGCAGGCCCTGCTTGTAGGGGCGGTCGAAGAAACTCCAGCCGCCGGAGATCGCCGTCCAGACGCAGGCGCAGCAGAAGGCGAACGGGATCCACAGCACGGCCGCGCGGGCCAGCGCCGTCTGCACCGAGGGCGTGGCGCCGTTGTCGAGGTTGGCCACGCGCAGGTGCAGCAGTTTCTTGCCGAGCGTCTGACCGGTCCTGGCGGTGAGGACGGTGTCGTAGGCGATGTAGAGGACGGCGGCGACCGCCGACTGCCAGAAGGACCTGCCGACCTCGACGCGGTCGCTGTCGAGGTCGTACTCGTTGACGCCGAAGCCCCAGGTGAGCAGCCAGACGACGACACCCACCAGGATCATGTCGATGATGCGGGCTAGCGTGCGCTTGCCGCTGTCGGCGAGCGGGGGCATGCCGGCGAGCGGGTCGGAGGGCGCGGAGCCTCCGCCGTAGGGGTCACCGCCGTAGGGGCCGCCACCGGGAGGGCCTCCGCCGTACGGTCCACCTCCGTACGGGCCGCCGCCGTAGGGGCCGCCACCGGGTGGGCCACCGTCGTACGGGCCGCCGCCGTAGGGGCCGCCTCCCGGGTGCGGCGGGGGCTCGTTGCCGTACGGGGAGCCCGCGCCCTCGCCGGGCGGCTCGCCCGGGGGCCGCTTCCGGAACGGGTCGTCTTCCGGTGGCTGCTGACCGGGGCCGGGGGGCGGTTCACTGCTCATGGCCCGAGTCGACCGCGAACCCACGGGCTCCGCATCCGGCAGACGGCCGTCCGGGGGAGCTCAGCCCGCCACGAAGGTGTGAGCCGCCTTGTCGTGCCAGCACTGCCGCCACGGCTTGTCGAACAGGCACCAGGCGACGCCGACCACACCGACGACGAGGAGACCGGGCACGCTGTAGACCAGCCAGCGGCGCAGGGCCGCGCCGAACTCCGGGGTGTCGTGGCCCTCGATGTCCCGTACTTCGAGGCCCATCAGCCTCTTGCCGAGGGTGCGTCCCCACTTGGTGGTGGGCAGCACCTCACAGAGGAGCCCGGCGAGCAGCAGCACGGCCAGGATGATGCCGAGGTAGACCGAGGTGGTGCCGTCGAGCAGCCACACCGTGACGGTCTCGCCGGAGAGCCGGGCCGCCTCGATCTTCGCGTTGACGTGGTCGACGGCCTTGATGCCGAGCGGGACGGCGGCAGTGGCGGTCAGGCCCAGGAGCACGACGGTGTCCACGACACGGGCCGCCAGCCGCTTGCCGAGCCCCGCGGGCCGGGCCGAGGCCTGGCGCCGGGCGGCCGCCTGGAACACGTCCTCGACGGGCGGCTTCCAGGGGGCGACGGGCTGTTCCTCTCCCCCGCCGGCGAGCCGGTGCACCTGCTGCGCCCAGGAGGACTGGCCGCCGCCGGGGCCGGGGCTGAGGGGGCCGGCCGCGGAGGCGGCCTGGCCCGACGAGCCGCCGGGCTGCGGGGGAACGGTGGGGGCCGCCTGGGGTCCGGACGGCGCCGTCGAACCGGCGGCGGGGGCTTGGGCGGATACCGGGGCGCCCACGGGCCCGGCCGCTGCCTGCGCGGCGGCGGCCCGAGCGGCGGCGGCCTTGCCGGCCCCGAAGCCGGGCCGGTCCGCCCCGTCGGCGGATCCGGCACCGCCCTGTGCGCTGAAGGCGGGCCCGGCCGGGGCCTGTACGGGACCGGCCGCACCGGCCGCACCGGCGGGATTGCCGAAGGCCGGGCCGCTGGCCGCCCCGGAGGGACCGGCCGAGCCACCGAAGCCGGACCCCACGGCGCCGCTGCCCGGCGCGTCCGCCGCACCGGCGAAGGCGGTCCCCGCCGAGTCCCTGCCCGAAGCCGATCCCGGCGAACCGGCCGGTCCGGAAGCGCCAGGAGTCCCAGGAGTCCCGGCGACGCCGGAAGCCCCGGAAGTACCAGATGCCCCGGCAGCTCCGAAAGCCCCGGATGCCCCGGGAGCTCCGAACGCCCCGGCAGCCCCGGGAGCCCCGGGAGCCCCAGATGCCCCGGCAGTACCAGGAGCCCCGGTAGCCCCCGCAGCGCCGGGAGTGTCGGCAGCCCCCGGAGCCCCCGGAGCGCCGGGAACGCCGGAAGCCCCGGCAGCCCCGAAAGTCCCGGCAGCCCCCACAGCCCCCGCAGCGCCGGGAGTGTCGGCAGCCCCCGAAGCGCCGGGAACGCCGGAAGCGCCGGGAACGCCGGAAGCCCCGGCAGCCCCGAAAGCCCCCACAGCCCCCGCAGCGCCGGAAGTGTCGGCAGCCCCAGGAGCCCCCGGAGCGCCGGGAGCGCCCTGAGACCCCGGGGCATGCGCGGAACCCTGAGACGCCCGGGACCCCGCAGAACCCACAGCACCCGCCGAACCTGCCGAGCCCGCAGAACTCACGGCACCCGCCGAACCCGCCGCACCCGCCGAACCCGCAGCACCCACGGCACCCACGGCACCCGCCGAACCCGCAGCACCCACGGCACCCACGGCACCCACGGCACCCACGGCACCCACCGAACCGAAGCCCGGCGCCCCGGTGTTCCCGCCGACACCCGCCGCGCCGCCCTGCACGCCCGGGCCGTCGACGCCCTGCGCCGGCCTGGCGCCGCCGTGGGAGCCACCCGAGCGGGGCGCCACCGCGCGGAACGTCATCGTGCCCTCGTCGAGGGCCTCGGCGGTCTCTCCCCCGCGCTTGCCCGACGGGCGGCGGAAGACGAACGTGCTGCCGGAGGCCGCCGCGTCGGCCTCCTGGCCGGCCGGCGGGATCGGCGCCGTGCCGTCGGTGCGCGGGGAGTCGCCGGCCGGCCGGCGGTCGGCGCGCGGCACCCTCGGGTCGGCACCCTGCCGCTCCCCGGCCCGGGCGGCGCCCGCCTGCTGAGCCGCCCCCTGTGCCCCCTGCGGCGCGCCCCACGAGACACGGCGGTCCTGGTCGCCGCCGAAGCCGGACTGGCGGGAGCGGTCCGCGCCCCAGGCGGAGGCCGGTTCGGGACGGCTGCCGTGCTGGGCGTCGGCCGGAGCGGGCTCGTCGACCGGGTCCTCGTCGAAGAAGTGCGGGCCGGTCTCCTCGACCGAGGCGGCGGGCGCCGCCCCCGCACCGGGCGGCGGCGCGAGCGACTCGCCTTCCTTGGGCGCCGGACGGCTGGTGCCCGGCACCCAGGAGGCACCGTTCCAGTACCGGACGTATCCAGGAATGGACGGGTCCGGGTAATACCCTTCGCGGGGCCTGTCGTCACCGGGTGCCGGGGTTGGGGCGCTCATGTCCGTCGTCCCGTATCTGCTCGGGGGCCAAATGGGGGCCTCCACATCTATCAGACGAGCGCAAGCCCCACGGCCGCTCCCACCGGACCCACCCCTTTCGGGCACCGATGTGCTACGCACGGCGCCGTCCCGCGGTGTCCCCTGCGAAAAAACTTCCGGCAACGCGCGTAATGCCGCCGCGCCCGCCCGCTCTCTCCCCCTGACCGGCCCTCCCGGGCAGCCGTCAGGAGAAGGGAACACCGCCATGCAGACCGTGGTGGAGAGGGAACTGGAGCTGAACCTCGTCCTGTCGCCGGAGCGCAGGATCCCGGTGCCGGCCCGGCTCGGGTACGTCACCGACGACCCGTACGCCGTCCACGTCACCTTCCACGTCGACTCCGCGCACCCGGTGTACTGGACGTTCGCCCGGGACCTGCTGGTGGAGGGCGTGTTCCGGCCCTGCGGGCAGGGGGACGTGCGGGTGTGGCCGACGAAGACGGAGGGGCGCAGCGTGGTGCTGATGGCGCTGAGCTCGCCCGACGGGGACGCCCTGCTGGAGGCCCCGGCGGCGCAGGTGTCGGCCTGGCTGGAGCGCACGCTGCGGGTGGTGCCGCCGGGGACGGAGGGCGAACAGCTGGGACTCGACGACGCGTTGGACCAGTTGCTCGCCCAGTGACGGCACCGGCGTCAGAACAGCTTGCCCGGGTTGAGGATGTTCAGCGGGTCGAAGGCCTGCTTCACGGCCCGCTGCATCTCCATCCCGACGGGTCCGATCTCGCGCGCCAGCCACTCCTTCTTCAGCACGCCGACGCCGTGTTCGCCGGTGATGGTGCCGCCGAGTTCCAGGCCGAGGGCCATGATCTCGTCGAAGGACTCGCGGGCGCGGCGGGACTCGTCGGGATCGGCCGGGTCGAAGCAGACCGTCGGGTGGGTGTTGCCGTCGCCCGCGTGGGCGACGACGCCGATGGTGAGCCGGTACTTCTCGGCGATCCGGTCGACGCCGTCGAGCATCTCGGCGAGCCGGGAGCGCGGCACGCACACGTCGTCGATCATCGTGACGCCCTTGACCGCCTCCAGTGCGGTGAGCGACAACCTACGCGCCTGAAGGAGCAGTTCGGACTCGGCGGCGTCGTCGGCGGGGACGACCTGGGTGGCCCCCGCGGCCTCGCACAGCGCGCCGACGGCGGCGAGGTCGGCGGCCGGGGCGGTGGTGTCGAAGGCGGCCAGGAGCAGGGCCTCGGTGGCCTCGGGCAGGCCCATCTGCGCCAGGTCGTTGACGGCCTTGACCGTCGTCCGGTCCATGAGTTCGAGGAGTGAGGGGACGTGGCCGCCCTCCATGATGCGGCACACGGCGTCGCAGGCGGCGGCAGCGGAGGTGAACTCGGCGGCCAGGACGAGCTGCTGGGGCGGCTTGGGCCGCAGCCCGAGCACGGCCCGTACGACGATGCCGAGCGAGCCCTCGGAGCCGACGAACAGCCGGGTCAGGTCGTAGCCGGCGACGCCCTTGGCGGTGCGGCGGCCGGTGGACATCAGCCGCCCGTCGGCGAGCACCACGTCGAGGCCGAGGACGTACTCGGCGGTGACGCCGTACTTGACGCAGCACAGGCCGCCGGAGGCCGTGCCGATGTTGCCGCCGATGGTGCACATCTCCCAGCTGGAGGGGTCCGGCGGGTAGTACAGGCCGTGTTCGCCGACGGCTCTCGACAGGGCGGCGTTGACCACGCCGGGCTCGACGACGGCGATGCGGTCGACCGGGTTGATCTCCAGGATCCGGTCCATCCTGGTCAGGGAGAGCACGATGCAGCCGTCGGAGGCGTTGGCGGCGCCGGACAGGCCGGTGCGGGCTCCCTGCGGGACGACCGGGACGCGCAGCGCGCTGGCGGTGCGCATCACGTGCTGGACCTGTTCGGTCGTGCGGGGCAGCACGACGACGGCCGGGGTGCCGGCCGGGCAGAAGCCGGCCATGTCGTGGGCGTAGGAGGCCGTGATGTCGGGGTCGGTGAGCACCGTCTCGGCGGGGAGGCCGCCGAGCAGCAGGTCGACGAGGTTGCCGGTCCTGTCGTCGCGAGGCGCTTCGATACGGCTCATGATCACAGGTTCGCATCCGGGGCCACCGGTGTGAACCCCGTCGGCGGCGGCCTTCGCCTGTCCGGGTGCGAAAGGGGTCGTGCGGGTGTCCCGTGACACCCGCACGGCCTGGAGCGCGCCGTCGGGCTACAGGTTGCCGCGGCGGGCCTGCTCGCGCTCGATCGCCTCGAACAGGGCCTTGAAGTTGCCCTTGCCGAAGCCCATGGAGCCGTGGCGTTCGATGATCTCGAAGAAGACCGTCGGGCGGTCCTGGACCGGCTTGGTGAAGATCTGCAGCAGGTAGCCGTCCTCGTCGCGGTCGGCGAGGATCTTCAGCTCGCGCAGGGTGTCGATCGGCACGCGTGTCTCGCCGACCCACTCGCCGAGCGTGTCGTAGTAGGAGTCGGGCGTGTTGAGGAACTCCACGCCGGCCGCGCGCATCGTGCGGACCGTCTGCACGATGTCGTTGGTGTTGAGCGCGATGTGCTGCACGCCCGCGCCGCCGTAGAACTCCAGGTACTCGTCGATCTGGGACTTCTTCTTGGCGATGGCCGGCTCGTTGATCGGGAACTTGACCTTGAGCGTGCCGTCGGCGACGACCTTGGACATCAGCGCGCTGTACTCGGTGGCGATGTCGTCGCCCACGAACTCCTTCATGTTCGTGAAGCCCATGACCTTGTTGTAGAAGCCGACCCACTCGTTCATCCGGCCGAGCTCGACGTTGCCGACGCAGTGGTCGATCGCCTGGAAGGTGCGCTGCGCGGGCGGCTCGACGATCGGCTTGGCCGCGACGTAGCCGGGCAGGTAGGGGCCGTCGTAGCCGGAGCGTTCGACGAGGGTGTGGCGGGTCTCGCCGTAGGTGGCGATCGCGGCCAGGACGACCGTGCCGTGCTCGTCCTTCATCTCGTACGGCTCGGCGACCGAGCGGGCGCCGTGCTCCAGGGCGTAGGCGTACGCGGCCCGCGCGTCCGGCACCTCGATGGCGAGGTCGACCACGCCGTCGCCGTGCTCGGCGACGTGCCGGGCGAGGAAGTGGCCCCAGTCGGTGGCGGGCTTGATGACCGAGGTGAGGACGAAGCGGGCGGAGCCGTTCTCCAGCACGTAGCTCGCGGTCTCGCGGCTGCCGTTCTCCGGTCCGGAGTAGGCGACCAGCTTCATGCCGAAGGCGGTGGAGTAGTAGTGCGCCGCCTGCTTGGCGTTGCCCACGGCGAAGACGACCGCGTCCATTCCCTTGACCGGGAAGGGGTCGGCCTGCCGTGCGGTGTCGGGAGTGTGGTGTGTGGTCTGCGTCATAGCCGCAGGGTCTCCCCGCCTCGCAAGGTGCGCAATAGTTTGCGTTTCTGCTGGGCAATCTGCTCAGCAACACGGCCGAACGATCGGCCTTTCTGTACAGGATGACCACCTCGGGAGGCTGCTGTGGCGATCGATCATCTGGACGGCCGGATCATCCTGCTGCTCGCCCGGGAGCCGCGGATCGGGGTGCTGGAGATGTCCCGGCGGCTGGGCGTGGCGCGGGGCACGGTGCAGGCCCGGCTGGACCGGCTTCAGTCGAACGGAGTCATCCGCGGATTCGGCCCCGAGGTGGATCCGGCCGCGCTCGGCTATCCGGTCACGGCGTTCGCCACACTGCAGATCCGGCAGGGGCAAGGGGCCGACGTGCGGGCGCACTTGGCGACCGTGCCGGAGGTGCTGGAGCTGCACACCACGACCGGCAGCGGGGACATGCTGTGCCGGCTCGTGGCCCGGTCCAACGCCGATCTCCAACGTGTGATCGACCGGGTCGTCGGGTTTGATGGCATCGTCCGGGCCTCCACGGCGATCGTCATGGAGAACCCCGTTCCGCTGCGGATCATCCCGCTCGTGGAGCAGGCCGCGGAGGAGACCTGACGTCATGGGGTGAGCGCGTGTGAACTTCTGGGAGTACCTGGCAGGCCGGCACCAGCAGCTGCTCACCGACGCCTACCAGCACGCCGGCGCCGTCTTCCAGTGCATGGTCGTGGCGACCCTGCTCGGGGTGCTGATCGGTGTCGCCACCTACCGCAGCGAGTGGGCCGGGAACCTCGCGACCACGACCACCGCCACCGTCCTGACCGTGCCCGCCCTCGCGCTGATCGGTCTGCTCGTCCCGGTGGTGGGCCTGGGGGTGGCGCCCACGGTGATCGCGCTGACGCTGTACGGGCTGCTTCCGGTGGTCCGCAACGCGATCGTCGGGCTGCGCGGGGTCGACCCGGCGCTGGTGGACGCGGCCACCGGCATCGGCATGTCCCGCCGGGCCCGGCTGCTGCGGGTCGAGCTGCCGCTGGCCTGGCCGCCGATCCTGACCGGCATCCGGGTCTCCACGCAGATGCTGATGGGCATCGCCGCGATCGCCGCGTACGCCTCCGGGCCTGGGCTCGGCAACGTCATCTTCCGCGGGCTCGCCTCGCTGGGCAGCGCCAACGCGCTCAACCAGGTCCTCGCGGGCACGCTCGGCATCATCGTCCTCGCGCTGCTGTTCGACGCCGCGTATGTCCTGATCGGACGGCTGACCATTCCCAGGGGGATCCGTGCCTGAGACCGGCGACCACGGTGCCTCCATCGAGCTGGAGGACCTGAGCAAGCGGTTCCCCGGCAGTGCGCAGCCGGCCGTGGACAACGTGAGCATGGAGATCAAGGCGGGCGAGGTCGTCGTCCTGGTCGGCCCGTCGGGCTGCGGGAAGTCGACCACGCTGAAGATGATCAACCGGCTGATCGAGCCGTCCGGCGGCCGGATCCGCATGGGCGGAGAGGACGTCACCGACATCGACCCGGTGGGGCTGCGCCGCAAGGTCGGCTACGCGATCCAGTCCGCCGGGCTGTTCCCGCACATGACGGTCGCGCAGAACATCGGCCTGGTCCCGAAGATGATCGGCTGGCCGAAGGCCCGGATCAGGGAGCGGACCGAGCAGCTGCTCGACCTCGTCGGGCTGGACCCCGGCGAGTTCCACGGCCGCTATCCGCGCCAGCTCTCCGGCGGCCAGCAGCAGCGCGTGGGCGTGGCCCGGGCGCTCGCGGCCGATCCGCCGGTGCTGCTGATGGACGAGCCGTTCGGGGCGGTGGACCCGATCACCCGGGACCACCTCCAGGACGAGCTGATCCGGCTGCAGCACGAGCTGCGCAAGACGATCGTGTTCGTCACCCACGACTTCGACGAGGCGATCAAGCTCGGCGACCGGATCGCCGTGCTGCGCGAGCGCTCGCACATCGCCCAGTTCGACACCCCCGAGGCGATCCTGACCAACCCGGCGGACGACTTCGTCTCCGGGTTCGTGGGCGCCGGGGCGGCGCTGAAGCGGCTGAACCTGACCCGCGTACGGGACGTGGAGATCACCGATTACCCGACCGTCACGGTCGACGACCCGCTGCAGCAGATCTTCAACCGGCTGCGGGCCGGCGGCACCAACGAGGTCCTGCTGCTCGACCGCCGGGGCCGCCCCTACAAGTGGCTGCGGCGGGGCGACCTGATGCGGGCCAGGGGGTCTCTGGCCCGGGCCGGGCAGCTGGTGCACGACACGGTCACCCGGGACGCGACCCTGCGCGACGCGCTGGAGGCGGTGCTCACCGACAACGCGGGGCGTGTGGCGGTGACCGGGCGGCGCGGCGAGTACACGGGCGTGGTCGACATGGAGACGCTCATGAACTCGGTGCACGAGATGCTGGAGGCCGACCGGCTCGACGCGATGGAGCACCAGCACGAGCTGGAGTCGCTGCGCGCCGCGCAGACCGAGGTGGAGCGGGAGCGGGCCGGGGGTGTGACGGGCGTGGGCCCGGGAGGGGAGCGGTGAGGGCCGCGGCGGCCGAGGAGATTTCCGGGCGGCCCGGGCCGGACTCCGGGCCCGCCGGTGAGATCTCCGCGTCCGTTGCGGGACCGTCCCGGCCGGAGCGCCGGCCCGCCCGGATCGGCTGGCGGAAGCTGACCGTCCTGCCCGTCGGCCTGATCGCCGTGCTCCTCGCCACCTGGCTCTGGTTCGAGCAGGCCGACCTGGACGCGCTCACCCGGAACGCCCTGGCGGGCGGCCAGGTGTCCAAGGCGCTGTGGCAGCACATCCAGCTGACCGCGATCTCCACGTTCTTCGTGCTGGTCATCGCGATCCCGCTGGGCATCCTGCTGACCCGCGGGGCGTTCCGCAGGGCCACGCCGGTGGTGATGGCCTGTGCCAACACGGGCCAGGCGACCCCGGCGATCGGCCTGCTCGCCCTGCTGGTGATCTGGCTCGGCATCGGCCGCAGGGCCGCCCTGATCGGCATGATCCTCTACGCGGTCCTGCCGGTGCTGTCCAACACGATCGCGGGCCTGAAGGCGAACGAGCCGACCCTGCTGGAGGCGGGCCGCGGCATCGGCATGTCCCCGATGGGCGTGCTGACCCGGGTCGAACTCCCCCTGGCCGTGCCGCTGATCCTGGCGGGTGTGCGCACGGCCCTCGTCCTCAACGTCGGGACGGCGACGCTGGCGGTCTTCGGCGGGGGCGGCGGGCTGGGCGTGCTGATCACGACCGGGATCACCAACCAGCGCATGCCGGTACTGGTGCTGGGGTCGGTCCTCACGGTCGTCCTGGCGCTGCTGGTGGACTGGCTGGCCTCGCTCGCGGAAGTGCTCCTGCGGCCGCGGGGGTTGCGGGCATGAGGGGCCGGACGCTGCCGGCCGCGCTGCTGCTGACGGCGGCCTCCGGATGCGGCCTGACCAGCGGCTCCCCCATGGCCGACGACGTCCGGCCCGGGTCGGTCGGGCGGGGCGGGCCACTGAAGGGCGCGAGCCTGACGGTGACGTCCAAGTCGTTCACCGAGGGCCTGATCCTGGGCGCGATCATGGGCATCGCCCTGGAGGCGGCCGGGGCGGAGGTCCTCGACCGGACGGGGATCCAGGGCTCCGTCGGCAGCCGCGAGGCGGTGCGCAAGGGCGACGCGGACGCCGGGTACGAGTACACGGGCACGGCCTGGATGACCTACCTCGGGCACAGCGAGCCGATCACGGATCCGCGGCGGCAGTGGGAGGCGGTGAAGAAGGAGGACGCGGCGAACGGACTGGCCTGGCTGCGGCCGTCGTCCCTCGACAACACCTACGCGCTGGCGATGAACCGGCAGAACGCGGAGAAGTACGGCACGAGGACCATGTCGGACGTGGCGAAGCTGGCGAAGTCCGACCCCGGCGCCGTGCGGCTGTGCGTGGAAGTCGAGTTCGCGAACCGGGCGGACGGGCTGCCGGGCATGCAGAAGCGGTACGGGATGAGACTGCCGGCGCGGAACGTCACGCAGATGGACACGGGGATCATCTACACGCAGACGGCCAAGGGGAGTTGCCCGTACGGCGAGGTGTTCACGACGGACGGGCGGATCGAGTCGATGAACCTGGTCGTGATGGAGGACGACCGGAAGTTCTTCCCCAACTACAACGCCGCGCCGGTGATCAACGCGAAGACGCTGAAGGAGTGGCCGGCGATCGCGGACGTGCTGGATCCGGTGACGGCGCGGCTGGACAACGCGGTGGCGCGGGAGCTGAACGCGAAGGTGGACGTGGAGGGGGAGGACCCGCACGAGGTGGCGCTGGACTGGATGGTGACGGAGGGGTTCGTCCGGGAGGGCTAGGAGGAGTTGCAAAGAAAACCTTGCAAGGATTCCTTTGCAAGGATAGCTTTGCATGGTGACCGAATCCCAGAACCCACAGGTACGGCAGCTCGACGCCCGGTCCCTGCGGGGACTCGCGCACCCCCTGCGGATCCAGCTGCTCGACGCCCTGCGCTTCGGCGGCCCGGCCACCGCCTCGCAACTGGCGGCGAAGCTCGGCGAGTCCAGCGGCGCCACCAGCTACCACCTGCGCCAGCTCGCCGAGTACGGCTTCGTCGAGGACGCCCCCGAGCGGGGCAAGGGGCGCGAGCGGTGGTGGAAGGCGGCCCAGCTCGGCCTTCGCTTCGACGACGCCCTGCTCACCGACGCGGACCCGGCCGTGCGCGGCGCGGCCGACCTGTACGTGCACGAGGTCGCCACAGCGCAGACCCGGGCCGTGTCGACCTGGCTGGGCAACCGTGACGCATGGCCCGAGGAGTGGACCCGCGTCTGGGACCTGAGCAGCTGGACTCTGCGCCTGACGCCCGAGACGACCCAGGAGCTCGTCGGGAAGATGCACGCGCTGCTCGACAGCTACCGCGACCGCGCGGCCGACGAGGACACCCCCGGCGCCGAGCAGGTCCGCTTCCACACCCACGCCTTCCCGATCAGGACGGACTGAGATGCACCCCGACATCCACCTCGCCCTGCACCACGCCCGCGCCGCCGAGCTGCGGGCCGAAACCCGTCCCCGCCCGGCGCGCCGTCACGACCTGCGGATGCGCCTCGGCTGGACCCTCGTCGAGGTCGGTCTGAAGCTCGCCACCCGGCCCCGGCCGGCCGCCGCCGCCCACTAACAGCTCGGCACGGACCCCTTGCCCGTCTCCAGGGCCAGCAGCGCACTCACCGTGCCCTTCAGCGTCGTGACCGGGATCAGCCTGAGGCCCTTCGGCAGCTCGGCGCGGGCGTCCGCGCACTCCGCCTTGGGCACCAGGAACACCGTCGCGCCGTCCCGCCTCGCGGCCTGCGTCTTGAGGGCGACGCCCCCCACCGCACCGACCGTGCCGTCCGCTTCGATCGTGCCCGTACCGGCGATGACACGGCCGCCCGTGAGGTCACCGCCCGTGCCGTCGCCGTCGAGCTTGTCGACGATCCCGAGGGAGAAGAGCAGCCCCGCGCTGGGCCCGCCCACGTCGGCGAGTTTCAGGCTGACCTTGACGTCCTTGGCGTCGAGGCCGAGGTACCCGAGCGCGGCCCGGGTCGCCGCGTCCTGGGACTCCTTCATCTGCTTCTCGTTGTGCCGCTCGATCTCCCTGACCGTGTCTCCGCGCGGGTAGAGGGCGTCGCGCGGCATGACGGCCTCGTCGGTGCGGAACCAGCTGTCGAGGACGTCGGGGAGGGACACGCGGGTGTCCGGTGAGGTCGCGACGATGGTGGTCATCCGCAGCTCGCCCCGGGCCTCCCGGGTCGGCGCACCCGCAATGGTGATCACCGGCTCGCCCTTGTGCTCGCCGAGCACGTTCGCCGTCTCGCCCGGCTGCGCCACCGAGAACGGCAGCGGCGCGAACACGGCCGTGGCGATCAGGGCCACGGCGGGCAGGGCGCAGACGGCGATGGCCTGGGGGCGCGTGAGACGAGAGAACACGGGATCAATCTAACGCGGGTGCGGTGGACCACCGGGGCCAGGTCACGCGCCCCCTTCCGCCGACCGGTCCGGCCGTCCGCCCCGGACACCCCGGCCGGCGTCAGCGCAGCGCCTCCGCCACCTCACGGGCCGCCTCGACGACCCGCTCTCCGACCCGTTCCGGTACGACGTCGGCCAGCATCACCACGCCCACACTGCCCTCGACGCCCGTCACGCCCAGCAGCGGGGCCGCCGCCCCGCACGCTCCCGCCTCCAGCTCGCCGCGGGTGAGCGTGTAACCCGGGTCCGCCCTCGGGTGCTGCCGGGCGGCGAGGATGGCCTTGCCGGCGGCGCCCCGGTCCAGGGGGTGCCGGAACCCGGCCCGGTACGCGACGTGGTAGTCCGTCCAGGTCGGCTCGACCACGGCCACGGCGAGCGCGTCCGCCCCGTCGACCAGGGTCAGGTGCGCCGTCGCGCCGATGTCCTCGGCCAGCGATCGCAGCGCCGGCATCGCGGCTTCCCGCACCAGCGGATGGACCTGCCGTCCCAGACGCAGCACCCCGAGCCCGACCCGGGCACGTCCGCCCAGGTCACGGCGTATGAGTGCGTGCTGCTCCAGGGTGGCGAGCAACCGGTACACCACGGTCCGGTTCACGCCCAGCCGGACGGAGAGCTCGGTCACGGTCAGCCCGTGGTCCGTGTCGGCGAGCAGCTTGAGGACCCGCAGTCCCCGGTCGAGCGTCTGGGAGGTCTCCGCGGTCACGACGCCCACTCCTTAGTGGTGAGGTCGGCGGCCCCCTGGTCGGCGGATGCGTCGCCGAGTCCCGTCGGCGACGCGCTTCAGAGGCCGCCGATCGGCCGGCGGCCCGGTCTGTCCGGGCCGCGTCGCTTCACGGCTGCGCTCCGCGGCGGCGCTGCCACGGGGCGTGTGCGTAGCGGGACAGTAGCGAAGGGGGTTCGCTGAGCGGAAGGCTCCGTCCAGAATCCGGGCACGGTCCGCGGTGCAGTGCTTCGGTTTGGGACGGTATGCGCGCCCCCCAGGTTGTGGAGCCCTCCCCGGGGCGTCACTTCATGCGGGTGGCCCACTCCTGCACCTTGGCGATGCGCTGCCGCAGCTGCCCGGCCGTCGCCTCGGCCGCCGGCGGTCCCCCGCACACGCGCCGCAGCTCGGTGTGGATCACGCCGTGCGGCTTGCCGCTCTGGTGGACGTACGCGCCGACCATGGTGTTGAGCTGCCGGCGCAGCTCCATCATCTCCTTGTGGGAGACCACCGGCCGCCGCTCGGCGGGCAGTTCGAGCAGGTCGGCCTCCTCGTCCGGCTTCTTGCGGCTGTGCGCGATCTGCCGGGCCTGCCGCTTCTGCAGCAGCAGCTGCACCTGGTCGGGCTCCAGCAGTCCCGGGATGCCGAGGTAGTCCTGCTCCTCCTCGCTGCCGGGGTGGGCCTGCATGCCGAACTCGGCGCCGTTGTACATGACCCGGTCGAAGACGGCGTCGGACTCCAGCGCCTCGAAGGGCAGCATGTCCTGCTCGCCGGTGTCCTCGTCCTGCTCCCGGTTCGCCTCCTCCATCTCCTTCTCGGACTCGGCGTAGGGGTCCTCCTCGCCCTCCTTCTTGGGCTTGTCGAGGACGTGGTCGCGCTCGCGCTCCATCTCGTTGGCGAAGGAGAGCAGGTCGGGCACGGTCGGCAGGAACACGGAGGCCGTCTCGCCGCGCCGCCGGGACCGTACGAAACGGCCGACGGCCTGCGCGAAGAACAGCGGCGTCGAGATCGTGGTGGCGTACACGCCGACCGCGAGCCGGGGCACGTCGACGCCCTCGGACACCATCCGCACCGCGACCATCCACCGGTCGGTGTTGTTGCTGAACTCGTCGATCCGCTCGGAGGCGCCGGAGTCGTCGGACAGCACGAGCGTGGCCTTGCTGCCGGTGATCTCCCGGAGCAGCTTGGCGTACGCGCGCGCCGAGTCCTGGTCGGAGGCGATGACGAGCGCGCCTGCGTCCGGGATGGCCTTCCTGACCTCGGTCAGCCGCTGGTCGGCGGCGCGCAGCACGGCCGGCATCCACTCCCCGCGCGGGTCGAGCGCGGTCCGCCAGGCCTGGCTGATAGCGTCCTTGGTCATGGGCTCGCCCAGCCGGGCGGCGACCTCGTCACCGGCCTTGGTGCGCCAGCGCATGTTGCCGCTGTAGGAGAGGAAGATGACCGGCCGGACGACGTTGTCGGCGAGGGCGTTGCCGTAGCCGTAGGTGTAGTCGGCCGCGGAGCGCCGGATGCCGTCGTCGCCCTCCTCGTACGTGACGAAGGGGATGGGGTTGGTGTCGGACCGGAAGGGCGTACCGGTCAGCGCCAGCCGCCGTGTCGCCGGTTCGAACGCCTCCAGGCAGGCCTCGCCCCAGGACTTGCTGTCACCGGCGTGGTGGATCTCGTCGAGGATGACGAGCGTCTTGCGCTGCTCCACGCGGTTGCGGTGGAGCATGGGCCGCACCCCGACACCGGCGTACGTCACGGCGACGCCGTGGTACTCACGGCCGAGCGGTCCGGCGCTGTACTCCGGGTCGAGCTTGATGCCTATCCGCGCGGCGGCCTCGGCCCACTGCTTCTTCAGGTGCTCGGTCGGGGCGACCACCGTGACCTGCTGCACGACGTGGTGGTGCAGCAGCCACGAGGCCAGCGTCAGGGCGAAGGTCGTCTTGCCGGCGCCGGGGGTGGCGACCGCCAGGAAGTCCCGCGGCTGCTCCTGGATGTACTTCTCCATCGCGCCCTGCTGCCAGGCGCGGAGCTTGCCGGCGGTGCCCCAGGGGGCGCGCCCGGGGAACGCCGGGGAGAGGTGGTGCGAGGCGGTGCTGGTGCCGGCGGTGGTAGTCACGGTCTCCGTTGGGGGTCGGGCGGCTCGTGCGAGGAGCCTGACGGCTCGGCTACGTATGACAACCGGGCCACCCTACCGGCGCGCTCCACCGGCCAACGCGCGGACCGGGCCGGGTCACGCGCGGGTGGGACCGACGTCACAGCTCCCCCAGCCGCCCCGCGATCCTCCCGGCCTCCGCCTCCGCCCCGGACGCCACGTCGACGACCGGCGTGCACGCCACGTCCCGGTCCGCCCCGGCCGTCGTTCGCCGAGCCTCCTGACGCGCAGGGCCCGCAGCACCTCCTACGGCCCGGGGCGAGCGGAGGACGGCCGCTTCACGGCCGGTGCTCCCGCAGCCGGGTCGACACCCAGACGCCCAGCAGGGCCACCGCCGCCATGGGCAGGAACACCGCGGCGAACGCGGCGGGGTGGGAGCCGGAGGTGTGGGTGGTGGTGTGGGAGACCGTGCCGCCGCCCAGGGCCGCGAAGGCGGCGCCGCCTGCGGACAGGAGGACGACGTTGGACAGGCCGTCGGAGATCTGCAGCGCGGCGGAGTTGCTGCCGGCCTCCTCCGGGGCGGAGAGCTTCAGCAGGAGCACGCTGGTGGAGGAGATGACCAGCCCCATGCCGAAGCAGCCGACGCCCCAGGCGGCGGCCAGGGTCCAGACGGGCACCGAGTCGACCAGCACGCTCGGCGCCGTGGCGATGGCCGCGGCGACCAGGAGCATGCCGACGGTCGTCAACCGCTCCCGGTACGGTTCGAACCGCGACCGCGACTGCACCCAGGAGCCCAGCGCCCACGTCCCACCGCCCGCCGCGAGCGAGAAGCCGGCCAGGGTCGGGCTGAGCCCGCGCTGGGTGACCAGCATCAGCGGCACGAAGGACTCCGCGCCGATGAACGACCCCGCGGCGACGCCGCGCAGCAGCACGACGGACGGCAGCCCGCGGGCGGCCCGGTAGGTGCCGCGGGGCAGCAGGCCGAGCACGGCGGGCACGAGCAGGGCCACGCCGAGCGCCCCCGGCAGGAGCGAGAGGGGACGCAGGTCCTGCGCGGCGTACTGGAGGAGGCCGGCGCCGAGGGAGATGGCCAGGGCGAGCCGGATGCGGCGACGGTCGAAGGAGGCCCCGGGGCCGGGCTCGACCGCGCTCCCCGGTGCCCCGGGCGCGTCCGGACCGCCCGCCGGTTTGGACGCGCGCCGCCGGATCTGCGGCAGGGCGAAGGCGAGCGAAAGCAGGACCAGGACGGGGATCCCCACGAACACCCAGCGCCAGCCGAGCCGCTCGGTCACCGTGCCGGCGGCGAGCGGGCCGACGATCGACGGCACGATCCAGGCCGCCGCGAAAGCCGCCATGATCGCCGGCCGCAGCCGTTCCGGATAGGCCCGTCCGACCACCACGTACAGCGCGACGATCACCATCCCGCCGCCGAGCCCCTGCACGGCCCGTCCCAGGATGAACACCCACATCGCCCCGGCGGTCCCCGACAGCAGCAGCCCGGCGCCGAAGGAGGCGATGCCCGTCGTCAGCGGCGCGAGGGGCCCGTGCCGGTCCGACCACTGCCCGGCGAGCACCATCCCGAACAGGCTGGTCGTGAAGTACCCGGAGAAGGCGAACGCGTACAGCGAGATCCCGTCCAGCTCACGGGCCGCGACGGGCATCGCCGTGCCGACGGCGGTCGCCTCGAAGGCGATGAGCAGCACGACGGAGACGATGCCGACGCTCAGTGCCCGGTACCCCTGCCCCAGTACGCCCTCTCCTCCCCCCGCGAGAGGGGTCGGCGCACCGGCACCCACGACATCGGCGTCACGCGGCTTGGAGTCAGGCATGCCCGCCAGCGTAAGGTCCACGCGGCGCTTTGACCCCTGTCGCGAGACGGTCCCCACCTGAGACCTTGGTCGTACGCCCTTCGTGAACGGCGTGTGGCAGTCGCGTTGCACCGCACCGCATGCCCTTGAGCCCGGCATTCCCGGGGCCGTACGGTCGATTCACCGAGTTCCAGGCCGTGTGCCCGAGTGGTTCAGGGGCTCGCCTGCGCTGCGTCCATCAGCGAGCTCCGCTCGCGGGGAGTCACGCGGGTCAGAATCCCGCCACGACGGCGAGGTCGACCTCGGTCCCGGCCGTGTGCCCGAGTGGTTCAGGGGCTCGCCTGCAAAGCGAGTTACGTGGGTTCGAATCCCGCCACGGCCTCTTCTCTTCGCCGTCTCGGGCGTCTGCCGCGGGAGCTCGTCCGGGGACTTCAGCCCGCGTTCGGGAGGGTGTCCGAGGGCGCTCCCCCGGCGGGCTGCCGGCGGGCGCGGCGTGCGTTCTCCAGACGCGCCGCGTCCAGCCGGCGCCACGGGCCGGCCTCCTCAAGGCGCAGGCCGGGGCAGGCGATGCGGTGGGGTACGCGGCACACCGCCCCCGGCGCGGGCTCGTCGTCGCGGCTGTTCCAGGCGGTGCCGTCGGCGTCGACGTACCAGCGGTGCCACGCGGGCACCAGGTGCGCCGGCACCCGCAGGTCCGGTTCGAGGAGGACGTGCCAGCCGTAGTACGTGACGCACCGGTCGCCCATGAGCCCGCAGGTGGGACAGAGCGGCGGAGCGGGCGGCTCAGGGCCGGTGGCGCCTTCCAGTGCCGCCTGGGCACGGTCGGTCTTCTCCCACGGCTGCGGCGCGTCCGGCGGCCGCTGCCGGTGTCCGTCCGGGTGGTGCAACGGGATGATGCCCGACTCTCCTGTGTCCCCCATGGCCCGAGCATCCGCCCGGGCACAGAAAGGGGGAAGGGCGCGTTCGGGGCGCAACAGGGGCAAGCCGCCGGGGCGTCCCCGGCCGCCGCGCGGCCCGGGAGGCGCACGGCCGGTCCGCCGTCGCCCGGAGCGGGCACGAGACGGTTGCCGGGCGCACAACCCCGAGGGGCTCTCAGGTGTCCAGAACATGACCGGTAGCCGACGCTCCGGTCCGTCATGTCCACCGTTTCCACGAGGAGAACCCCCGTGCATCTGCGCCCCCCGGCAGCCGTCCTGGCCGCTGCCGTGATCGCCGTCACCGGACCAGCTGTCGCCGCGCCCGCGGCGTATGCCGAGGAGGGCGGGCCGGACCTGGCCGTGTCGACACTGCCGGCCGCGTCCCTGAAGCCGGGCGAGGTGTACGACCGGTCCGTCACGCTCACCAACAAGGGCACGGCGGCGGCGGACGGCGTCACCTTCCGGGTGCGTCTGACGCGCGGTCTCGA
Source organism: Streptomyces sp. NPDC094143 (assembly GCF_040303825.1). Lineage (NCBI taxonomy): Bacteria > Bacillati > Actinomycetota > Actinomycetes > Kitasatosporales > Streptomycetaceae > Streptomyces > Streptomyces sp. NPDC094143. Next base: position 270,149 of record NZ_JBEOTZ010000003.1, read on the forward strand.
CTTCCCCGAGCAGGTGAAGGGCTGCACCTACTCCACCGTGCGGGACCAGGTCAGGCAGGCACTGTGCGAACTCGACACGGTGGTCGAGCCGGGCGCCTCCGTCACCACGCCCGTCCGGTTCAAGGCGCTCGGCAAGGCCCTGATGGAGGCCGTCGAGTACGGCACGAGCGCGAGCGGGGACGCGCCCGGCGAGGGTTACGACGACAGTCACCGGCGGATGACCCTGACCGCGGACAACACCGCCGACCTCGTCGCGGTCGGTGAGGACACCGAGGCCCTGGCCGGCGAGCAGCAGTCCGTCACGGCGACCTTGCGCAACGACGGCCCGGGCTGGGTGCAGAACCAGGAGAGCGACGACCTCCCCGGTCTGCTGGTGCAGATACCGCCGGGCACCACCGCCGTCGAGGTGCCCAAGGACTGCGCGCCGTTCGGGATCGACGGCCCGAGCGGACCGCAGGGGACCCCGGGCAAGCCGAAGTACGTCTGCTGGCCCGAGGACGGGACCCTCGACGTCGGCCAGTCCCTGGCCTACACCTTCCTGCTGGACGTCAAGGAGTCCGCGCAGGACACCCAGGGCAAGGTCACGGCGTCCTCCGTCTACGACATCGCGCCCGCGTACGACAGGAACCGCGCCAACAACACCGCCCTGATCCGCATCGACCTGCCGAGCGACTACGAGCCCGGGCCGAGCCCTTCGGACGGTGCCGACGGTGGCGGCGACGGCGGCACCGGCGGCAACAAGCCGGGGGGCCAGGCCGCCGGCGGCACCGGCGGTACGGCCTCCCCCTCGGCCACCGCCTCGGCCGGCACCTCGGCCGGCACCTCCGCCGGCACCTCCGCCGGCTCCGGCGGCACCACGGCCGGCGGCTCCACCGGTGGCAACCTCGCCGCCACCGGCTCCGACGGCACCCCGCTGCTCGCCGGTGCCGCTGCGGCCGCCGCGGTGATCGGCGGCGGCCTGGTGTTCGCCGTGCGCCGCCGCGGCGCCTCCCGGTCCGCCTGACGGCGGGCCCGTCAGAGCACTCCGCCCGCCTCGTCCTGGCACGTGGTCGTCCAGTAGTGCCGGGACGGGGCCGGCGTCGCGATCCCCGTGGGGTCGACCGTCGACAGGACCTGGAGCATCGTCATGGCCAGCTGGTCGTAGGTGTCGGTCGTCAGCTCGTGGTCGGACCGCTCGTCGATCGCCCGCTCGCGGTGCAGGAGCCAGAGCGTGAAGGCGAGGGTCGAGACGTCCGTGTTGAGGGGGTGGAGCGTCGCCTCGGGTTCGCTCCAGTTGAGGACCGCGCCCGTGGCTCCGTCGACGACCAGGCTGATGTCCTCGATCAGGTGGCCGAGGCGGATCAGCCGGTCGGCGCCGGCGGGGAGCCGCGCCGGGGTGTCCGCGTCGGCGTGGAACTCGGCCAGGGTCGCCAGCGGGACGTCCGTGTCCAGGGAGAAGACGGGGGCGTCCTCCGGGAGGCCCACCTCGCGCAGGAAGCGGCGGGTCGGCTCGTGCGTGAGGGTCGCCGGGAAGTCCACGTCCTCGAAGCGCGCCACCTTGCCGGGGCCGAACTCCTGGTCCAGGAGGCGGTGCGGGAGGTCAAGGGAGAGGCCGGAGGCGCCCGAGCGGCCCGCGACCAGGGACAGGGGGCGGATCAGGGCCGCCATCTTCCAGAACGGGGCCGGTTCGCCGTCCGTGCCGTCCCGGAAGACGGACAGCAGGTGCTGGGAGGCCTCCGCCACCGCCTTGGGTCCGTAGCGGCCGGCGTAGGAGGCGAACTGGCCGCGCAGCCCGGCCAGTTCGTCCGTGGCCCCGGCGAAGCGGACCAGCGTCCGCAGCGAGGGCGCCAGGGGGCGGCGGTCCATCAGGCCGGGGCGGTCGTGCAGGAGGTACGTCGTCGAGATCTCGCCCGTCGCGCCGTCCAGCAGGACCGACTCCGTCTCCAGGCCCGCGGGGCCCAGGAGTCCGCCTGTCACCAGCTGTTCGCGCAGCTCCGCCGCGAGCCGGTCGGCCGGATCGCCCGTGGAGTCCGCCACCGTGCGCAGGCCGTCCCCGCGCAGCCCGTCGAAGCTCAGCATGCCGCTGCCGGCCGGCAGACCCGGCCCCGTCAGCCAGTGCCGCGTCGGCGCGTGCGTCACCCACGGGTCCAGCTCGGACTCGGCCAGGGTGATCACCGCGGCACCGGCGTCGGTCGTACTCATGGGCTCCCCCGCATGCGTTCGCTCGCTCCCGTCCCCTGGTGGAGCACGGCGGATCATCCGGCCAGGCCCGGCAGCCGTCCCCCACTGACCGGAACACTACGCCCCACCACTGACAACGCCCCGGAACAGCGACGCGTGCCCAGCGATCACAACGCGTCCATCCCTCATGACGCTCAGACGACCCTGGCGCGTTCCCTTCCCGCGAGAATCGCCTCGACCGTCTGTCCCACCGTCAGCTCCGAGGTGTCCAGCCACAGTCCGATCCGCGGGGTCCGCGTGCGCAGCACCTCGTCCAGCGCGCCGACGGTCCAGCCTGCGCCGTACCCGGTCTTCGGGCGCGCCGCCTCCCGCGCGGCCACCGTCCCGGGGCGCGGCGCGAGGACGACCACGTACAGCGGGCGGGTGCGCACCAGGGCGGTGTACGTCCCCAGGTCGTCGCCCAGCACCACGTCCTGGACGACCGCCGTGAAACCGGCCTCGGCGTACGCGTCGGCCGTCGCCGCCGACAGCCGGTGACGCAGGAGCAGTTGGGCCCGCGCCTCGCCGTCCGCGCCGGGGACGTACTCCGCGCGGCCGGTCACGATCATGCGCCGGAACGCGTCCCCGCGGACGTGCGCGGCCCTCGGCAGGGATTCCGCGAGCGCCTGCGCGACCGTCGACTTGCCGACCGCCATGACGCCGGTGACGAGGACGACGCCCGCGAGGGACATCAGGACCGCTCCGTCACCACCGCCGCCTGCGGGCGGATCGGCAGCCGGTTCACGGGCCGGCCGGTCGCGGCCCGTACGGCGGAGGCGACGGCCGCCGGGGAGGCCACCACCGGCACCGCGCTGACCGCCTTGGCCCCGAAGGGCGCGACCACGTCCCGCTCCTCGACCAGCCGCACGATGCGGATGTCGGGCGCGTCGAGGGCGGTCGGGAGGGCGTATCCGGTCAGGTCGGGGTGGCGGATCAGGCCGCGGGGCGTGCGCAGGTTCTCGGTGAGCGCGATGCCCACGCCCTGTGTGACGCCCGCCTCGATCCGCGCGGCGAGCTGGGCGGGGTTGAGGACCCGGCCCACGTCCTGGGCGACGGCCAGTTCCACGACCCGTACGGAGCCGATCTCGATGTCGACGTCGACCACCGCGCGGATCGCGCAGAAGGCCATGCCGACGAAGGCGTCGCCCTGGCCGGCCTCGTTCAGCGGCTCGGTGGGGTGCGGGCGGCACTGGGCGGTGGCCCACAGTTCCTTGCCGTCCAGCGCCTCGGTGACGGTCGTGGAGAGGACCCCGTCGTACGAGGTGATCTTGCCGTCGGTGATCTGCAGCAGCTCCGTGGACATGCCGAACTTGTGGGCGAGCGGCTGGAGGAGCTGGGTGCGGACCATCTTGGCCGCGCGCTCCACCGCCCCGCCCGACACCCAGGTGTGCCGGCCGCGGCAGCCCGGGCCCGCGGGGGGCTGGTCGGTGTCGACGGGCGCCACGTGCACCTCGTCGATGCCGAGGGTCTCCTGGACGATCTGCCGGGCCAGCGTCGTGAAGCCCTGGCCGGTCTCGACGGCCGCGCACAGCACCGTCGCGACGCCGTCGTGGACCTTCACGGTCGCCGTGGAGACCTCGTCCGCGCCCTCGGCGCCGAGCATGTGCACCATGCCCACGCCGTAGCCCACGCCCCGGCGCACGGCGCCCGGTTCCCCCGCGCCCTCGGGGCCGCCGGGCAGCAGCCACTCGTCCTCGGGGGTGTCCTTGGGCAGCGGCGGCAGCGGGAAGTCCCGGACGGCCTGGAGGAGTTCGGCGACCGGGGCCGGGCAGGTCACACTCTGGCCGGTCGGCAGGACGTCACCGGTCGCCATGGCGTTGCGCAGCCGCACCTCCGCCGGGTCGAGGCCGAGCTTCTTGGCGATCTTGTCCATCTGCGCCTCGTAGGCGGCGCAGACCTGCATGGCGCCCTCGCCGCGCACATGGCCGGACGGGGGGTTGTTGGTGCGCACGGCCCAGCCCTCGATGAAGGCGTTGGGGACGACGTACGGACCGCAGGCGAAGGCGACGGCGGCGGCCAGCGCGTCGCCGGAGGTGTCGGCGTAGGCGCCCGCGTCGAGCAGGATCTGCGCCTCGACCTTGACGAGTCTGCCCTCGCCGTCGGCGTGGTGCCGGTAGCGCAGGAGGGTGGGGTGCCGGTGGGCGTGGCCGAGGAAGGACTCCTCGCGCGTGGCGGTGAGCTTCACCGGGCAGCCGGTGCGCAGCGCCAGCAGGCCGAGGGGGAGCTGGAAGCCCTGGTCCTCGCGGTCGGCGGTGGCGCCGGGGACGCCGGTGACGACGACCTTGACGCGCTCGGGTTCCAGGCCGAGGGCGGAGGCGGCCGCGTCACGGTCGGCGTGCGGGTCGGTGGAGGCGAGGTACAGCTCCACGCCGCCGTCCGGGCGCGGGACGGCCAGGCCGGCCTCGGCGCCGATGGGCGCGGGGTCCTGGCGGCCGATGCGGTACAGGCCCTCGACGACGATCTCGCCGGCCGCCTCCGGGTCGCCGTGGTGCAGCGGGATGTGCCGGATCAGGTTGCCGTCGGGGTGCAGCGGCTCGGCCTCGAAGGCCTGCTCCGGGTCGGTCACCGCGTCGAGCACCTCGTACTCGACGATGACGGCGGCGGCCGCCATGCGCGCGGTGTCCGGGTGGTCGGCGGCGACGGCGGCGATGGGCTCGCCGTGGTGGCGCACGACCTCGGAGGCGAAGACCGGACGGTCGGCCTTGCCACGGCCGTGCAACGGGCTGCCGGGAACGTCCTCGTGGGTGACGACGGCGCGCACGCCGGGCATCTCGCGCGCGTGCGTGGTGTCGATGGAGACGATGCGCGCGTGCGGGTGCGGGGAGCGCAGCACGGCCGCCCACAGCAGGCCCTCGGCCCACAGGTCGGCGGCGTACGGGAAGGTGCCCTCCGTCTTGGCGCGGGCGTCGGCGGCCGGGAGTGAGGCGCCGAGGCCGTGCGGCAGGGGCTCCGGTGCGGGGGCGGCCTCCGCGGCCTGCGCGGTGGCTGCTTCGTTACTCACGCCTGGCCTCCGTCCTGGCCGTAGGGCTGGTCGTGCGGTTCAGGGGAGCGCGGTTCGGGCGCGCGCGGTTCCGGGGCCACCCCGAAGGCCGACGCGTTCACGCCACCCGCGCCCGGGCCCGCCTGGTGCGGGATCCGGGGCTCGTCGCCGTCGCCGTCACCCGGGGCGCCGTGCGCCTCGCGTTCGGCGACGACCTCCTTGACGGCGTCGACCACGCCCCGGTAGCCGGAGCACCGGCACAGGTTGCCGCACAGCGCCTGACGGGTCTCCAGCTCGGTGGGGGCCGGGTTGCCCTCCAGCAGGTCGTGGACGGTCATCGCCATGCCGGGGATGCAGAAACCGCACTGCACGGCGCCGCAGCGCGCGAGCGCCCGCTGCACGTCCGACGGCTGCCCGTCCTCGGCCAGCCCCTCGACGGTGCGGACCTCGCTGCCGGCGGCGGTCACGGCCGGGACCAGGCAGGACGCGACGAGCCGCCCGTCGACCTGGACGTTGCACGCCCCGCACTCGCCCTGCGAGCAGCCGTCCTTGGCACCGGCGAGCCCGAGCCGCTCGCGCAGCACGTACAGCAGGGACTCGCCGATCCACGCGTCGGCGACCGGGCGTTCGGCGCCGTTCACGCGCAGGACGTAGGAGGCGAGGGGGTGTTCCTCCTGAGGTGCGGCGGGGGCGGCGGCAGGGTCGGCGGCCGCGTCCTGGGGGGTGGCGGAGGGGTCCTCGCCGGGCGTCTCGCCGTCGGCGGCCGGGGCGTCCGCCGCCTCCGGTCCGCCCTCCGGTCCGGCTTCCCGTCCGGCCTCCTCGTCCACCGGGAGCGGCCCGGCGCCGGTCTCGGCGGGACCGTCGGCGCCGTCCACGCCTTCTGCGGCCTCTGGGACGTCGTCGGTGCCCTCGGCGCCCTCGGGTGGCTCACCCGGGCCGCCGGCGGGCTGTGGAGCCTCCTGAGCGGCCTGCGCGGCCCCTACGGCGTCGGCCTCCCGTTCGGCCGCCGGCCCGGGCCCCTCGGGGGCCTCTCCGGGAGCCTCCCCGGGGTGCTCGGCGTAGGGCTGGGCGGACTCCGGGCCGACGGAGGACCGGCCCGGGCCGTGAGCGGGTACGCCCGGCTGGTCCGGTCCGTGGCCGGACAGGCCCGACCGCTCCGGCTCGTGACCGGGCACGCCCACCGGCTCCGGTCCGTGAGCGGGTACGCCCGGCTGGTCCGGTCCGTGGCCGGACGGGTCCGACCGCTCCGGCTCGTGACCGTGTTCGCCGGTCCGCTCCGGGGCGTGGCCGGGGAAGCCCGGCGATGCCTCGTGGTCGGCGTAGCCGGAAGGGCCGGGCGCGGGGTCGGTGAAGCCCGCGGACTCCCGCGCGTGGCCGGCGAAGTCGGCGGACTCCGGCCCGTGACCGGCGAAGCCCGAGGGCCCCTCCGCGTGGCCGGCGAAGCCCGGGGACTCCGGCCCGTGACCGGTGAAGCTGGCGGACTCCGGCCTCTGGTCGGCCAAGCCTGAGCGCTCCGGCTGCCCGGGACCGGCGGTCTCCGCCCGCTCCGGCCCGTCGGCGGCGCCCGAGGGCTCTGAAGCGGCGTCCGTGAAGCCCCGGGAATCCGCCCCGGGAGCCGCGAAGCCGGACTGCTCCGGCGCGTGGCCGGGCGTCGACGGTTCGGCGGCGTGATGCGGTGCCGTGTGCTCAGCCGGGCCCGCGCCGTGCGGCAGGTGGGTCGCGTGCCCCGGGTCCGTCTCGTGCGGCAGGGGTCCGGCGGGCGGTTGCTCCGGGGCGTGCGCGCCCCGCGTGCCCGGCTCCGCCGGGTATCCGGAGGCGGCGGGCCCGGCGTCCTCCGGCCGGCCGTGGCCGTGGCCCTGCCCGGGCAGGAACCCGTGCCCCTGCTCGGCCCCGTGCGCCTGCGTCTGCTCGGCCCCGTGCGCCGGGTCGTGCCCGTGGGGCGCGTTGTCCGGGTGGCCCGGGTCGTGGCCGGCGCCCTGGCCGTATCCGTGCCCCGGCTCGCTCCCCTGCGGGTACGCCCCGTCCTGCCCCGGCGTGTCCTGCGGAGCCTGCTGTCCCCACGGCCGTCCGGCCGCCTGGGTCGCCCACGGGGCGGGCGCGCCGCCCGGGAGCGTGGCCGGCGGCGTGCCGCCCCACTGCTCGACCAGCGACGACGTCGTGAACTCGCCCGACTCGTCCGGCAGGTCGCCCCCGGCGACGGGGATGGACCACTGCCCGGTCACGTCGTGTCCGGGCGCGGTCTCCGCCGCCGCGGGCTCCTCGAAGGTCCACTGCCCGGTGAGGCCCGGGTCGTACGGGGTGAAGCGGTCGTCACCGCCGTGCTGCCCGGCGCCGGAGCCGTACGGCGTGCCGTAGGGCACGTCGGAGGTGCCGTACGGCTGCTCCCCGGCGTCCTGGCCCTGCTGCTGGTGCGTCGCGTGCGGGTCGTGCCACTGGGCGCCGTCGACGGGCGCGCCGGGCACCGGCCACGCGCCCGTGGCCGCCGGGTCGGTGCCCGCGGTCGTGGCGGGGGCGACCGTTATCTGCGGCGGTACGTAGCCGTGGCCCGGCGCGGCGAGCGGGCTGTCGGCGGCCAGCAGGGCGTCGACGCCCCCCTCGGGCAGTTCCACGAAGGCGGTGGCGCCGTCGTCGTACTCGCCCTGGGGCAGCGGGTCCCAGCGGCTCCCGCTGCGGGGCGTGCCCTCTCCGTGCTGGTCGTCGGTCACGACAGCGCCCTCCCCAGTGCTCGTCGGGCCAGCGCGGCGACGGTGCGCCGCAAGTGCATTACGGCGGGCGGGAGCTGCGGTACGGAGCCGTCCTCGCCCGGGGCCGCGTCGGGGATGCAGGCCGCGGCGACGTACTCCCCGAAGGCGTTCAGGGCCTCGGGGACGAGCGTGCGGCTGTTGTCCCAGTCGATGAGCCGGCCGACCCACTGCTCGGCCTCCAGGGGCCGCAGCGGCATCGGCGCTATGGCGCCCACCGCGCAGCGCACGCCCCGGCGCGCGGGGTCCAGGACCAGCGCCACGGAGGCGACCGCGCGGCCCGGGCCGGTGCGGCCGGTCGCCTTGAGGAAGACCTGCGGGGCGTGCAGCAGCGGCACGCGCACGTAGCCGATGAGTTCACCGGCGCGCAGCATGTCCATCCCGGCCAGCAGGTGCGACACCGGGATCTCCCGGCGGGCTCCGCCCGGGCCCGCGATGATCAGGGTCGCCTCCAGGGCGGCCAGCACCGGCAGCGCGTCCCCGGTGGGGGCGGCCGAGGCGATGTTGCCGCCGAGGGTGCCCGCGTTGCGGATGTGCGGCGGGCCCGCGGCGCGCGCGGCGGCGGCGAGCGCCGGGATGAGCGCCGCGAAGTCGGGGCGTCCCATGCGCGCGTGCGTGAGGCCCGCCCCCAGCAGCGCGTGACCGTCCTGGTACTGCCAGCCGCGGATCTCGCTGATCCGGCCGAGACCCACCAGCGCGGCGGGCCTGAGCTGCCCGGAGTTGACGGCGGCCATCAGGTCGGTGCCGCCCGCGACGGGCACGGCGGCGGGCACGGCGGTGAGTGCCGCGACGGCCTCGTCCAGCGTCGTGGGCAGCGTGACGGCCTGCGCCGCCTGCGGTGCGTGCGTGGTCAAACCGGCTGCCCCTTCCCGCTGCCCCACCTGGTCCCACCTGTGCTGCCGTACGGTACGTGCTGACAGGGCGGACGTGGCAACTCTGGCACATCTTGGCGAGAGCCGAAGACACGGGTCCGCTAGGAGGCATTCGCCCACCTCATCGGGGAGATGGTCCGTTTTCGCACAGGTTCACCAGTGCATGCCGATTGGCACTTTCGGTGACCCTTGTGCGCTTTTTCCGTGGCCTGTTCGAGCTGTTCGGTCGTGGCGGCCGGTGTTACCGGCGGGGCGGCGGGCCGTCGATCGGGCGGCCCAGCACCCCGGGGCGCCGCTGCCAGGGCAACGGGCCGGCGGGTGGCCGGTAAGCGACGCCCAGGGCGTCGAGCCGCCGGTAGTGGGCGGCCATACGGCGCTCGAACCCGGCGAAGTCCCGTTCCGCCGGGGCGGGCAGGGCGCTCCAGGCGACCTCGGAGAAGGCGGCGAGCCGGGGGAACGCCTGGTAGTCCACGCGCGCGTGGTCCTCCATCACCTCCGTCCACAGGTTGGCCTGGGTGCCCAGCACATGCCGAGCCTCCTCGGGCGTCAGCTCCGGGGGAACGGGCTCGAACCGGTAGACATCCTCCAGGGTGCGCACCCACCCGATCGGTACCGGCTCGTCGGGGCCCGGCGCCTGACGGTGGTCCAGGTACACCTGCTGCTCGGGGCACATGACGACGTCGTGGCCGGCCCGGGCGGCGGCGATGCCCCCGGCGTAGCCACGCCAGGACGACACGGCCGCGCCCTCGGCCAGACCGCCCTCCAGGATCTCGTCCCAGCCGATCAGCCGGCGCCCGCGCGCGGCGAGCCAGGTGTCGAAGTGCCGGACGAACCAGGACTGGAGCCCGTCCTCGTCCGCGAGCCCGAGTTCCCGGATGCGCGCCTGGGCCGTCTCCGACCGCCGCCACTGCTCCTTGGGGCATTCGTCGCCGCCGATGTGGACGAACTCCGAGGGGAACAGCGCCAGGACCTCTTCGAGGACGCCCTCGTAGAAGCGCAGGGTGTTGTCAATGGGGGCGAGTACGTTCGGGTTGATTCCCCAGGTGTCCCAGACGGAGAGCGCGGAGGTGTCGATGACGTCGGTGTTGCCGAGTTCCGGGTACGCGGCGATGGCGGCCTGCGAGTGTCCGGGTACGTCGATTTCGGGGACGACGGTGATATACCGCTCGGCGGCGTAGGCGACGATCTCCCGGATGTCGTCCTGGGTGTAGTAGCCGCCGTGCGGCTTCTCCTCCCACAAGGGGGAGGCGCGGTGGCCTGTTTTGGTCCGGGCGCGCCAGGAGCCGACCTCGGTCAGCCGCGGGTGCCGCTCGATCTCGATGCGCCAGCCCTGGTCGTCCGTCAGGTGGAAGTGGAAGACGTTGAGTTTGTGCGCCGCCATCAGATCGAGGTAACGCAGGACGCCTTCCTTGGGCATGAAGTGCCGGGCGACGTCGAGCATCAGGCCGCGCCAGCGGAACCGCGGGGCGTCCTCGACGGTGACGGCGGGCAGGTCCCACGCCCGCTTCCCGGACACCGGCGCGCGGCGGAAGGCCTCGGGGCCGAGAAGCTGACGGAAGGTCTGGGCACCCCAGAACAGGCCGGTCCCACTGGCCCCTTCGATGAGGACCCGCCCGGCGCCCACCGTGAGGCGGTACGCCTCGGGCCCGCCGAGATCGGGCCGGACCCGCAGGTGGAGACCGCCCGCGCCGCCGGTGCCCGGGTCCAGCGGCAGGCCGGTCGCGGCGCCCACGGTCGCCCGCAGCCACCGCGCGGCCCGCTCGGCGCCGGGGCCCGCATCCACGCCGGTGTCCGCGTCGAGCACGAACCCCGGCCCGTTCCCGGTCTCGATGCGCAGGGGCGCCGGAATCAGGCCCGCCCCAGGAGGAGTCACGTCCCCAGTGGTCACGTCGGGAGGAGTCACGTCAGTCCTTCACCGCTCCGCCCAGTCCGGAGACCAGGCGCCGCTGTACGAGTACGAAGAAGACCAGGACCGGAATCGTCATCACCGTGGAAGCGGCCATGACACCGCCCCAGTCCGGGTCGTCGGGCTTGTAGAAGACCAGCAGGGCCATCGGCAGCGTCGACTGCGAGGTGTCGCTGATGATGAACGACTTGGCGAACAGGAAGTCGTTCCATGCGGAGATGAAGGAGAACACGCTGGTGGCCACGAGACCCGGCAGGACGAGGGGGAAAAGGATCTGCCACAGGAATCGCGCCCGGCTCGCCCCGTCGATGTACGCGGCCTCCTCCAGCGCCTCCGGAACGGCTTTCACGAACCCCCGCAGCATCCAGATCGCGAAGGGCAGCGAGAAGGCGATGTGGGGCAGGATCAGCGAACCCAGCGTGTTCAGCTGACCGGCGTCCCGCATGAGGAAGAACAGGGGGATCGTGAGGGCTTCCACGGGCACCATCTGGGCCACCAGAAACATGATCAGCAGGGTGGTCCTCATGCGGAAGCGGAATCGCGTCACGGCGGTCGCGGCGAGAAACGCGATCAGCGCGGAGGCGATGACGACACTGCCCGCGACGATGAGGCTGTTGAGGAAGTAACGGCCGAATTCCTGTTGCCCGAAGACGCGTTGGAAGGAATCCAGGGAGGGTGCGAGCGTCCACGGCCTGGGCTCGCTCGACTCGATCTCCCCGGCCGGTTTGAAGGCGCTGAGCACCATCCAGTAGAGGGGGAAGGCGACGACGACCGCGATCAGCAGGGCGGAGGCCTCGGCGGCCAGCCGGCCCGGGCGGCGCACACGGACGCGAAGAAGATTCACAGTTCCTCCCCCTGCCGGCGCAGCAGCCGCAGGTACACCAGGGTGACGGCGAGCAGGATCAGCAGCATCACGACGCCGATCGCGGAGCCGAGGCCGTACTGCGAGGACGCGAAGGCCTGTTGGTAGGCGTAGACGTTCAGGACCAGGTTCTGGCCGGCGATGCCGCCGCCGTTCGTCATGACGTAGATCTGCGTGAAGACCTTGAAGTCCCAGATGACCGACTGGATCGTGACGACGACCAGGATCGGCCGGAGCATCGGGGCGAGGACGGAGCGCCAGATCCGCCACTGGGAGGCGCCGTCGAGGGAGGCGGCCTCCAGCACCTCCGTGGGCACGGCGCGGATGCCGGCGTACACGGTCACCATGACGAACGGGAAGGAGCACCAGACCACTTCGAGCAGGACGAGGAAGAAGGCGCTGATCCGGCCGTACGTCCAGGAGTGGTCGCCGAGGCCCAGCATCCGGTTGACCGGGCCGAAGTCCGGGTCGAAGAGGAACAGCCACACCGTGGACCCGGTCACGGCCGGGGTCGCCCACGCGCCGAGCGCGGCGAGCATCAGCGCGAGGCGCGGTACGGCCCGCACGCGGGTGAGCAGCACGGCCAGGGCGCATCCGGCCGCGAGGGTGGAGACGACGCAGGCCGCCGCGAACAGCACGGTGGCGAGCAGCACCTGCCAGAACTGGGGGTCCCCGAACAGTTCGGCGTAGTTCCCGAACCCCTCGAAGGTGGCCGGCTCCCCGCCGCTCACCTGCGCCTGCGTGTACTGGAAGAACGAGATAAGCCCGAGCTGGTAGACCGGGTAGACGAGCAGCCCGCCGAGCACGACGAGGGCGGGCGCGAGGTACAGCCAGGGCGTCCACCCACCGGACACGAGCGGCGAGGCCCCGGCCACACCCCGGCGCGCCCGGCGGCCCCGACGGGCCTTTGCGCCCGACGCCCGCACCATGCGCGGCCCACCGGCGTCCGCGACGGTGGCGGGGGTGGGCCCCGAGGGCGGCCCGGCCGACGTCAAGAGCGGCTCGGCGACGGCCGCCGCAGGCGCGGCAGACCGACTGGACGCCGGGCCACGTTCGCCTCCCGGCTCCCCACCACCCACCGCGCCGCAACCGGCCGACCCAGCTGCCATGGCGGACGCGCTCCCGGCCGAACCGGCCTCCACGACGGGCGCGCTCCCAGCCGAGCCGTTTTCCACGACGGGCGCGCTCCCGGCCGAAGCCCCCGCGGCAGGCCCACCACCGGCCGAAGCCCCCGGGGCGGACCCACCACCGGCCGAGCCGACATCCACCGCGGACCCACTGGCGGACGAACCAGCCACCGCGGCGGGCCCGCCGCCTACCGAACCGGCTTCCACCGCGGGCCCGCTCTCAGACGAATAAGCCGCCTCGCTTCCAGCCGGCCCGCTCCCGTCCGGCCCACCGCCGCCCACGGCGGCTCCGGCCGTCTCGCTCGCGGTGGTGTCGGCCCCCGCCGGTTCGACCCCGGCCCCCGCCGGCCCCGCCCCAGGGGAGCCGCTCCGCGCCTGCTCCGTGCGGTCGTTCATGCCGTTCACCCCGCGGAGCCGAACGCGGTGTTCATCTTCTTCGCGGCGTCCTCGGAGGCCCGCGCGACGTCCTTCTTGCCGCTGATGACCTCCTGGAACATGGTCGGCAGGACGAGCTGGGAGTCGATCTGGGCCCAGGCCGGGGACGCGGGGACGAACCTGGTGCCGGCCGAGAGGGTCTGGACGAAGGGCTTCACGAAGGGCTCCTCCCGGGCGACCTGCTGGCGCACGTCCGTGAAGGTCGGCAGGAAGCCCATCGCGCCGAAGAGCTCGGTCTGGGTCTTCTTGGAGGCCAGCCGCCGCATCAGGTCGACGGCGAGCGTCCGGTGCGAGGTGCTCTTCAGGACGCCGATGTTGTTGCCGCCGGCGAAGGCGGGCGCGATCGAGCCGGGCTTCACCCCCGGCAGCGGGGCGACGGCGTACTTGCCCTTGACCTTCCCGGCCTCGACGGCGGTGTGGCTGAAGTCGCCGCCGATGGCCATGCCGGCCTTGCCCGCGGCGAACGCGGAGATCGTGTCGTTGCCGCCCATGCCCGCGCACTTGGCGGCCGGGCAGTTGTCGTCGCCGAAGAGGGAGGTGTACGCCTTGATGCCCTTGCGGGCCTGCGGGCTGTCGATGCCGGAGGCGTACGAGCCGCCCTCGCCGCTCGCGAGCTCACCGCCGTTGGCCCACACGAACGGCATCGCGCCGTAGGTGTAGGCGCCGCCGACGACCAGGCCGTACAGCTCCGGCTTGGCCGCGCGTATCTCGCGGGCGGTGGAGGCGAGTTCGGCCATCGTCCTCGGGACGGACAGGCCGAGTTCCTTGAAGACGTCCGTGCGGTAGTACAGGGCGCGTACACCGACGTAGAAAGGCGCGCCGTAGACCTTGCCGTCCACGGTGACCGACTGCTTCGCGGTCGGGTCGGTGTCCTTCGCCTCGCCCCAGTCGCCGAACTCCTCCGTGACGTCGAGGAGTCCGCCGTCCTTCACGTAGCCGGCCGTGTCGGTGTTGCCGTACTCCATGACGTCCGGAGCGGAGGCGGGGTCGTTGAAGGCGGCCTTGACACGCTGGGCGCGGGTGTCGATGGGGATGTACTCGACGTCGACCTCGGTGCCCTCGTGGGCCTTCTCGAAGTCGGCGACGACGGAGTCGACGACCTTCTCCTTGGGCGCGTTGCCGACCTCCTGGAAGAGCCACACGCGCAGCGTGCCGGTCTTCTCGTCCTTGTCGGAGGAGGTGTTGCCGGAGGTCTGGGGGGCGCAGGCGGTGGCCAGGAGGGCGGCGAGCGCACCGAGGCCGACGAGACGGGCGGACAGCTTCATGGAGTGCTCCTCCGAAGGAGTGTTGCAACATGCGCAATGAAGGTTTCGCTGTGCACAACACTTCGGAGGCTAGGGACTGCATGAACACGCCCACAAGAGGTCTCAACCACTCTGTGACCGGCAGACGCACCCCGTGCAACGCCCGGACAGCACAAAAGCCTCCAGGGCGCGCAAAACGCACCCTGGAGGCTTTACGCCGCGCGGACCGGGCCTACTTGTCGCCCTTGCCCTTGTCGTCGCCGCCGGAGCCCATGGACTCGTAGATCTCCTTGCACATGGGACACACGGGGTACTTCTTCGGGTCGCGGCCCGGAACCCAGACCTTGCCGCACAGCGCCACGACGGGGGTGCCGTCGAGGGCGCTCGCCATGATCTTGTCCTTCTGGACGTAATGGGCGAAGCGCTCGTGGTCACCGTCACCGTGAGAGGTCTGCGGCGTCGGCTCTACGAGGGTCCCCGTACCAGTCCCGCGCTCGGGCTCGAGAGTGCTCATAGGCCCAAGGGTACTGAAGCTCACACGCATCAGTTGAGCGAAGGGTCGTCGGGGTACGTCGCCACCATCGCCAGCTCGTTGCGCTGGCGGCGCAGCACCTCGCGCCAGAGCCGCTCCGGGGACGGGGAGGACACGTCGCCGGGCTCGGACTCGACGACGTACCAGGCGCCGTCGACCAGCTCGTCCTCCAGCTGGCCCGGGCCCCAGCCGGCGTACCCGGCGAAGATCCGCAAGGAGCCGAGGGCGGAGGCCAGCAGCTCGGGCGGCGCCTCCAGGTCGACCAGCCCGATCGCGCCGTGCACCCGGCGCCAGCCCAGCGGAGCGGCCTCCCCGGTCGCGCCGCCGGGGACGACGGCGACCCCGAGGGCCGAGTCCAGCGACACCGGGCCGCCCTGGAAGACCACGCCGGGCTCGACGGCGAGATCCCCCCAGCCCTCCAGGATGTCGGCCACGTCCACCGGGGTGGGGCGGTTGAGGACGACACCGAGGGAACCCTCCTCGTCGTGGTCGAGGAGCAGCACCACCGCGCGGTCGAAGTTCGGGTCCGCCAGGGCGGGCGTGGCCACGAGCAACCGCCCTGTGAGCGAGGACACCTCGGTCATGCCAGACATGATCCCGCATCTTCCCCTCCCGTGGGGAGCAATGCGGGCGTCCGGAGTGCGCGCAGCTCAGGGCGCGCCGATGAGTCCGCCGCGCACGAATGTGATCGTGACCCCACGTGCCCGGCACGGAACGGTTCGTGTTGTGACAGAGCTATGACGTGGCTGGGTCCGCCTCAGGCTTACAGAAGGGGGGTGGAGGGCGATTACCCTTTCCCTCCTGGCCCCTGCCCGACTCCACGGAACGCGAGATTCATGACCGTCAACGACGATGTCCTGCTTGTCCACGGCGGAACCCCGCTGGAGGGCGAGATCCGTGTCCGCGGTGCGAAGAACCTCGTACCGAAGGCCATGGTGGCGGCGCTGCTCGGCAGCGCTCCGAGCCGGCTGCGCAATGTTCCGGACATCCGCGACGTGCGAGTCGTACGGGGTCTGCTGCAGCTGCACGGTGTGACGGTCCGTCCGGGTGACGAGCCCGGCGAACTGGTGATGGACCCGACGCGCGTGGAGAGCGCGAACGTCGCCGACATCGACGCCCACGCCGGTTCCAGCCGTATCCCGATCCTGTTCTGCGGCCCGCTGCTGCACCGCCTGGGCCACGCCTTCATCCCCGGCCTCGGCGGCTGCGACATCGGCGGCCGGCCCATCGACTTCCACTTCGAGGTGCTGCGGCAGTTCGGCGCGAAGATCGAGAAGCGGGCGGACGGCCAGTACCTGGAGGCGCCGCGGCGGCTGCGCGGCACGAAGATCCGGCTGCCGTACCCGTCCGTGGGCGCGACCGAGCAGGTGCTGCTGACGGCCGTCCTCGCCGAGGGCGTCACGGAGTTGTCCAACGCGGCCGTCGAGCCGGAGATCGAGGACCTCATCTGCGTGCTGCAGAAGATGGGCGCGATCATCGCGATGGACACCGACCGGACGATCCGCATCACGGGTGTGGACCAGCTCGGCGGCTACAACCACCGCGCCCTGCCGGACCGCCTGGAGGCCGCGTCCTGGGCGTCGGCGGCGCTGGCCACCGAGGGCAACATCTACGTCCGCGGGGCGCAGCAGCGCTCGATGATGACGTTCCTGAACACCTACCGGAAGGTGGGCGGTGCCTTCGAGATCGACGACGAGGGCATCCGCTTCTGGCACCCCGGCGGTCAGCTGAAGTCCATCGCGCTGGAGACGGACGTCCACCCGGGCTTCCAGACCGACTGGCAGCAGCCGCTGGTGGTCGCCCTGACGCAGGCCACGGGTCTGTCCATCATCCACGAGACGGTCTACGAGTCCCGCCTGGGCTTCACGTCCGCGCTGAACCAGATGGGCGCCCACATCCAGCTCTACCGCGAGTGCCTGGGCGGCTCCCACTGCCGCTTCGGCCAGCGCAACTTCCTGCACTCCGCGGTCGTCTCCGGCCCCACCCGGCTCCAGGGCGCCGACCTGGTCATCCCGGACCTGCGCGGCGGCTTCTCGTACCTCATCGCGGCCCTGGCGGCCCAGGGCACGTCCCGGGTCCACGGCATCGGCCTGATCAACCGCGGCTACGAGAACTTCATGGAGAAGCTCGTGGAGCTGGGCGCGAAGGTGGAGCTGCCCGGCAAGGCGCTCGGGTAAGCGCCCGCAGTCACGCCAAAGGGGCGGCCACCCGGAACCGGGTGGCCGCCCCTTTGATGTCACTCACTGTGGCCCGTACACCGCCGGCGTACGGACGACAGGGTCACTTGCCCTTGGCGGCTTCCTTGAGCTTCGAGCCCGCGGAGACCTTCACGCTGTAGCCGGCCGGGATCTGGATGGGCTCGCCGGTCTGCGGGTTGCGGGCGGTGCGAGCGGCACGGTGGGTGCGCTCGAAGGTCAGGAAGCCGGGGATGGTGACCTTCTCGTCCCCCTTGGAGACGATGTCGCCGACGACGTCGGCGAACGCGGCCAGCACGGCGTCGGCGTCCTTGCGGGTCACCTCGGCGCGGTCGGCCAGCGCGGCCACCAGCTCACTGCGGTTCATGTTGTTACTCCCGTGTTCATCTTGCCGTTGAGGCGTCAGATCGAAGCCGATGCTGCCAGGGTCCTCGTTGAGTCCCCGGACCCGGGTCCGTCGTCAGACCCTCGCGCCCAGGGACGCATCCTGCCCCTACCTGCGGCGGGAAAGCCAATCCGGCACCCGCAGGAGTCGTGAGAACACCCTTGGGGAGTCACACGAAAAGAGGGCCTGAGCCTGGCCGCCACGATAGCTCCGCTGCTGACGGGGGTCGTGCGACGCGCCGGTCCCCCGGCTGCCGTGGGGTTGCTCACAGTCCGGGGACGGCCGTCCCGAAGGCCCTGGAACGCCTCGTCCTCAGACCGCGGACGGGCTGTTCGCCGTCGCGCCGGCCGCCTTGGCCGCCTCCCGCACCGCACCGGCCACCGCGCCCGCGACCTTGTCGTTGAAGACGCTCGGAATGATGTAGTTCGGGTTCAGCTCGTCCTCGGTCACCACGTTCGCCAGGGCGGTCGCGGCGGCCAGCATCATCTCCGTGTTGACCGTGCGGGACTGCGCGTCCAGCAGGCCGCGGAAGACGCCCGGGAAGACCAGCACGTTGTTGATCTGGTTCGGGAAGTCGGAGCGGCCCGTGGCCACAACGGCCGCGGTCTGACGGGCGATTGCCGGGTCGACCTCGGGGTCGGGGTTCGCGAGCGCGAACACGATGGCGTCCTCGGCCATGGCGGCCACGTCGTCGCCGTCCAGAACGTTCGGCGCGGAGACGCCGATGAAGACGTCCGCGCCGTGCACGGCCTCCTTGAGCGTGCCGGTGAGGCCCTCGGGGTTGGTGTTGTCGGCGATCCAGCGCAGCGCCGAGTCGGGGGCGGCGTCCACCAGGTCCTCGCGGCCGGCGTGCACCACGCCGTGGATGTCGGCGACGACGGCGTTCTTGACGCCCGCGGCGAGCAGCAGCTTGAGGATGGCCGTACCGGCGGCGCCGGCGCCGGACATCACGACGCGGATGTTCTCGATCGCCTTGCCCGCGACGCGCAGTGCGTTGGTGAGCGCGGCCAGGACGACGATCGCGGTGCCGTGCTGGTCGTCGTGGAAGACGGGGATGTCCAGCGCCTCGCGCAGCCGGGCCTCGATCTCGAAGCAGCGCGGGGCGGAGATGTCCTCCAGGTTGATGCCCGCGAAGCCCGGGGCGATCGCCTTGACGATCTCGACGATCGCGTCGGTGTCCTGGGTGTCGAGGCAGATCGGCCATGCGTCGATGCCCGCGAACCGCTTGAAGAGCGCGGCCTTGCCCTCCATGACGGGCAGCGCGGCCTTGGGGCCGATGTTGCCCAGGCCCAGCACGGCGGAGCCGTCCGTCACGACCGCAACGGAGTTGCGCTTGATGGTGAGGCGGCGGGCGTCCTCGGGGTTCTCGGCGATGGCCATGCAGACGCGGGCGACACCGGGCGTGTAGACCATGGAGAGGTCGTCGCGGTTGCGGATGGGGTGCTTCGACGCCATCTCGATCTTGCCGCCGAGGTGCATGAGGAAGGTACGGTCCGAGACCTTGCCCAGGGTGACGCCCTCGATGCCGCGGAGCTCCTCGACGATCTCGTCCGCGTGCGCGGTGGAGGTCGCCGCGATCGTGACGTCGATGCGGAGCTTCTCGTGACCGGACGCGGTGACGTCGAGGCCGGTCACCGAGCCTCCGGAGGACTCCACGGCGGTGGTGAGCTGCGAGACGGCGGTTCCGCTCGCGGGCACCTCCAGCCGGACCGTCATCGAGTAGGAGACGCTGGGCGCCGTTGCCATGGCCGACTTCCTCTGCTTTCACCTGACGCTGTTTTGTGCCGTCCGATCGTCGCACCTACCGCTCGGTAGCGGGTAGCCGCCCTCTATTGCGAACGTTTTGTTCGCGGAACCGGCAGACGAAAAGAGACCCACGTCACGCTGACGTGGGTCTCTTCCCCGATGAGGTGGCACCGACCCGCCATGCTCGCCTCGCGGCAAGTGGTCGCTCGTAGCGACGAAGGTTGGGCCCGGGGGCTTGGATCGGGCCGGTGCCACACCCAGGCTAACAAACGGATCCCGTAAGGCCATTCCCGTACCGGGAGTTCATTTCGCCGGCAAGTGGGTAACGGGCCGCCCGGGCCGGGATCCGCCGTCGCGTCAGTCCCTGAGCAGGTCGGGGACGCCCGCCGCGTCGGGCTCGTCCCGTTCGGCGGAGACGACCGTGAGCTGCTGGGTGGCCCGGGTCAGCGCGACGTAGAGCACCCGTAGTCCGGCCGGGGACTCGTCGGCGATCTCCGCCGGGGAGACCACCACCGTCGCGTCGTACTCCAGGCCCTTGGCCTCCAGGCTGCCGAGTGCCACGACCCGGTCGCCGAGCCCGGCGAGCCAGCGGCGGGCCTCCTCGCGGCGCTGCATGGCGACGACCACGCCGACCGTGCCGTCGACGCGCGCCAGCAGCCGGGCGGCCTCCTCGCGGACGGTGGTGCCCAGGGTGTCCTCGACGACCGTGAAACGCGGTTCGACACCGGTGGAGCGGACCGCCTTCGGGGAGACGGAGCCGGGCATCGCGAGGGCCAGGACCTTCGCGGCGAGCTCGGCGATCTCGGCCGGGTTGCGGTAGTTCACGGTGAGCTCGAAGCGGCGGCGCGGGCGGGTGCCGAGCGCCTCGTCGCGGGCCTCGGCGGCCTCGTCCGGGTCGGACCAGGAGGACTGCGCCGGGTCGCCGACGACCGTCCAGGTGGCGTGCCGGCCGCGGCGGCCGACCATGCGCCACTGCATCGGGGTGAGGTCCTGCGCCTCGTCGACGATGACGTGGGCGTACTCGACGCGCTCCTGGGCGAGCCGCTCGGCCCGCTCCCGCTGGGTCTCCTCACGCACCGGCATCAGCTCCTCCAGGCCGGTGAGCTGGTCCAGCGGGTCGAGCTCGCGCTTCCTGCGGGGGCGGGCCGGGGCGCCGAGGATCGCCTGGAGCTCGTCGAGCAGCGCGATGTCGTGCACGGAGTACCCGTCGCGCCTGAGGGAGCGGGCGACCTTGCGGACCTCGCCGGGGTTGAGCAGGCGCCGGGCCCAGCGGCCCAGGCGGCGCTCGTCGGCCATGGCGTCCAGGACGGCGGCCGGGGTCAGCTCCGGCCACCAGGCGTCGAGGAAGGCGAGGAAGTCGTCCTCGGAGGTGATGTCCTCGTCGAAGGAGGAGCGCAACTCGGCGGCGAGCTCCGGGTCGGTGTGCCGGCCGGCCGCGCCGGAGCGCTCCCACAGGGCGTCCAGCAGGAGCTTGCGGGCGCGCGGGCGCAGCAGGTTGACGGGGGCGGTGCCGCCGAGGGCGGCGCGGCGGATGGCCGCGAGCTCCTCGGCCTCCAGCTCCAGGCGGCGGCCGAAGGCGACCACGCGCAGCCGGGCCGGTGAGTCGTTCAGCTCCAGGGCGCCGCGTGCGGCCTTGCGCAGCACCTTCGGCATGCGCGAGGAGCCCTTGGCGCGGGCCACGGCCGGGGAGTCGTACAGGGTGGCCTCGGCGCCCTCGACCAGGGAGCCGATGGCGCGGATGGCGACCTGGCCCTCCTCGCCGAGGGAGGGCAGCACGCCCTCGGTGTAGGCGACGAGCAGCGGGGTCGGCGAGACGATCAGGATGCCGCCCGCGTACCGGCGCCGGTCCTGGTAGAGGAGGTAGGCCGCGCGGTGCAGGGCGACGGCGGTCTTGCCGGTGCCCGGGCCGCCCTCGACGTACGTCACGGAGGCGGCGGGGGCGCGGATGACCAGGTCCTGCTCGGCCTGGATGGAGGCGACGATGTCGCGCATGGTGTGGCTGCGGGCCTGGCCGAGCGCGGCCATCAGGGCGCCGTCGCCGATGGCGGGCAGTTCGCGGCCGTCGAGGAAGGCCGTGAGCTCGGGGCGCATCAGGTCGTCCTCGACGCCGAGGACCTTGCGGCCCTTGGAGCGGATGACCCGGCGGCGCACGACGCGGCCGGGGTCCACGGGCGTCGACCGGTAGAACGGCGCCGCGGCCGGGGCCCGCCAGTCGATGACCAGCGGGGCGTAGTCCTGGTCGAGCACGCCGATGCGGCCGATGTGCAGGGTCTCGGCGATGTCGGCGGTGTTGTCCGGGCGCACCGCGCCCTCGGCCGGCTCGACGGCGGTGTACGCGCCGTCCGGCCCCTTCTTGCCGTCCTTGCCGAGCAGCAGGTCGATCCGGCCGAAGAGGAAGTCCTCGAACTCGTTGTTGAGCCGGTTGAGGTGGATGCCCGCGCGGAAGACCTGGGCGTCCCGCTCGGCCAGGGCGCCGGGCGTGCCGACCTGGCCGCGCTGGGCCGCGTCGTTCATCAGGAACTCCGCCTCGTGGATCTTCTCCTCGAGGCGCCGGTACACCCGGTCCAGGTGTTCCTGTTCGACACCGATCTCGTGGGCTCTCAAGGAGTCTTCGAGCGCGGCTTCCTGTTGAGCCTGAGCGGCCACCGGGCCCCCTTCTGACGTGCTGGGCAGCCGTCCACCGTACGCGAAGGGGACCCGGTAAGGCTACGCGTCGACCTCGACCAGCCGCTTGCCGTCGAAGGTCACGACCTCGAAGTGGTCGATCTCGTTCGGCTCGAAGGCGGCGCCGCCCTGGACGTACAGCGGCTGCTTGGCCTTCTCCGTCGTGGCGTCGGGGAGGCCGTAGCCCCACTCCGGGACGGACCAGGAGGACAGGGTCTCCCGCTCGCCGTTCTTGCCGACCGCGACGAGGGCGCACTTGAGCGGGCCCTTGACGTTCTTGAGCTCGGTGACCACGCCCGTCCCCCAGTCCTTCTTCTGCAGGGCGACCGTCGCGGTGACCTTGGTGGCCGGGTCGGTGGCGGAGATCTTGTCGGAGATGCCGTCGAAGGCCTCCTTGGCGGGGCTCGCCGCGAGCGGGCGCTGCTGCGTGCCGCCGCTGTCACCGCCGCCGCCGTTCGTCGCGACCGCGACGAAGGGGCCGCCGATGATCAGCGCGCCGGCCGCGGCCACCATGTAGAAACTGCGGCGGCGCTTCTGGGCTCGGCGGTCGGCGACCTCGTCGACCAGCTTCTCCACCAGGCGCGGCCGGGGCTTCGCGGACAGCGACTCGCCGATCGCGGGCGTGCTGCCGGAGCCGGGCAGGTCGGCCAGAGCGGCGAGCATGGGCTCCATGCCGGCCAGCTCGTCGAGCTGCTGGGCGCACCATTCGCAGGTGGCGAGGTGGGCCTCGAAGGCGGTCGCTTCGGCGTCGTCGAGGATGCCGAGGGCGTAGGCGCCCACGGTCTCGTGCTCGTTCGGCACCGGAGATTCCTGCATGGGGCCAGACATACCCATGCCTCCCGTACCGAACCCTTGGTTACCCCCGTAAACACTCATCACGCCGTCACCCCCCGCTCCTCCAGTGCCAGCTTCATCGAACGCAGGGCGTAGAACACCCTGGAGCGGACCGTTCCGCTGGGTATGCCCAGGGTCTCGGCCGCCTCATTGACGGTACGCCCCTTGAAGTACGTCTCGACGAGCACCTCCCGGTGAGCGGGGGTCAGGTCGTCGAGTGCGTCCGAGAGGGTCATCAGCCACAGCGCCTTGTCGATCTCGTCCTCCGCGGGGATGACCTCCAGCGGCGACGGGTCGACCTCCTGCGGCCGGGCCTGCCGGCTGCGGTGGCCGTCGATGACGATGCGCCGGGCGACCGTCACCAGCCAGGGGCGTACCGATCCGGTCGCCCGATTGAGCTGACCGGCGTTCTTCCAGGCACGGATGAGCGTCTCCTGCACGACGTCCTCGGCGCGCTGCCGGTCTCCGGCGACCAGGCGCAGGACGTATGCCAGCAGGGGTCCGGCGTGTTCGCGGTAGAGCGCACGCATTAGCTCCTCGTCGGGTTCCGAGGGCTGGGACATGCGATGTCGGGCCCTCGGTGCTCGTTCATTGGCCACGACGGAATCCTTGCGCACGCCCACCTCCGATGTCCGGGGGTTCCCCCAGTCGGTCGCTCCACAAGCCGTACGGAAGCGAGCCGTTGGGTGTTCAAAGGAAGGCGACAGATTTCTTCGAACCGACGTGACGAGGGGGACATGGGGTCACATTCCCACCCCGCGTTCTTTACATTTCCGCCACACCGGCAAGATCAAGTCGGGTCTTCCCTACGGAGCCGTAGGCAAATGGCGTGTAATCGAAATCACTTCGGCTGCGGGGTCACAGAAGTCGCATTCAGGACACGGAATTTCAGTGCACGGACCACTCAATTCCGTTTCACGCGCGGGCGAGTGCGGCACGGCGGCGGTGCCGGGCGACGCGTTCGCGGTTCCCGCAGACCTCGCTGGAGCACCAGCGCCTGCGGCGTCCCCGGGAGGTGTCGAGATAGACGATGCGGCAGTTGTCGCCCTCGCACTGGCGCAGGGCCGCACGCGCGACGGGGTCGGTGAGCAGGTCGACGGCGTCCCGGGCCACACAGGCGAGCAGGGCGGCGCAGTCGGGCGGGCCGTCCAACTGCCGTACGAGCCGGCCGCCTTCGCCACGGACCGCGCGGGGCGCCGGGGGCGCGGTGCGGGCCAGGTCGTTGACGCGCGCGAGCGCGAAGTCGTACGTCGTCACGCCGGAGCCCGGCCGGCCGCGCACCAACCGGTCGATCTGGGTGCGAAGTTCGCGGAAGGCGGCCGGCCAGGTGGCGTCGGCGTGGGCCAGGGCGGTGTCCGCCGGGACCAGCCCGGAGCCGGTGATCCAGGCGCGCAGCACGGGCAGGGAGTCGAGCCGCTCCTGCGGGTGCGTGGTGGAGAGCAGATCCAGGCAGATCCGCCCGGCATCGAACCGCAGCTCGTGGGGGGCCGTGGCTGTACCCAGTGCCATGTGCCTGTCACCGCCTAGGTCGGTGAGACGCCGGAGGGGGGCTCCAGAACCGTTCCCCTCTTACAGTGCCTGCCCCGGGCTGCCCCGGAAAGACCTCACGCGGAGGCAGGCCGGAGGGCGGGCCCGGACGGAACCCCGGGCGGGGGCGGCCCGGCCGCTGCGGGTGAACTCCAAAGGGCTTGGGGAGCTCAGCAACTTCTGCGGCAGCGGGGCAGGACGCGGCGGTCCGGCGACGCCTCGGGGATACCTGGCGCCTGGTGAAACGGCCGCACGCCGAGGCCGCTCGGCAGCCCGGTCACACGCGACGGCGGCCAGACGAACCTGCCACATCCCGAGGCCGCCGCGGGGCCCGGACGTATGACGTGGCCGCCGGGCGAACCGGTCGCACTGCGCGATCGCCCGACAACCCGGCCGAAACCGCAAGGCCGCGCGACGGCCCGGCCGTGGCCTGCAGCCGCCAGACGAACCGATCGCACCCCCAAGGCCACCCATCAGCCCGGCCGTACCCCATGGCCGCCGCCAGCCCGGCCGAACCGCAAGGCCGTGCGCCAGCCCGGCCGAACCGCAAGGCCTCGCGACGGCCCGGCCGAACCGCAAAGCCTCGCGACGGCCCGGCCGAACCGCAAGGCCTCGCGACGGCCCGGCCAAACCGCAAGGCCTCGCGACGGCCCGGCCAAACCCCATATGGCCACCGCCAGCCCGGCCAAACCCCATGGCCGCCGCCAGCCCGGCCGAACCGCAAGGCCGCGCGACGGCCCGGCCGTATCACGTGACCACCGGGCGCACCGGTCACACTGCAAGATCGCCCGACAGCCCGGCCGCACTGCCATACCGCCGGACAGCCCGGCCGATCCGCAGCGCCGCGCGACGGCCCTGGCCCGCGCTCCCGTCCGTCCAGCCATGCGGCCACGCCACCGACCGCCCGACCACCCGACCACCCGTCGTGGCACCGGTCACTCACCTCGGCGGATTTTCGCTCAACCCCCGGCGCGCCTCACGCGTCCGCGTACTTCGTCTCCGTCGCCGGGTCCAGGGCCAGGCGGTAACCGCGTTTGACCACCGTCTGGATCAGCTTGGGCGTGCCCAGAGCCGTGCGCAGGCGGGCCATGGCCGTTTCGACGGCGTGTTCGTCGCGGCCGGAGCCGGGCAGGGCGCGCAGCAGCTCGGCGCGGGCGACGACCCAGCCGGGGCGCCGGGACAGGGCGCGCAGCAGGGACATGCCGGCCGGCGGCACGGGCTTGAGCTCGCCGTCGACCAGCACGGCGTGACCGCGGATCTCCACCCGGTGCCCGGCGACCGGCAGCGCACGCGCCCGCGCGGGCAGCTCCTGGCAGAGCAGCTGCACGAGCGGCCCGAGCCGGAAGCGCTCGGGCTGGATCGTGTCAATGCCGCGGGACTGCAGCGGCAGGGCCGTGACCGGGCCCACACAGGCCGGCAGCACGTCGTGGCTCAGGGCGCCCAGCACCTCGGGCAGCAGCCCGCGTTCCTCCGCCCGGGACAGCAGCGAGGCCGCCGCGGGTGCACTGGTGAAGGTGATCGCGTCCAGGCCCCGGGAGACCGTCGCGTCGAGGAGCCGGTCCACCGGGCCGAGATCCTCCGGCGGCATCCACCGGTACACCGGCACCCCGACCACCTCGGCCCCGCCCGCCCGCAGCGCCTCCACGAACCCCGGCAGCGGCTCGCCGTGCAGCTGGATCGCGACGCGCTGTCCCTCCACGCCCTCCTCCAGCAGCCGGTCGAGGACCTCCGCCATGGATTCCGAGGACGGCGACCAATCCTCCGTCAGCCCGGCGGCCCGGACCGCTCCCTTCACCTTCGGTCCGCGCGCCAGGATCCGTACGCCGCCCAGCCGGGAGAGCAGGTCCTCGCCCAGTCCCCAGCCGTCGGCGGCCTCGACCCAGCCCCGGAAGCCGATCGCGGTCGTGGCGACCACGATGTCGGGTGCCTGCTGGATGATGTCCTTCGTCGCGGCCAGCAGTTCGCTGTCGTCGGCGAGCGGCACGATCCGCAGGGCGGGGGCGTGCAGGACGGCGGCGCCGCGCCGCTGCAGCAGCGCCCCGAGCTCATCGGCCCGGCGCGCGGCCGTCACACCGACGGTGAAACCCGCCAGCGGTCCGTGGTCCGGTCGTCGTTCTTCCTCGTACATGGCTCTCGTCCCGCACTCGAGTCGTCGTACTGCGTGGTACGGCGTACCTGCATGCCGATCGAGCCTGTCAACGGCTCGTGACAGGCCCGGATCGGCGTGATGTCGCTGGTGTTACGTCACACCTCGGCGTAGCTGAGCTGCGGCTTCGCCTCCGAGGCCGCCGAGGTGGCGGGTACCCGGGGGGCCGTGCGCCGAAGGTATACGGCCCACGTGACCGCGAAGCACACCGCGTAGAAGGCGAGGAAGGCGACGAACGCGCCGGTGCCGGAGCCGTAGGAGAGGAAGGACTGGCGGAAGGCGAGGTTGATGCCGACACCGCCGAGCGCGCCCACCGCGCCGATCAGGCCCATCGAGGCACCCGACAGCCGCCTCCCGTACGCCGCTGCCGCCTCACCCTCCAGCCCCCTGGCGATCGCCTTGTTCTGGAAGATGCCCGGGATCATCTTGAACGTCGAGCCGTTGCCGAGCCCGCTGAGCACGAACAGCACCACGAACGCCCCGGTGAACAGGGCCAGCGACTTCTCCATGGAGGCACCGATCAGGACCGCCGTCGCGACGCCCATCGCCACGTAGTTCCACAGGCTGATCTTCGCGCCGCCGTAGCGGTCGGCGAGCCAGCCGCCGAGCGGACGGATCAGCGAGCCGAGCAGCGGGCCGATGAAGGTGACGTACGCGGCCTCCAGCGGCGTGCGGCCGAACTGGTTCTGCAGCACCTGGCCGAAGGCGAAGCTGTAGCCGATGAACGAACCGAAGGTGCCGATGTAGAGGACGGACATGATCCACGTGTGGGCGTCCCGGGCGGCGTCCTTGGCGGCACCGGTGTCGTTCTTGACGTTCTCCAGGTTGTCCATGAACAGCGCGGCCAGCACGGCGGCCACGACGATCAGCGGGATGTAGACGCCGAGCAGCACGCGCGGGCCGCCGCCGGCGCCGATGATCGCGAGCGCGGCCAGCTGGATGACGGGGACGCCGATGTTGCCGCCGCCCGCGTTGAGGCCGAGCGCCCAGCCCTTCTTCCGCAGCGGGAAGAAGGCGTTGATGTTGGTCATGGAGGAGGCGAAGTTGCCGCCGCCGACGCCGGCGAGCAGGCCGACCAGCAGGAAGGTGGAGAAGGAGGTGCCCGGCTCCATCACGGTGAACGCGGCGACCGTCGGGATCAGCAGCATGCCGGCCGAGATGATCGTCCAGTTGCGTCCGCCGAAGACGGCGACGGCGAAGGTGTAGGGGACGCGCACGGCGGCGCCGACCAGCGTGACCATCGAGGTCAGCAGGAACTTGTCGGCGGGGGTCAGCCCGTACTCGGGGCCCATGAACAGCACCAGCACGGACCACATCGTCCAGACGGAGAAGCCGATGTGCTCGGACAGCACGGAGAAGTAGAGGTTCCGGCGGGCCACCTTCTCGCCGGTCTCCTTCCAGAACGTCTCGTCCTCGGGATCCCAGTGCTGGATCCAGCGGCCGCCCCTGCTCGGGGGTGCGGGTGCCGTGCCGGGGCCTGTCATGACGCCTCCACTGTGCTCCGGGACTCGGTGGTACTTCGAGTGACTGGTCCCGAAGGTAGGGAGGGCGCGTTTCCTGCCTGTGCCGGTGAGTGACCGCGAGGGAACTTTGCTCTCACCCCGCGCCCGGGCGGGATGAGAGGTTCCGCCGCTTTTCCGGGATCAGCGCCGCGGAGGCTGCCCGTACGGATTCGGCCTCGCCTGCCCCGGCGGCCGCGCGCCCGGGGACACATACCGCGTCCGCCCGTTCTCGCCCGCCACGGGCGCGAAACCGGCCGCCCGCAGCCGGGCGGCGAACTTGGCGTTGCGCTTACGGGTGCCCGGGAGGCCGACGCCGAGGACCGCCATGAATCTCCGCTCGGGTCGGGCAGGAGCCGTATGGATTTCCGCTCGGGTCGGGCAGGAGCCGTCGTGACCGGCGTGGCGGGCTCCGCGTCCTTGATCCGGTTCAGCCGCCGGTCGCCGTTCTCCTCCGCTCCCCGTGCCGCCCCCCTCGCCGTCCCTCGCCCCGAGGCTCACCACTCGGCCACAACCGGGGCTTCTGCTTCGCCGCCAGGTCCTCCGCCCAGCCGAAGGCCAGGATGCAGGCGCCGATGAGGAGCCAGGTCAGGGCCAGGACCGGCCAGGGGCTTTCCAGGAGGCCGGGGACGTTCTGTTCCAGGAGGGGGAAGGCCCACAGGTGGTCCCAGAGGGTCGCCGCGATCAGGATGCAGACGTTGTGCCAGAGGTAGATCGTGACGGCCCGGGAGTTGAGCAGGGTGATCGTGCCGGCGAACGGGCGCAGCCGGCGCGGCCAGTCGGACCAGGACGGGCTGACGTGCAGCAGCAGCGCCACCGTGGCGAAGGACCACAGGGCCTGGGCCAGCGGCATGCTGTCCAGGTCGTTGCCGGTGCCGAAGTCGTGGTGCAGGGCGTACCAGAGGCCGGCCAGGGCGATGACAGGTGCCACGGACGGGACGATGTAGCGCGGCAGGCGCCGCAGGATGCCCTCCTGGTGGGCCATGCCGAGGATCCAGCAGGCGCCGAACGTGGAGAAGTCGGTGAGCGCCGAGGGGATCCGCTCGCCGGGCAGCGTGAGCCAGCCCTGCTCGAAGGCGACGGCCAGGACGATCGGCGCGGACAGGGTGAGGACCGGCAGGGCGCGCAGGGCCTTCAGCAGCAGCGGGGACAGCAGGACGTACCAGAGGTAGGCCCGGATGTACCACAGCGGGCCCGCGAGGTCCGCCGCCCAGTTCTCGCCGATGACGCCGGGCACGCCGGGCAGGCCCTCGGCGTACGGCGGGTCGCTGAACGGCACGATCCAGAAGGCGAGGTGGAGCCACCACCAGCCGGGGTGCCCGTCCGCGTCCGGCCCCCAGCCCTGCAGGACCATGCCGGTGACGCCGACGACGCCCAGCAGCCACAGCGGGGGCAGCAGCCGCCGCATGCGGCCGCGGATCACCTGGACCGGCGGGCGCTTCAGCGAACGGGCCATGAGGTTGCCGGCGAGCGCGAACATCACGCCCATGGACGGGAACACCAGCGGCAGCCAGGCCCAGCCGGTCAGGTGGTAGAGCACGACACGGAACAGCGCGAGGGCGCGCAGCAGGTCGAAGTAGCGGTCACGTCCGGGCTTCGGCGAAGGGGCCTGTCCCTTCGGCGTGTTGGGCGGTGCCTCGGCGGCGGGAGCCGTGGTCATGCGACCGGCCTCCCGTCCATCTGCTGCTGGGATGTGGCGCTCGTGCCCCCGGGCAGCCCCACCGCACCCGTGCGTCGCAGCTTCTGCCAGCGCAGCCGGCCGCCGGTGAGGGCGGTGATCCAGGACTGCAGCAGGACGACGTACATGAGCTGCCGGTACAGGAGCTGCTGCAGCGGCAGGGAGATGAGGTGGGTCATGCGTTCCTTGTCGAGGTGGAACGCGTAGGCCGCGCACACCCCTTGTACGGCGAGGACGCCCAGCCAGGCGCCGATGGTCTTCTCGGTCGGGCCGAACACCAGCCCGTACAGCAGGAACACGTCGATCAGCGGGGCGAGCAGCGGTGCCAAGACCATGAACATCGACACCAGCGGCAGGCCGACCCGGCCGAAGCGGCCCGAGGGTCCGCGGTCGACCAGGGCCCGGCGGTGCTTCCAGATCGCCTGCATCGTGCCGTAGGACCAGCGGTAGCGCTGGGACCACAGCTGCTGCACGGACTCGGGGGCCTCGGTCCAGGCGATGGCCTTCTCCGCGTAGACGACGTGCCAGCCGTCGCGGTGCAGGGCCATGGTGATGTCGGTGTCCTCGGCGAGCGTGTCGTCGCTCATGCCGCCGACCCGTTCCAGTGCGCTGCGCCGGAACGCGCCGACCGCGCCGGGGATGGTGGGCATGCAGCGCAGCACGTCGTACATGCGGCGGTCGAGGTTGAAGCCCATCACGTACTCGATGTGCTGCCAGGCGCCGATGAGCGAGTCGCGGTTGCCGACCTTGGCGTTGCCGGCGACGGCGCCGACGCGCGGGTCGCCGAAGGGCTGCACGAGTTCGCGCACGGTGGTCGGCTCGAAGACGGTGTCGCCGTCCATCATCA
This sequence comes from Streptomyces sp. NPDC094143, assembly GCF_040303825.1. Lineage (NCBI taxonomy): Bacteria > Bacillati > Actinomycetota > Actinomycetes > Kitasatosporales > Streptomycetaceae > Streptomyces > Streptomyces sp. NPDC094143. Next base: position 300,568 of record NZ_JBEOTZ010000003.1, read on the forward strand.
CGATGATGTCGTGGCGGGCGTTGGCGATGCCCCGGTTGAGGGCGGCCGGCTTGCCCGCGTTGAGCTGGCGGACGACCCGTACGCCGGGCAGGCCGAGGTTCTCGACGATGCGGGCGGTGCCGTCGGTGGAACCGTCGTCGATGACCAGCACCTCGATGGGGTGGTCGCTGGCCACCAGGGAACGGACCGTCTGCTCGATGCACTTGGCCTCGTTGTAGGCGGGCACGAGCACGGACACCGGTTCGGTGACGGGCTCTCCCCAGCGGAAGCCCGTGCGCCGGACCCGGCGGGCGTGCGCGACGGAGAGGATCAGCATCAGCCCGAGACGCCCGAAGACCAGTACGCCGACGACGGCCAGGCCGGCGACGAGCACCCCGGTCGTCTTCTCCGAGGCCTGCACCAGGAAGACCCAGGCGTCGCCCTTCAGCGCCTCCAGACCGGCGACCGGACTGTGCGCGCTCGGGGCGTCCAGGGCACCGGTGAGCGTGTGGAAGCGGTAGCCCTTGTCCTGCAGTCCGGAGATGTACCGGTCGAGCGCGGCCACGGTCTGGGAGCGGTCGCCGCCGGAGTCGTGCATCAGCACGATGGCGCCCTTGCCGCCCTTCGGCATGGCGTTGCTGATGATCTTCTCGACCCCGGGCCGGCGCCAGTCCTCGCTGTCGGTGTCGTTGACGATGGTGATGTAGCCCTTGCTGCCGATGTACTCGGTGACCGGCCAGGAGTTGTTGTCCATGTTCCGGGCGTACGACGAGTAGGGCGGGCGGAACAGCGAGGTGCGGATTCCGGCCGCCCCGGCGAGGGCGAGCTGGTTCTGGGACAGTTCCCAGTCGACGCGGCTCCTGCTCTGCAGGGACAGGTCGGGGTGGTTGAAGGTGTGCAGGCCGATCTCGTGGCCCTCGTCGACCATGCGCTGGACGAGGTCCGGGTAGCGGGAGGCCATGGTGCCGGTGATGAAGAAGACGGCCCGGGCGTCGTGCTTCTTCAGCACGTCGAGCACCCTGGGCGTCCATTCGGGGTCGGGACCGTCGTCGAAGGTCAGGACCAGCTCGCGGTCCGGCAGTTTCAGGCTGGTGGGCTTCCCGTCCCGGGTGTCGATGACGGGACCGCCCTTGAGGATGTCCTTCGGGACACGGTCGTTGGCGGCGGGCGGGCCGACGCGGTGGTCGGCGAGGATCTCGCTGTGCACGTAGCCGCGCAGCATGAGCATCGCCATCAGCGCGACGAGCACGAGCAGGGGCAACAGCAGGCGCATGGGCAGGCGACGGCGCCTGGAGCCCCCACGGGCTCGTGACGCTGGCCCGGAACGGCGGACAGGGGATGCCATGGGTGGTGGTACCTCGGGTGGTGCGAGTCGGGTACTGCGGGGACGGGTGATGCGGGGACGGGTGATGCGGGGACGGGTGATGCGGCGGGGGTCCGGTCGGGGCCGGGGTGACGGCCCTTGGGTACGGGCCTCAACGGCGGCGGCCCTCGGGTGACGGACCTCGGGTGACGGCCCCGGGGTGATGGGTCGTTGTCACCGAACGGGTGTGACGGAACGGAACGACGGGACGACACCGGCGGAGCGGGGCGGCGCCTCCCCGCAGGGGCGTCCGGCCGGGGCGATGCACCGGAACAGTCCCGCCGCAGCCGCCACGCCCGCCGCCACAGCCGGCACCGCGGCCGGCGGCCGGGCTAGACCGCCGGTGTCCCGGCGACAGGCTGCGGCTCCGCCGGGCCCTCGGCCACCGTGCCGGTGTCGCCGCCGTCACCGGTGCCCGTGGTCGTGGTCGGCTCCGGCGTGGAACCGCCCGTGGGTGTCGGGTCGGTGGCCGGCGTGGTCGGCGGGTCCGCGGGTTCGCTCGGGGCCGGTTCGCTCGCGCCGGTGCCCGGGGCCGGTGCGGTCCGGGTCGCCTTCGGCGTGGGCTCGGCCGACGTGTCGGGACGGCCGGTGCCGGCGGTGGCCTCCGGCCGGAACGCGCTGGGGCCGGACGAGGGCACCGTCGTCCCGCCGGCGGTCGGCGTGCCGCTCGGGGCGGTGGCGCCGGGGTGCGAGGCCGGGGCCGACTCCGCCGGCAGCGGCGGGCTGTCGACCTGCCCGGCCGGCGGGTTCTCCTTCTGGCCCGGCACGGGGAGCCAGGGCGCGTTGGAGTTGCCCGACATCAGCGTGGCGACGATGACGACGGCGTAGATACCGCAGGCCAGGGCGACGGCCATGCCTATGCGCCGGAAGCGGCGGCTGCGGCGGCCGGACTCGTCGACGAAGACGGGCCGGTCGGCGGCGGGGGCGACGCCGGGACCTTCCTTCACCTGCCGGACGAAGCCGTCCCCGAGCTGTACGGCGTCGAGCTGGACCGTGACCTCGTGCGGGTCGTGGGTGTGCTCGGCGGACTCGGGAGCAGAACCGGCGGAACCGGGTTCGGACCCGTCCGGGTCGGCCTCCTCCGGCTCCTGCCAGGGATCACGGACCGCCGGCCGGGACCCCTGGAGCGTCGAGGACGCCTGGGCCTTCGGGGACGCCTGGGCCTTCGGGGACGCCGGGGCCGAGGAGAGCGAGTCGGCCTCGCCCTCGCTCTGCCGGGGAATGCCGCGCAGTATCTCCGTCCCGGCGGGCAGGCGCGCGCCGGTCACCCGGACGTCGCCCGCGGAGAAGACCTGCGTGGCTCTGCCGTCCCGGGCTCTGCTGTCCGCGGTGAGTTCACCGGTCGTGGTAGCGGCCTCGGGCCATTCGGGTTGGGCGTCTTCTCGCCACTTTGTCACGCGCACGCACTTCCCCCCACGGGATGGTTCAGGTGCGCTTCCGACCTGAGCACCCGTCGTCGGACCGGGCCCCCACCCGTCCGAGCGCCCCCTCTTACCACACCGTGCTCAGGCGTCGAATGTAGCGCACGCGCAGGTTTCGTGTGAGCGCCGTGTCGAATCGTGTCAATCGTGAGACGCCATGAGGACATGATCGGCGGCCGGAATCCATCCCCCCGGAGGCCGTCGCAACCACCCTTCCTCCGCGGCCAGCCGGGCCGCCGCCACGCGCAGCGCGTCGAACGCGGGGTGGGTCAGGCCCCTGCGCCACACCAGCGACACGGGCGACAGCGGCACGGGATCGACCAGCGGCCGCAGCACGGTCGACGGCAGGGCCGGGAACCCCACGACGGCCAGGATCGGGTGGCGCGTCCTGGCCATGATCCGCTGGAACTCCTCCTCCCCGACGGCCAGCGGCGCGGGTGGCGCGAGCTCGATCCCCCGCCCCTCGAAGAGCAGCCGCGCGAGGCCCGTCCACTCGGGCGTGCGCGGATTTCCGGCACCGGCGTAGACGGTCTCGCCGGCCAGCTCGGCGAGCGGTACCCGCTCCGCCCCGGCGAGCCGGTGGTCCTCGCGCAGCACCACCGCCATCGGCTCGTAGCGCACCGGCTGGTGGTCGAGCCCGCTGCGCAGTGCCGGGTCCAGTCCGGCGAACCGTCCGAACGACGCGTCGAGCCGGCCCGCGAGCAGCTCTCCGGCGGCCCAGGTCAGGCCGCTCTCGTAGCGGGCCATCAGCTCGTGCCCGGGGGCGAGTTCACGCGCGCGGTGCAGCACGCGGCGCGGTGTGACCAGGCCCGGGGAGTTGAGGTCGACGAGCAGGGGCCGGGCCTGGTCGAAGGCGGCGAGCAGGTCGTCCTGCGCCCGCAGCACGCGCCGGGCGTACGGCAGCAGCCGCTCCCCGTCGGGCGTGAGCGTCACCTGCCGGGTGGTCCGCACGAACAGCTCGGCGCCCAGTTCCCGCTCCAGCCGCCGCACGTCCCGGCTGAGCGCCTGCTGCGCCAGGTGGAGCCGGAGCGCGGCTCGGGTGAAGTGCAGCTCCTCGGCGACGGTGACGAAGGCGCGCAGCAGACGCGGGTCGAGGTGGGCGGGCATGCCGTGAACCTACAGCGGGCGGCGGCCCGGGGTTCAGGGGCCGGTGGGCTTGCCCGGGGCCTCGGTCTCGCCCTTCGGTGCGTCCGCGCCGACGGGCGACGGGACCTGGCCCACCCGGTGCCGGGGCGCCGACCGTACGGGCGGACGCGTCAGGGTGATCTGCCGGACGACCTGCTGGAAGCAGGCCAGCGCCGCGATTCCGGGCAGGGCCGCCGCCGCGGTGCCGAGCACCGTCCTGGGCGCCTGGGCGACACAGAGCAGCACGGCGACGCAGGAGAAGACCAGCACGACGCACCAGGAGTGCGCGGCACGACGCTGGTGCAGCGCGGCCCGCAGGACGGACAGCGACGCCACCAGCCACGGCCCGTACACCAGCAGGGGCCACCAGGTACGCAGGCCCCGTCCGGCGGGGGCCGCGCCGACCAGGCGCAGCGGGTCGTAGGCGACCATGCCGCTGAGCACGCTCACGCCGGTGGCGATCACGGCCGCCAGGGCGGCGACCAGGAAGCTGGTGGTGCGCAGCAGGCGCGGGGCCGTTCGAGTCCGGACCTTGCGGTGGCGCCGGGGGACGTCACGGACGGGCGGGAGTTCCTCGGTGATGTCCTGCAGCCGTCTCATCCGCTCGCCGCCGGGTGCGGGACCCGGTTCCGCCGCCGCGGCCGGTGGCTCGTCGCGGGGGGTGGGGATCCGCGTCGCCTCGTGCTGGAGGGCTTCCTGGAGGATGAACGCCAGTTCCTCGGCCGGGTCCCAGGTGGGGTCCGGCGGAGTCAGCGGGGTGACGAAGTCCCGGGTCGGGGCCCGGTGTCGTCCATTGCCTTCGATTCCGTTGTCGTACATGACGCGGCCCGCTATTCCGCGAGCGCGAGAGCAGGCCATTCCGTCGCACTGATCCACCGTCGGGCGAGATCCTTCTCCAGGTCGCTCATGGCGTCGATGAACGCGCGCAGCACCGGTTCGGTCACCTGCAGCGTGACCGGGCAACCGCCCCTGGTGAGCGTGCCGTTGACGGTGGCGGACGAGTGCGCCGGTGCCGGAATGTAGGTGTACGGGCCGAGCGTTACCGCCCAGCCGTCTTTCCTGGTCGCCTCGGTCATGTACCGACTAACCGTCGGTCCACTTCGGCGGATGCGCGGCAAACGAGTGAAGGATTTTCCCGAATGAGCATCTTTTCCACGCGCTACGAGAACCATTAGTAATCTCCATATCGCTGTATGAAGAACAAGGAGCGAATGTTTTTCGCCACGGCCTTTTCGGCCTGCCGGGGAGGCCCGCGGACCGGACGCCGGATCCACAACCCGGGTGCGTGAGTCCGCGCGGAACAGGTGTTGGACGGCTTGATCACCGCCGGGCGACGGTGGGCGCATGCCGCATCTCGCCCCCTACCGCCGCCTGTTCCGCCTGCCCGGCACCCGTGCCTTCACCGCCGGGAACCTGATCGCCCGGCTGCCGATGGGCATGTTCAGCGTCAGCGCGGTCGTCATGATCGCCGGGACGCGGGGCTCGTACGCCCTCGCCGGTGCCGTCACGGCGACGGGGCTCGCGGCGACCGCGGTGGTCGCGCCGTGGACCGCGCGGCTCGTGGACCGCCACGGCCAGGCCCGGGTTGCCCTGCCCGCCACGGCGATCGCCGTCCTCGGCTCCCTCGCCCTGCTCCTCTGCGTCCGCCACGACGCCCCGGACTGGACCCTGTTCGCCTCCTACGCCGCCACCGCCACCACCCCCAACACCGGCGGCATGTCCCGGGCCCGCTGGGCCCATCTGCTGGCCGGCGACACCAAGGGCCTGCACACCGCCAACTCCTTCGAGCAGGCCGCGGACGAACTGTGCTTCATGCTGGGCCCGGTGCTCGCGGCCTTCCTGTGCGGGGCGCTGTTCCCGGAGGCGGGCACGCTCGTCGGCGCGGTGCTGCTGCTGACCGGCATGCTGCTGTTCACGAGCCGGCGCGCGACGGAACCGCCGGTCCGGCGGCACATACCCGGCAAGGCCCCGCTGCGCGCCCCCGGCATGCCCCCGCTGATCGCGGTCTGCCTGGCGACGGGCGGGATCTTCGGCGCGACCGAGGTCGTCACGCTCGCCTTCGCCGACGCCGCGGGACATCGGACGGCGGCCGGTGCCGTGCTGGCCCTGCAGGCGGCGGGCTCCTGCGCGGCGGGCCTGCTCTACGGCGCCGTGCGACCGGCCGGGCCGGCCGCGAGGCGGCTCGCGTGGTGCGTGGCGGCGATGGCCGCGCTGCTGATCCTGCCCCTGCTCGCCGCCCTCACCGGGTCGCTCGCGCTCCTGGCGGCGGCCCTGCTGGTGGCCGGGATGGCGACTGCCCCGACGATGGTCACGACCATGACGCTGGTCCAGCGGCGCACCCCCGAGGGCCGGCTCAACGAGGGCATGACCCTCGCGGTGACCGGCCTGCTCGGCGGGATCGCCGGCGGCAGCGCGCTCGGCGGCTGGACCGTGGAGCACGTGTCCGCGACGGCCGGGTACGTGGTTCCGGTGGCGGCCGGCGCCCTGGCGCTCGCGCTTGCCCTGGTCGGCGTGTCGAATCGCTTCACCGATCACCGCCCACCCCATTGACGCTTCCCCGCACCCCGCATACGTTCGACCGTCGAAGCGCTTCGACGTCGGGCACCGGGACAGTGAGGGACCCCCATGAAGTTCACCGACGGCCGCTGGCCGCTGTGTGCGCCGGAGCAGGCCTGATGGTCAGGATCACGGACGTGGCGCGCCGGGCCGGGGTCTCCCCGAGCACCGTGAGCTACGCGCTGAGCGGCAAGCGCCCCATCTCGGCGGAGACCCGGCGGCGCGTCGAGGAGGCCGCCCGGGAGCTGGGCTACCGCCCGCAGCCGGGCCTGCCGGCGCACGGCGCGCCGAACGTCCTGGCCGTGGCGGCCCCGCTGCGCCGGGGCGTCCACCTCCCGGCGATGATGCGGCTGACGCAGTCGGTGGTGACGGCGGCCCGCGGGTACGACCACGACGTGCTGCTCCTCACCCACGAGGAGGGCCTGAACCGCCCCGGGGGGCCGGCCCCGGCGCACGCGGTACTGGTCGTGGACGTCGGCCTGCACGACCCGCGCCTGCCCGTACTGCGCTCCCTGCACCGCCCGGCCGTGCTGATCGGCCTGCCCGCCGAGCCGCCCGGTCTGCCCTGCGTCGACCTGGACTACCGCGCGGCGGGCGAGGCGTGCGTGCACCACCTGGCCCGTCTCGGCCACCGCGCCGTGGCCCTGGCCGGCCCGCCGCCGGAGGTCTACTTGCGCCAGACCGCCTCGGCCCGCCGCCTGGTCGAGGGGTTCACGGCCGCCGCCGACCGGCACCGGCTGGCGTCGTCGGTGCACCCGGCCGAGCAGTCCGGGGCCGAGGCCCTCGCGGACCGGCTGCTGCGCGCCCACCCCGCCCCGACGGCCGTGGTCGTCCAGAACGACGCCCTCCTGGTCCCGCTGCTCACCGCCTTCCGGCAACGTGGCCGGCGCATACCGCAGGACCTGTCGGTCCTGGCCGTCGGCACCGACGTCCCCGAGACGGTCTCGGCCGTCACCGTGCCGTCGGCGCAGCTGGGCGCCCTCGGGGTGGAGCTGCTGCTGCGCGAGCGCACCGGCCCGGCCGTACCGGGGACGACGCTGCTGCCGCCGCGGCTGACGGAGCGGGGCAGTACGGGCCACGCATGACGGCGGGGCATGACGAAGGCCCCGCCGCTCGGAAGCGACGGGGCCTTCGCCCACATGGGATGAGTGGAGATGGCGGGAATCGAACCCGCGTCCAACGGTGCAGAACCAGGGCTTCTCCGTGTGCAGTTCGCTGCGCTTTTCTCGGCCCCGGCGATCACGCGAACAAGTCGCCGACGGGCCCAGTCACTGTTTGATTTCCCACCGAACCCCGTGACCGGGCTCGATGGTTTAGTTCCCTAGCTTATGCCAGGATCCGGGTCGGGAACACTCCCGGGCTGACACCCATTTAGGGTCCTTCAGTCACTGCTTATCAGGCAGCGAGGGCGAAGGACTGGGAATCGCGCTTGGTGTTGGCGATTATTTTTTGCGACATATGGTTTACGAGATCATTGCCGCTTCCTCGACACGCTTCCCCTGCTTCGACAGCCGCTGTCGAAACCGATCATCCCCATGTTGTGTTGACAATGCCCTCCGGAGAGGGCGCGTACCCGCTGTGGGGTGCAGGCACCATCGTACGTGACCAACGCAGGTCCGTGCCAGCGTATTCCCTACGCCCCGCGCTGCCTCCGCTTCACCGCCGCGATCGCGCGGTCGGTCTCCCGGCGGTCCTGCTTCTCCCGCAGCGCCTGCCGCTTGTCGTATTCCTTCTTGCCCTTGGCCAGCGCGATCTCGACCTTGGCCCGGCCGTCCTTGAAGTACAGCGAGAGCGGCACGATCGTGTGGCCCGTCTCGCCCGACTTGGACTGAAGCTTGTCGATCTCGGCGCGGTGCAGCAGCAGCTTCCGCTTGCGGCGGGCGCTGTGGTTGGTCCACGTGCCCTGGGTGTACTCCGGCACGTGCACGTTGTACAGCCACGCCTCGTTCCCGTCGAGCTGCACGAAGCCGTCGACCAGCGACGCCCGGCCCTGGCGCAGGGACTTCACCTCGGTCCCGGTGAGGACCAGCCCGGCCTCGTAGGTGTCGATGACGAGGTAGTCGTGCCGCGCCTTCTTGTTCTGCGCGATCAGCTTGCGCCCTTTTTCCTTAGCCATAGTGCCGCCCATTTTCGCACTACGCAGGGGGGTCGCGGGAAGTCGATTACGAGGGGGGCGCCAGGCCGCGCAGTACGCTCTCGGCCCGCTGCAGGGCCCCCTCGTCTTCGGCCTCCAGGTCGGGCGTGATGCCCCGGCCGTCGACCCCGCGGCCCGAGGGGGTGCGGTAGTGCCCCACGGTCAGTTCCGCGACGGAGCCGTCGGGCAGCCGGCTCGGCATCTGGACCGAGCCCTTGCCGAAGGTGCGGGAGCCCACGACCAGCGCGCGTCCGCGGTCCTGCAGGGCGCCGGTGAGCAGCTCGGCCGCGCTCATCGTCCCGCCGTCGACGAGCACGACCAGGGGTCTGGTGGTGTCGCCGCCGGGTGCGGCGTGCAGGGCGCGCTGGGCGCCGTCGACGTCGTAGGTGGCGACCAGGCCGCCGTCGAGGAAGGCGGAGGCGGTGGTGACGGCCTCGCCGACCAGTCCGCCGGAGTTGCCGCGCAGGTCCAGGACGATGCCGCCGGGCGGGGCATGCCGGACGGCCGCGCGGACCTGCGCGCCGGAGTCCTTGGTGAAGGTGGCGACCTTGATGACGGTGACCGGTCCCGCGGTCTCCCGGACGGTGACCGAGTCGGTGGAGAGCTGGGCCCGGCGCAGCGTCTTCGTCCAGGCGCGCGTGCCGCGCTCCAGGCCGAGGCGGACGGTGGTGCCGGCGGGGGCGTCGGTGGCGTCCCCGCGCAGTAAGGAGACCACCTCGGTGACCGGCAGTCCGTCGGTCTCTCGGCCGTCGACGCTGCGCAGCAGATCGCCGGGGCGGATCCCGGCGGTGGCGGCGGGCGAGCCGGCGCGCACCTTCGTCACCTCGATGCGGCCGTCGCGTTCGCTGCGGGCCCACAGGCCCACGCCGGTGTACTGACCGTCGAGGGCCTCCTCGAACTCCTCGTACTCGCCCTCGGAGTAGACGGCGCCCCAGCGGTCGCCGCTGCGGCTGACGGCGCGCTGCGCGGCCTCCACGGGGGACTTGCCGTCGGCCATGGCTTCCTCGGCCGCCCTGGCGACCTCCGCGTGGTGCCCGGCCGGGCGGGCCGAACGGGCCTCGTCGGGGGCCGACTTCCGGTCGGCCTGCGGCAGCACGCCGGTGGCGGCACCGGCGGCGAGCACGCTCGCGAAGACCAATGTCAGGGCGGCCCCGCGGCGGATGCGACGGGGCTGACAGAACGGGTCACGACCTGACATGCCGGTGAGTCTAGGACAAGGGAAAGGGCCGTACGGTCCGTTGACCGCACGGCCCCTCTTGGCATGCGTCACACCTTCAAGTACTTGCGCAGCGCGAAGAACGCGGCCAGCGCGGGCATCAGCAGACTCGTGGCGAGGATGAGCGGCAGCTTGGTGAGCACTGCGTCCCAGCCGATGAAGTTGATCAGTGTGAGCTGATCGGCCAGGGCCAGTCCGTGGTCGATGATGAAGTACCGCGCGACGAGCAGGAAGGCGCACGCGAGGGTGCCGCCGATGAGTCCGGCGACCGCGGCCTCCATGATGAACGGCGCCTGGATGTAGAAGCCCGAGGCTCCGACCAGGCGCATGATGCCGGTCTCGCGCCGCCGGCTGAACGCCGAGACACGCACGGTGTTGACGATCAGCATCAGCGCGACGACCAGCATCAGCGCCATCACCGCGCGCGCGGCCCAGTTCATGCCCTCCAGCAGTTTGAAGAGGTTGTCCAGGGTCTCCTTCTGGTCCTGCACGGACTGCACGCCGTCCCGCCCGTTGAAGGCGGTGGCGACCACCTGGTACTTCTCCGGGTCCTTCAACTTGATGCGGTACGACTCCTGCATCTGGTCCGGCGTGAGGGAGGCGGCCAGCGGGGAGTCGCCGAACTGCTCCTTGTAGTGCTTGTACGCCTGGTCCTGCGACTCGTACGTGACCGTCTGGACGACGTCCATCTTGTCGAGGTCGCTCTTGATCTGCTTCTTCTGGTCCTCGGTCACCGCGCCCTTGGCGCAGTTGGGGTCGGACTCGGCGTCGGACTTGTTGCAGAGGAAGATCGAGACGTTGACCTTGTCGTACCAGTAGCCCTTCATGGTGTTGACCTGGTCGCTCATCAGGAGCGACCCGCCGAACAGGGCCAGCGACAGGGCGACGGAGACGATGACGGCGAAGGTCATCGTCAGGTTGCGGCGGAGACCGACGCCGATCTCCGACAGGACGAACTGGGCGCGCATGGCGGCTGGTTATGCCTTTCCGTGGATCTCGGGAAGCGGTCTCAGTGCTGGTAGCCGTAGACGCCGCGGGCCTGGTCGCGGACGAGGCGGCCCTTCTCCAGCTCGATGACGCGCTTGCGCATCTGGTCCACGATGTTCTGGTCGTGCGTGGCCATCACCACGGTCGTGCCCGTCCGGTTGATGCGGTCGAGCAGCTTCATGATGCCGACCGAGGTCTGCGGGTCGAGGTTGCCGGTGGGCTCGTCGGCGATGAGCAGCTTCGGGCGGTTGACGAACGCCCGCGCGATGGCGACGCGCTGCTGCTCACCACCGGACAGCTCGCCGGGCATCCGGTCCTCCTTGCCGCCGAGCCCGACGAGGTCCAGTACCTGCGGCACTGACTTGCGGATCTCGCCGCGCGACTTGCCGATGACCTCCTGCGCGAAGGCGACGTTCTCGCCGACCGTCTTGTTCGGCAGCAGCCGGAAGTCCTGGAAGACCGTCCCCAGCTGGCGCCGCATCTGCGGCACCTTCCAGTTGGAGAGGCGGGCGAGGTCCTTGCCCAGGACGTGCACCTGGCCGTGGCTGCACCGCTCCTCGCGGAGGATCAGCCGCAGGAAGGTGGACTTTCCGGAGCCGGAGGACCCCACGAGGAAGACGAACTCGCCCTTCTCGACCTCCAGGGAGACATCCCTGAGGGCGGGGCGGGTCTGCTTGGGGTAGACCTTGGAGACATTGTCGAATCGGATCACGGATGCACCACGGGTCGCCGGGGGTAGATGAGCGTGACCTTACGCGACCCGGGCACGGCACCGCAGTCACCGGTCGCCGTTGCGCATCGGATGTGCCGTTTTGTACGTCCCCCGGCGGGGCGGGGAACCGTGCGAGCGGCGCGCACCCTCCGGAGGAACCTGGCAGAGTGGAGGGGGAACATTCCCACCCCCACGAACGTTGGACACGTGGAACCGTCGCAAGGAGGGCAAGCGCATGACGTACGACCGGCTGGTGTGCGCGAACTGTGCGGCCCCCGTGAGCGAGGGCCGCTGCCCCGTGTGCCGCGCGAACCGTGAGCGCCTGCAGCAGGACAACTTCCTCGCGGGCCTGAGCCCGATGGCGCTGATCGCCCTGCTGACGGTGCTGATCGCGGCCGTGGCGCTGCTGGCGCACCAGACCGCGTGACGGCGTAGCTCTCCGAGCGAGCCCTCTGTCGGCGCGCATGGCGAAGGGCCCGGAGCATGCTCCGGGCCCTTCGCTGTGCGCACGGTCCGTGCGGACGCGGCTACCGTCAGGCGGCGGCGCCGCCCCGGCCGCCCATCAGGCGCGGCAGGACGCGGAAGCCGACACCGCCGGCGATCATCGTGGCGGCGCCGAGCACCAGGAAGGTGGTCTGCGCGGCACCCGTCTCGGCGAGCTCGGGGCCGCCGGCCTGGGCCTGCGGGGCCGGGGTGTTGTCCGAGCCGGTGTCGGTGAGGGCCGAGGAGCCCTGCTCCTGGGTGGAGGCGCCACCGTCGGGGTCGGCGTTGTTGCCGCCGCCGTTGCCGCCGCCGTTGGCGTTGCCGTTCCCGCCACCGTTGCCGTTGCCGTTCCCGCCACCGTTGCCCGGGTTGCTCGGCTCGTCCGTCGGGTCCTCGGTCGGCTCGGTGGGCTCCTCCGTGGGCTCGGCCGGGGGCTCCTCGGTCGACGGCGGGTCGGTCGGGAGGTTCGTGGGGATGCCGGTCGGCTCCTCCGTCGGCGTGGGCGTGGGCGTCGGCGTCGGGACCGGAGACTCCTCGGCGCACAGGATGCCGAGCAGGCAGTCCTCGGCCTCGGCGGCGGATGCGGCACCGGCGGCGGTCAGCGAGGCACCGGCGGCGATCACGGCGCCGGCCGCTATCCGCGCGACACGGATCCGCGTCTTCTTCGTCATGTGGTTGCTACCCCCAGTAGCTCATCGTCATTAGGCAGCGTTCGGGGCTGTGCTCGACGGGGACAGCCGCGGTGAAAGGCCCCCCGGTTCACATGCGCCCCAGAGACACGCATGCCGCGCTTCACCCTTCCCACTTTTCACAGACACGTCAAGGCCGTTTGCGGACGCCATGTCCAACTAAGGGGTCTATGCCGGGAGTCTGAGCCTGTGAGTGTGATGTAAAACCCAGACATGAGGGCACACAAAAGGCAACTGCCGCCCCGGGGGCGGCAGTTGCCTTGTCGACAAACTTACTTCTCCTGCTGCTTGCGCCAGCGAATTCCGGCTTCGAGGAAACCGTCGATCTCGCCGTTGAACACGGCCTCGGGGTTGCCGACCTCGAACTCGGTGCGCAAATCCTTCACCATCTGGTACGGGTGCAGGACGTAGGAACGCATCTGGTTCCCCCAGGAGTTGCCGCCGTCGCCCTTGAGGGCGTCCATCTTGGCCTGCTCCTCCTGACGGCGCCGCTCCAGCAGCTTGGCCTGGAGGACGTTCATCGCCGTGGCCTTGTTCTGGATCTGCGAGCGCTCGTTCTGGCAGGAGACGACGATGCCGGTGGGGAGGTGGGTGATGCGCACCGCGGAGTCCGTGGTGTTCACGCCCTGACCGCCGGGACCCGAGGAGCGGTACACGTCGATCCGCAGCTCGCTCTCGTCGATGTCGACGTGGTCGGACTGCTCGACCACGGGCAGGATCTCGACACCCGCGAAGGACGTCTGCCGCCGGCCCTGGTTGTCGAAGGGCGAGATGCGCACGAGCCGGTGCGTGCCCTGCTCGACGGAGAGGGTGCCGTAGGCGTAGGGCGCCTGGACGGCGAAGGTGGTCGACTTGATGCCGGCCTCTTCCGCGTACGAGGTCTCGATCAGCTCGGTCTTGTAGCCGCGCTGCTCGGCCCAGCGCAGGTACATCCGCTGGAGCTTCTCGGCGAAGTCGGCGGCGTCGACGCCACCGGCCTCGGCACGGATGTTGACCAGGGCCTCGCGGGAGTCGTACTCGCCGGACAGGAGCGTACGGACCTCCATCTCGTCCAGCGCCTTCTTCACGGCCACGAGCTCGGACTCGGCCTCGGCGCGGGTGTCCGGGTCGTCCTCCTCCTCGGCCATCTCGAAGAGGACGCTCAGGTCGTCGATGCGACCGCGCAGGGTCTCGGCCTTGCGCACCTCCGCCTGGAGGTGGGACAGCTTGCTGGTGATCTTCTGCGCCTCATCGGGGTTGTCCCACAGGGACGGCGCGGCCGCCTGCTCCTCGAGCACGGCGATGTCTGCCCTCATCTTCTCGAGGTCCAGAACGGCCTCGATCGACTCCATGGTCGAGGAGAGGGACTTGAGCTCTTCGGATACGTCGACGACTGCCACGCCCTCCAGCGTAACGGCTCCGCCCGCCGGCCATGCCCGGACGCCCACCGCGGGGGCCCAGGCCATGGGGCCCGGGGCTGGGCACGACCGACGCGGGCGGCACCCCGGTGGCGCGCGGCCCGGCCGTGGACGCCCGCGGCCGGAACCCCCGACGGTTCGCGTCCGACCGCGCGGACCTCGCCGGTCTGACCGGCCTGACCGGCCTGACCGGCGGAAGCCGAGCGGCTGAGCCGGCCTCTGCATCGGCAGGCGCGACGCGTCCGACGACGCCGGGCCCCGGGACGGAACACTCCGGCTCGCTGCGACGACCGCGCGGACCTCGCCGGCCCTGCCGACGGGTGTCGGGCGGCGCGGGCCAGGCCGCCGGATCGACCGGTACGAAGGGGCCGACCGCGCCGGGAGCGAGGCGTGGGCGGCACCGGCGCCTGCCGGAGAACCGGGCCAGGTCACCCGGCCCGGCCGGGGACCCGGGGTGCTTCCCCCGGATGGCCCGAGCGCCGTGCTTCCCCCCGCCCAGCCGGTCCGGTCCGACCGGTACGAAGGGGCCGACCGCGCCGGTACGAGGCGTGGGCGGCACCGGCGCCTGCCGGAGAACCGGGCCAGGTCACCCGGCCCGGCCGGGGACCCGGGGTGCTTCCCCCGGATGGCCCGAGCGCCGTGGTTCCCCCCGCCCAGCCGGTCCGGTCGCAGAGCCGCTGCCCGGCACCCGTCGGCAGGGGCGGGCGAGGTCCGCCGGACTGCCGCAGCGAGCCCGGGTGCGTCGGAGATCGCGGTCAGGGCGTCTGGGGGGCCGAGTTCTTCGTGTCCTGGGGCGGGGGGTCCGTGTCGTCGCCCGAGGAGGACAGCCAGGCGCCCACGCCGACCGCCGCCGCCAGGACCACCGCGCCCGCGCCCAGGGCCACCCTGCGGCGGCGGGCCACGGCGCGGTTGCGGGCCGAGCCCGGGCGGGGGGCGCCGGGGGCGCGGGGGGCCCGGGCCGTGCCGTGGGCGCCGCCGGCCAGCTCGTCGGGGGCCGGGACGCGCATGGAGGTGTGGGTGTCCCGGTTGGAGTCGGCCGGTTTCGCACCCGGCACCAGCGGGACGGCGCCCCGCCGCCGGACCTGCCGGCCGGCCGGGGCCGGTCCGGAAGCGGGCTGTTCCTCGCGGCCGGTCTCCTCGGTCTGCTCGGTGTCCGGCTCGTCCACCTCCAGCGGCGGCATGCCCGCCAGCATCGGCAGCAGCTCCCGCAGCCGCGCCCCGAGCTCGGAGGCGCGCAGCCGGGAGGCCGGGGCCTTGGCCAGGCACTGCACGAGCAGCTGCCACAGCTCGTCGGGGATGCCGGGCAGCGGGACGACCGTCTCCGTGACGTGCCGGCGCAGGACCGCGCCCGGGTGGCCGCCACCGAACGGGGTGAAGCCCGCGAGCAGCTCGTACAGGACGGTGGCGAGCGCGTAGATGTCGACGGACGCGCGCGGGGGCAGGCCCTCGACGATCTCCGGGGCGAGGTAGTCCGGCGTGCCGATGATCTTCGTGGCCTTGGTGCGGCGCGGGGTGTCGATGAGCTTCGCGACGCCGAAGTCGGTGAGCAGCGCCCGGTGGGAGCCGCCGGGGCCGAGCGGGCCCTGCATGTCCAGGAGGACGTTCTCCGGCTTGACGTCCCGGTGCACGACCCCGGCGGCGTGGGCGGCCGCGAGTCCGTCGGCGATGTCGGCGGCGATCGCGACGGCCGCCTCGGGGGCGAGGCGGCGGTCCCGGTCCAGGCGGGTGCGCAGGTCCGTGCCGCGGACGAGGTCCATGACGAGGGCCAGGTCGTTGCCGTCGACGACCAGGTCGCGCACGGACACCACGTGCGGGTGCTCCAGACCGAGCAGGGCCGTGCGCTCCTGCACGAAGCGCCCGACGAGTTCCTGGTCGGACGCGAGGTCCTCACGCAGCAGCTTGATGGCGACGGGGCCTTCCGGTCCCTCACCCAGCCACACCGTGCCGGCGCTGCCCCGCCCGAGGATCTGGTGGGCGGTGTACCGGCTGCCGATCTTCCGTGCCAAGGCTGCTCCTACCGACGCGTGTTGTCGCTAAAACTACGCGTCCGAGGAGCCAACCTTCACCGCGGAGGCCGAAATCACCCGCCAGGTGTCGACAAATCACCAACCCCGCAGGGTGGTTCGGGTCAGTTCGTGCCCGAACCGCTCCCGCCGAGCTTCTCGAGCCAGCCGGTCACCGTGGAGAACCAGTCGGTGAGCTGGTCCCAGTAGCCCTTGGTGGTGCCGATCCAGTCCTGGAGCGGGCTCAGCTCCCAGATCAGCCAGCCGGCGACGAACAGGATGACGATCGTGAACAGGCAGCCCTTGAGGCAGCCCAGGCCGGGGATGCGCATCCGGTTGGCGCTGCGCTGCCGAGGCTGCCGGGGCTCGCGCTGGGGTCGCTGCGGCTGCTGGGGCTGCTGCGGCTGGGCCGGGGGCGCCGGCGGGGCGTAGCGCTGCGGCGGCTGGGGCCGCTGGGGCCGCTGGGGCTGTGGGGCGTACTGCTGCGGCTGCTGCTGTTGCTGCGGGTGGCCGTAGCCGGGGCCGGGCGGGGGCGCCTGGCGGCGCGGGGGCTGCTGCTGCGGCCGGGCGACCTGGCGCTGCGGGCGGCGGCGCAGCGGGTCCTCGTTCGGGTCGAGGTACTGGACCTGAGTCTGCTCGTTGCGGTCGCGGGCCGCGCGCAGCTGGTTCTGCCAGGGGTGCGGGTCCTCGGGGCCGCCCTGCTGGTTCTGCTGCCCGGGGCTGCCGGGCGCGCCCGGCGGGACCGGCGGCATGACGGCCGTCGGGTCGGCCGCGCCCCGGTGGGGCAGGACGGCGGTGGGATCGGCGGCGCCAGCCGGGCCGCCGGTGTGCGGCAGGACGCTGGTCGCGGCGTTCGGGTCGTAGGCGCCCGCGCCGTGCGGCAGGACCTGCGTGGGGTCGGCCGCGCCGGGCGTGTCCGGCACCGGAGCGGGGGCCGGGTCGGGCACCAGGAGCGCGCCCACGCCCTCGGCGGCGGCGATCTGCGCGGAGTTCGCGTGCACGCCGATGCCCTCGGCGACGACGCGCAGGCCGCGGGCGAGGTTGACGGCGCTGGGCCGCTCGTCCGGGTTCTTGCGCAGGCAGCGCTCGATGACCGTCCACAGCGGGTCGGGGACCGTGGAGGGGCGGCGCGGCGCGGCGCTCAGGTGCTGGTGCAGCACTTCGAGGGCGGAGCCGCCGGAGAACGGCGGGCGACCGGTGACCAGCTCGTACAGCAGGATGCCGGCGCCGTAGATGTCCACGGCGGAGGTCTGCGGGCGGCCCTCGGCCGACTCGGGGGCGACGTACGCGGGCGTGCCGACGAACTCCTGGGTGCGGGTCAGGCCCGGGGAGTCGGCGAGGCGGGCGATGCCGAAGTCGGTCAGCAGCGGGTGCATCCGCCCGTCGTACTGCTTCAGCAGCACGTTGGCCGGCTTCAGGTCGCGGTGGACGACGCCGTCGGCGTGGCTGGCGGCGAGCGCGTCGGCGATCTGGGCGGTGAGCAACGCCGCCGCGACGGGCGTGAAGGGCCCGTTCTCGCGCAGGTAGCGGTGCAGGTCGGGACCGTCGACGAGGTCCATGACCAGTGCCAGCAGCTCGCCCTCGACGACCAGGTCGCGGACCCGGACGATGTTCGGGTGGGTCAGCCGGAGCAGGACGGAGCGCTCCCGGAGGAACCGCATGACGATGTCCGGGTCGCCGGCCAGCTCCTCCTTGAGGACCTTGATCGCGACGGTCTCGCCGGGCTGTCCCGGCACGGCCGCCTCGGCGCCCGCCGTCTCGCGCTGGCGGGCTCGCCAGACGGTGCCCGTGGCGCCGCGTCCGAGCGGCTCCTCGAGCAGGTACTTGCTGCCTACCGGCCGCACGTCATGCGCTCCCTGGTGCTTGCCTTGCCTGCTGGCCTGTCCGACCCACTGTAGTGCCGGGTCGCCGAGGACCGGAGTGTCGTCTTTCTCGCGTCTTACGGATCCGCGCTCACACGCGTTCGAACGAAAGACGCTCACCTCGGTCTTGTGGTTGCCGGGAACGAACGTGACCGATCTCAAGACGACGCCCGCGGGTCATTTCTCAGGCACTTTTACGGGCAGAGCCGACCAATCAAGATCGCCTTTTCCCGAGCGAGGGGCGCGGTGTCAGTGGCAGGTGCGAGGATGCCTGCAGTACTGGCCGACGTGCCGGGGCGGGGCGGGGGGCTCCGTGCCCGGGCAGAAGGGACCGCTGACGGCGATGCAGATCCGGCTGACCGTCGTAGATCCGCTGGGCGCATCGGCTCCGGGGCGGGACCGCGCCCCACGCAGCGACGTCCTGGTCACGGCACCGGCCGGTACGGCGCTCGCGGCGGTGGCCTCGGCGCTCGCCCAGGTGGTCTCCGGCGGCGACGGTTCGGGCACGCCGGTGCTGTACGCCGGGGAGCAGCGGCTCGACGCGCAGCGCTGCACGCTCGGCGAGCCCCCGCTGACCGACGGTGCCGTGCTGTCCGTGGGCGCGCCCGGGGAGCCTGAGCCGCATCCCGAGTGGGACGACGCCCCGGCCCAGCTCCAGGTGGTCGCGGGCCCCGACGCCGGCGGTGTCCATCTGCTGCACGGCGGTGAGATCCGCATCGGCCGCTCCGCCGACGCCGACGTGCCCCTCGACGACCCGGACGTCTCCCGGCTGCACTGCGCGGTCACGGTGGCCGCGGACGGCCGCGTCTCGGTCGCCGACCTGGACTCCACGAACGGCACGACGCTGGACGGGGCGCGGGTGGGCGGCCGGGCGGTCCCTCTGGCGCCCGGGGCGCTGCTGCGGATCGGCGAGTCGGCACTGCGGCTGGCTCCCGCCGGGGGGCCGGGGGGCCGGGTGCGGACGACGCCGGACGGGGAGGGGCACGTGCGCGTGCCCGGGCCCGCCGGCGATGACGTGACCTCCCCCGCGCCAGGGACGGCTTCGCGCGCGGCAGGGCCTTCCGGCCCCACGCACCACGCCTACGGCGCGGCGGCCTGGGGCACGCCGGGGGCCTCCGGACAGGGTTCCGGTGAGGCCGTGGTGCCCGGGCACGGCGACGCGCCGCGGATCGAGAGCGGGGACCGGACGGCCGGGGAGGGAGCGCGGCCGGGGGTCTCCGGGCTTCTCCCCCCGGAAGGCAGCCTCCGGGCGCCCCGGCAGCGGGGTGCGGCGCCGTCGGTGGGCGGTGAGACGGACACGCCTGCGGGGCGTTCCGGGATCGGGACGTTCGGCCAAACGCCCTCGGACGGCACCGGTGCGCAGGCCGGGGCGGCGTACGGGGCAGAGCGTGGCCCGGCTGGGGCCGCGGACAGGGCCGGGCAGCCGGGCGCCGGGGCGGCGTACACGGCAGAGCGTGGGCCGGCTGAGGCCGCGGACAGGGCCGGGCAGCCGGGCGCCGGGGCGGCGTACACGGCAGAGCGTGGGCCGGCTGAGGCCGCGGACAGGGCCGGGCAGCCGGGCGCC